>DXLP01000040.1 GCA_019414645.1 Collinsella sp.
ACGCCGGGCCGACTCACTTCGGATCGGGCGCTACACCAACTTTCTCGACATTACCTAGATGGGAATCGTAAAGAAGATCAGCGCGGCAAAGGGGCCGGCACCAAACAGGAACATCAGCAAAAAGAACAGCAGCCAGCATACGGCCCAATACGGGAACGACTGGAACGGGCCCTTCACCGGAGTCGAGCCAACCGCGGTGCCACTCGTCGCCTGCGCCGTAGCGGCATTGGCGGCCTGCGCACTCCAGCTTGCCGCTTGCGCCGCCTTGGCCGCAGCATCACTCGCCTGCGTTGCCGCCTCGGTAGCGCGCGCCGCCGCCTCATGGGTGCGTGCGCGCTCTGCCGCCTCGGCCTCGCGCTGACGAGCGCGGTCCTCGTTCTCAAACTCGATATCGTCCTCAATCTCATCGCTCGGATTGAGCAGCTCGTCCAGACTCACACCATAGAGCTTGGCGAGCGAGATCAGGTTCTCGGTATCGGGCGAGCTCTCCGCACGCTCCCATTTACTGACCGCCTGGCGCGACAGCCCCAGCTTTCGCGCCAGCCCTTCTTGGCTAAAGCCCTTGCTGCGGCGAAGGTCGGCGAGCCGCTGCGCAGTTTCTACATTCATGGTTCCTCCTTTGTGATGCCAGCCGTGCCGCCGGACCGTTTTTGTTCTTAAGGCGCCTTGCACAGTTAAAAATCTATCCGCCACCGCCAAAAGCATGCCACCTATTCTAGTGAGATTTTTGACAACCGGCGGTTGCGGGCACATATGAGCTGCGGAAATGTGTCCAAACAAAGCAATGACCCACGGCTCGGTTGTCCCCGTTGCGGCGTTAACGGTAGTATGGTCGTACTGTTTATTCCGCACCGCCAACGGAGGGAGTTCCGCGCCGTGAACCGCGATTTCGCCTCATCGCTCATCCAGCTCAACAATACGTTCTATCGCGAGCACTCCGCTTCCTTTTCCGATACGCGCCAGGCCCCGTGGCCCGGCTGGGTGCGCACCATGGATATCGCGCTCGAACAGCTCGACGTCGCCACGATCGAGCATCCCGTCCGCGTCTTCGATCTTGCCTGCGGCAATATGCGATTCGAGAACTTTGCCGCCGGCGGCGCACTTGCCGCCAAGGGCGTCGACGGCGCAAACCCCTCGGCAGATGCCAGCTGCCCGTTTGAGTTCTATGGTGTTGACTCGTGTCAGGATTTGGCTATCGATGCGCACGGTCACGCCCTGCGCATTCCCAACCTGCACTTCCAGGAACTCGACGTGCTCGACGCCCTCATGAAGCTCAACCCCGCCGAGACGCCCAACGTGCTTTTCGACGCCCCGCTCGCCGATATCTCGGTCTGCTTTGGCTTTATGCACCACGTGCCGTCGTGCGAGTACCGCGTACGCGTGCTCGACGCCCTGGTGCGGCAAACGCGCCCAGGCGGCATCATCGCCATCAGCTTTTGGGAGTTTATGAACGACGAGCGCATGGCGCGCAAGGCCGTTCGAGCCGAAGCCCGCGCCGAGCTCACCCCGCCGTTTGAGGGTTACGATTCCGTGCAGTTTGAAGCCGGCGACCACCTCATTGGCTGGCAAAACGACCGCCACGCCTACCGCTATTGTCATCACTTTGACGATCAGCAGATCACCGACCTGGTGCGCGGCGTGCGTACGTTCTACAAGAGCGGCGAGGTCCCCGTGCGCGAGCTTGAGCGTTTCCATGCTGACGGTCGTAGCGGCGAGCTCAACCGCTATGTGATTCTCAAGCGTCTGTAGGCACCGACGACTCGCCGCCGAGCCGCACCGCATCTTTCGGGCAAACTATGCCCACCTTTTTTCAACCCATTGACGGAACGCGCAGTTATGCGTTCCATACTTATGACCAAGGAGCCTCATGGGAGCCGTCCACGTTCGCACGCCTAAGAACTTTGTGCTCGAGGAGCGCTTGGAGCGCTACGCCGATGCGATTGAGACGAACCCCGAGGCATATGCCGGGGATTGGCGCGAGGCCTGCGCGCCAGTTGGCAGCAAGCCCTTCGAACACCTTCACCTGGATCTTGGCTGTGGCAAGGGAACGTACCTGGTAGAGCGCGCCACCCGCGAGCCGAACACGCTCTTTGTCGGTATGGACCAGGAGCCCATCTGCATCGCCTATGCCGCACAGAAAATCTGCGAGCAGGAACTGACCAACGCACTCGTCCTGCCCCGAGGCGCCACATCGCTGCCGCAGCTGTTTGCCGCAGGCGAGCTCGATGCCATCACCGTTAACTTTCCCACGCCGCAGCCCAAGGCCAAGTACGCCAAAAAACGACTCGTCCATGTCGACCATCTGATGCTCTATCGCCCGCTCTTTTCAGCCGGCGCCACCGTCACGCTGCGAACCGACAGCAAGCCATTGCGCGACTACGCCCTGGGGCAGTTTGCCGCGGCCGGCTACGGCACGCTTTGGGTTAGTGACGACGTCCGCCGCGACCATCCCGAGCATCCCGAGACCGAGTACGAGTGCCGCACGCGCGAGATGGGTGCTGTCGCCTACGGCATTTGTGCCACACCCGGCGAGAAGCCTACCGAAGAGCAACTCGCAGCAGGCCGAGCGCAGGAGCAAAGCCTTGCCTGCTACCTGCCCGATAACCTCGATGAGCTTACCTATGTGCCCCTCGGCATGGAAGAGGCCGTCGAGAACTTTAAAAACCGCGCCCGCAAGGGCAAGAAGCGTCTGCCGCAAGAGTCCTAGGGGCTTCTGATGGTCGCGACGTCGGCAAACAAGCGCGAATAGGCGCCGGCGAACGACCCTCAAGCCTAAGTGAGTAGACTTTTTTGCAATAGCCAAGCACAACCCGCGTAGCGAAAAATAAAACCGCAGGTAGAGCCCTTGTGCAAAAGCCATGTGCTCGCGACATCGCAAAAAGTCTACTCACTTAGCTGGCAACCGCACCAAACGGCCGGGCAGAACGCCCATTTCCTGCATTTTCTCGCGCGCTGGCACCCCGCGCCGCTGCTACGCCATAATAGTTGGCGGACAAACGGCGAGAGAAAGCAACCACATGGCACAGACCACGACAGATACTTCCGCCAGCACCGTTTCTGGCGCCGGCGCCGCCAGCTCGTTCTCGGGCGGCACGGGAACCGAAGCCGAATTCGGCTCGCTCGGCGCGCTCTCCCCCACCTGGTGGGAGCCCGAGGATGGTAGCGAGCCCGAACCATGGCTCACGCCCGATCAGGCCTTCGAACGCTTCTTTGAATGGACAAGCGACCGCGGTATTGAGCTGTGGGACCACCAGGAAGAGGCCCTCATGGATCTAGCCGCCGGTGACCATGTCATTTTGGGAACACCGACCGGATCGGGCAAGTCGCTTGTCGCGCTAGGCATGCTCTTTATGGGCATGGCACAGGGCAAGCGCTGTTATTACACGGCCCCCATCAAGGCTCTGGTCAGCGAAAAGTTTTTCGACCTTGTGCAGGTGCTCGGCCGCGATAACGTCGGCATGATCACCGGCGACAC
Source organism: Collinsella sp. (assembly GCA_019414645.1). Lineage (GTDB taxonomy): Bacteria > Actinomycetota > Coriobacteriia > Coriobacteriales > Coriobacteriaceae > Collinsella. The sequence goes on from DXLP01000040.1 coordinate 3,476, forward strand.
GCATATCAACACCAAGGCGCCCGTCATCTGCTGCACGGCAGAAATCCTTGCCAACGATGCACTGCGCGAGGGCGAGGGCGCCGACGTGGGCTGCGTCGCCATGGACGAGTTCCACTATTTTGCCGACCCCGACCGCGGCTGGGCCTGGCAGGTGCCACTGCTCACCCTGCCTCACACGCAATTCATGCTCATGAGCGCCACGCTCGGCGATGTCACTGCCATCGCCGCCTCACTCGAGGAACACACCGGCGCTACCTGCGACCTGGTCGTCGATGCCCCACGCCCCGTGCCGCTGAGCTACGACTACGTGACGACCTCCCTCGAGGGCACCGTCGAGCTCGCGATGCGCGGCGGAGAGGCCCCGCTCTATATCGTGCACTTTAGCCAGGATGCCGCCCTTGCGACGGCACAGTCGCTCGCCAACTTTGGCATTGCCAGCAAGGAGCAGCGCGAGGCCATCAAGGAGGCGGCCAAGGGCACGAGCTTCTCGACGGCCTTCGGCAAGATCCTCAAGCGTTTGCTTGGCTGCGGCGTCGGCGTGCACCACGCCGGTATGCTGCCGCGCTATCGCCTACTGGTCGAACGCCTGGCGCAGCAGGGCCTACTGCCCGTCATTTGCGGCACCGACACACTCGGCGTCGGTATCAACGTGCCCATCCACACCGTGGTGCTCACCGCGCTCACCAAGTTCGATGGCTACAAGATGCGTCGCCTGCGCGCCCGCGAGTTCCATCAGATTGCCGGTCGCGCCGGCCGCTCGGGCTTCGATACCGAGGGCATGGTCATCGCCGAGGCACCCGAGCACGAGATCGAGAATGCCAAGCTTATGGCCAAAGCGGGCGACGACCCCAAAAAGCTCCGTAAGATTAAAAAGAAGAAGGCCCCCGAGGGCTTTGTCACCTGGAACAAGCAGACCTTTGAGCGCCTGATCGAGACGCAGCCCGAAACGCTCAAGCCGCGCCTTCGCATCACACACTCCATGGTGATTAGCGTGGTCGAGCAGGGCGGCGATGCCCGTGCCCGCGTACACGACCTCATCGAGACAAGCCTGCAGACCCCCGAGGAAAAGACCAAGCTCGAGGTTCGCGCCGACGAAATCTTCGCCACGCTCATCGACTCCGGCGTCGTCGTGCGCACCGAGGTGCCGCCCGCGCCCGACGCCCCGACTGACGCCGCGCCGGACATCGACTATGCACTGACGGTCGATCTGCCCGAGGACTTTGCGCTCGACCAGCCGCTCTCGCCGTTCTTGCTTGCCGCATTGGAGCTGCTCGATCCCGAGAGCGAGACCTATACCATGGACCTGATCTCGATGGTCGAGGCAACGCTCGAGGATCCCAAGCAGGTGCTGCGCGCACAGGAGCGCGCCGCACGCGATCGCGCTATGGCCGAGATGAAGGCCGACGGCATTGAATATGAGGAGCGTCTGGAGCGCATTCAAGACGTCACGTACGAAAAGCCGCTCGAGGATTTGCTCGACGCCGCTTTTGACAAGTACTGCCAGGAGGTACCCTGGGCAAACGACTACCAGCTCTCTCCCAAGAGCGTCCTGCGCGATATGCTGGAGAGCGCGAGCGACTTTAAGGGCTATATCCAAAAGCTCGGCATCGCCCGCTCCGAGGGCATTTTGCTACGCTACCTGGCAGAGGCTTACCGTTCGCTTGACCGCACCGTACCCATTGAGAAGCGCGACGAGCGCCTGCGCGACATTATCTCGTGGCTGGGCTTTGTGGTGCGCTCGGTGGACTCGAGCCTGGTGGACGAGTGGGAGAACGCCGGCAATCCGGCTGCCCTCGACGCCGCGCCGCCGCAGGGCATCGACGAGGTCGTGGCGGACCGCCGCGGCTGCACGCTGCTGGTGCGTAATGCGCTCTTCCGCCGCGTAACCCTTGCCGCTCGCGAGCACGTTCGCGACCTGGGCGAACTCGACGACGACTGGGGCATGAGCGAGATCCGCTGGCAAAAGGCGCTCGATGCCTACCACGAACAGCACGAGGAGATCCTCACCGACGGAGATGCCCGCAGTGCCGCGATGTTTTCCATCGATGAGTCCGATGAGAAGACCGCGCACGTGTGGCACGTGCATCAGATCTTTGCCGACGAGGAAGGCGACCACGACTTTGGCATCATGGGCGATGTCGATCTGGACGCCACGCAAGACGGCGGCGAGGTCATCTTCAAAAACTACCGCGTCGGTTTTATCGAGGACCTGCTCGAGGACTAACCGAACATACTGGAACGAAACGAAGCGGGGCCGTTGGCAATATCGCCAGCGGCCCCGCTTTTGCACTAAACGCTATGCCTTACTCGGCATCCTCGACCTCATACGAATCCGCCTCGGCTGGTTCATCACCTGTCTCCGGCGCAGCCTCACGTGCCTCGTCAAAGGCAGCCTTCATGGTCTTGTTGCCCCACGTGAGCTTTCGAATGGTGAGTTCATCGGCTTTGTTGTGGGCCAGACGCAGATTCTCGGTACTGCGACGCAGGTCGTCCTTGGTCTTCTCGAGCTGCTTAATGGCGGCATCGATCTCCTTAATCGCCGACTCGAACTGCTTACTCGCCAGGTTGTAGTTGCGCGAGAAGCCGTCCTTGAACTTCTCCATCTTGGCTTCGAAGTTCGTAACATCGATATTCTGCTGTTTGTACTCCGCCAGCTCCTGCTTATAGCGCAGCGAACCCATGGCGGCGTTGCGCAGCAGCGTGATCATGGGAATGAAGAATTGCGGGCGGATCACGTACATCTTCTCATAGCGGTAACTCACGTCGACAATACCCGCGTTATAGAGCTCGCTCTCGGGCTCCAGCAGGGTGCAGAGCACTGCATACTCACAGCCCTTCTGTCGGCGATCGTGGTCGAGCTTCTTAAAGAAGTCCTCGTTCTTGTGCTTGGTCGCGGTCTCGTCGTTCTCGTTTTTCATCTCGAACATGATCGAGATGATCTCGTTGCCGCTCGCGTCGCACTCGCGGAAGATAAAGTCGCCCTTGGTACCCTCGGACGCATCGTTATCTTTCTCGAAGTACGCGTTAGGAAACGCCGTCATGCGCAGACGGTTAAACTCGGTCTCGCAGTGCTGCTCGAGCGACTCGCCCACCATCTTGGTGGACAGGCGGACCTTCATGTCCTTAAGGCGCTCAATCTCTTCATCCTTGTAGCGGATCAGCTCATCGCTCGCACGCTTGGCTTGAGCAAGCTCGAGCTCATGTGCCGCCTTTGCCTGTTCCTCGCGCGAATCGCGCACTGCCAGCTCACTCGTCAGTTTCGCACGTGCCTCGTCGCGCTCTCGCTCCGCCGCGGCGACTGCCTCCGACAGGTTCATTTTTGCCATCAGCTCCTGCTCGCGCAGCTGGGCACGCAGACCCTCAGCCTCTTGCTCAGATTGTACCTTTGCGGCGGAAAACTTCTCCTGTACCGTCGCGCGGTAGTCAGCAAGTGCACGTTCGGCCTCGCTGCGAGCGGCATCGAGATCACGCTGCGACTCTGCCGCGGCAGCGGCAAGCGCCATCTCCTGAGCCTTGTCCGCTGCGGCAAGCCTGGCCTGCAGCTCGGCAATCTGGGCATCACGTGCAGCTAAATCGTTTTGAGCAGCGTTGCGCGCCGCCGACTCGGCAAGCTTGGCTTCGTCATCTTTGCGCCCCAGCTGCGCACGCAAATTGTCGATCTCGCGCTGAAGCTCAGCATTCTCCTTCTGAGCATCGGCACGGGCCTCAACCGCCGCACGCTGGCTTGCGCTCTCGCGCTCTGCGGCAGCGCCCTCGAGCTTGGCGCGCAGCTCGACAAGCTCGGCATCGCGCTTGGCGACCTCTTGTGCCAACTCCCGAGCCGCAGCATTCTTCTGCTCAACGAGTTGTGCATCGCGCTGAGACTCCGCCTCCTGCAGGGCAGCCGTCGAACGCGAGCGCTCAAGCTCCAGCGCCTGCTCGCCCTCGCGCTGGACCGCCTTCACACGCTCGTCCAGGTCGCGCGAGAACTCAGCATCGCGCACCTGTTTGACGATGTCCGCATAGCCGGACGCATCGACCTTAAAAACTTCGCCGCAATGCGGGCACTTGATCTCGTTCATAACAGCTCCTCGATGGACGCAAATTTCAACCGCCTACACTCTACCGCGCCGCACGGACAAAAAAGGCGCCGCCACCATAATGGCAACGGCGCCAGAACCACCGCAAAGGTGCCTGTTCCCCTTGTGTTGGCTTGAGCTCTTACAGGTCGCGATAGTCGATCAGGCGAAGATCGGGTTGAGACTCGAGCCAAGCGCGCAGCTCAGGATCGATCAGCGCATCGACTTCCTTGGTACGATCAGTCGTAAGCGAGCTGTTCTCGAGGATAAAGCGATCAAGATAGCCCGGGTGACACACAAAAACGACCGTCTCGCCGTCGGATATCTCGCGAACCGTCTGCATAATCGAGTCCTTGGGTTCGTAGCCCGGCTCCATCGAATGCATCACCATGCGCAGGTCGGTATCTCCGCAATGCACCACCGCCGTGGGGTCGAAGCTTGCCTTTTGCTCCTTAAGGCCCAGCTCCTGGGCAACCGCCGAGATCGCTCGGTTAAGGTTTTCGCTCATGACGGCATGGGCCTCAAAGTAATCGGGCTCGCGGCCCACAATCTCGACAAAACGGTCGTGCTGTGCGCGGATCTCGATGCAGGCCTCGTCGAAGTCTATCAGCTCCTCACCGCGCTTAAAATGCTCACGGAAGGTACGGCTGCTATGGAACTCGCCGCTCTCGTTGAGCATGCTCGGGATGAGCGCCGGATCGGCGCACGGCTTGCCCAGGCACACGTTGGTATGCTGGCCCACTGCAATATCGGCATCCGCCACGAGCGACCACCCACGCTCGGCCTCGGGCATATTTGGCATAAGGCCCGCCGAGCGCACCAAGCCCTCGTTGACGCTGCGAGCAATCCCTAAGTCAACGGCATACGAATACCCGATATCATCGGCACGAATAAGCAATTGCTTCATAACGACTCCAATCTATGTGAAAACCACCACAAAAGTTCACTGTCCCCTTTGTGGTGGTTCTGGCACCCTATAGCCCAAAGAAGCTAAGAATCTGGTCGCGGCTTACGGGCTTGTACTCGTTGGCGTCGAGGCCCACATCGTAGCGGTAAATGGGGCGCTCGCGATCGCGGTTGCGCGCGTTGGTGCGGTCTCCCCTGCTGTGGATATGCCCGTGCAGCATGATGGCGCCACGCGCCTTGCCATTCCAGCTAAGCATGGGGTAGTGGCTCATAACCAGACGATGGCCCTTGGCATAGCCGGGGGCAATCTCCAGATAATCACGCACGTCTTCCCAAATTTGCGGCACGTCGGGATCTTCCCAATCGCCGTCATGGTTACCACGGATGAGCGTCACGTTTTGGCAGGCAATACGCTCGCGCAGGCGCACCGCCTCCGCCAGGGGCAAACGATAGGTAAAGTCACCCAGAATGTAGAGACGGTCATCCACAGCCACGCACTCATTGATGGCATCGATGACCTTGCGATTCATCTCCTCGACCGAGCCAAACGGCCGGTCCATGTCGTGCAAGATATTCGTATCGCCCAGGTGCAGATCGGCGGTAAACCACATCATCGTCTCTGTCCTCATTTCGCAACGTGTTCAACTCGTGCTAAGTATACAGACGCAGCGATGCGGCGGTTATCCAAAGAACCCGCCGAACAGTCCGCGGCGGCGCTTGTCTTGCTTTTTCGAAGCGTCACCCTGGGTATTCTTATCCTGCCGCTTCTTACAATCCCGCTCCAACTCATCGTCATCGAGTAGCATATCCCACTCAAACGGATCGTCTGTCAGATCGAACTGGTCGTCGTCATCAAACATGGCAGTCTCCCTTACCGATTAGCGTGCATCCACCACGTAGAGTCCAACACGCACCTGATGCCACGGGCTGCGCTCGGGAGCAACCTGTTGCACGCGGGCCTCAAATACGTCCTCATGGCCGTAATACATCATCAAGGACAGCGGGCCGACCTCGTTTCCCGGAACATAGCCAAGCTTGGTGTTGCCACAGTAAATCGCAACCGCCTCGGGATCATGGGGATTATCGCGCTCGGCGCACAGCGTCAGTTTATCGCCCACTTTAAGATCGCCTAGGACCAAAGCGCCGTCGGCATATTGAAATCCTGCGATATGAAATGACAGAAGAACACGTGAAGGCTCGTACATGGCAACTCCTCTAACGGCCGGATAAACCAACGCTTAACCTCACTGAGAAGTTTACGGGCCCGTGCGGACACGAATTCACCCGCTCGCGCCTTTCACCCAGTTGCCGCAACGCTTGCGAGACAGAGCGCTTGCAGATAAGATAGGGGTACGGATGGCACCCGTGGCAGCGGGTCTTGCCAACTCCGATACACGTTTTCATCGTGAGAAGTGGCCGTCTTCGCTTACGCGGGGGCGGCTATTTCATTCGGCCGATAAACAGGCCGAGTTCGATAGCCGCGATTAACAACGCCAGTAACGAAATAACATCGCTTACGTTCATACCAATTCCCTTCTAAAGGGAGTTGGCCCATCCGTACCCCATAGCAGTAGTCTAACGTTAATGACAGGTAATAGGAACACTTGTTCGTATTACCTGCCATTTCCTAATGCACAAACATGCGCACAAATTTGTGCTTCCAGCTTGCGTAGGGCGCATACCGAAACGGCACGTCCAGCCACGTTGCCTTGTTCACGATGCTCTTCTTATGGCTAAACGTATCGAAGCTCTCGCGGCCATGGTACTGCCCCATGCCGCTCGCGCCCATGCCGCCAAAGCCCATATGGCTCGTAGCCAGATGCATGATCGTGTCGTTGACGCAGCCGCCGCCAAAGGGCACGTAGCGCACAAAGCGCTGCTGAACCGCGCGATCCTGACTAAAGATATACAGGGCCAGCGGCGTCGGACGATCCGTAATAAACGCTTCGGCCTCGTCTAGGCTCTCAAACGTCAGCACCGGCAAGATGGGGCCGAAAATCTCCTCCTGCATCACGGCGTCCTCAGGCGCCACGCCGTCTAGGATCGTCGGCTCAATTTTGAGCGACGACTCGCGCGCCGTTCCTCCCAGCACAACCTTATCGGGGTCGATCAGCCCGCGCACGCGCGCAAAATGCTTGGCGTTGACAATATGACCGTAGTCCTCGTTGTCGAGCGGGTGCTCGCCAAACATGCGACGGACCTCCTCCTTGATGAGACCCAACAGCTCATCGTGCACGCGCACGTCGACCAGCAGGTAGTCGGGCGCCACGCAGGTCTGGCCCACGTTGAGCCATTTACCAAATGCGATACGCCGCGCCGCGACCTTCAGGTTTGCCGTCGCATCCACGACACAGGGGCTCTTTCCGCCCAGCTCAAGCGTCACGGGCGTAAGGTTTTTACTCGCGCGCTCCATGACGAGCTTGCCAACCGGAACACTACCGGTAAAGAAGATCTTGTCCCAGCACTCATCGAGCAGCGCTTGGTTTTCGGCGCGCCCGCCCTCGACAACCGTCACCAGGCGCGGATCAAATGCCTCTTCACAGATTTGCTTGAGCACCGCACTCGATGCCGGAGCATAGGCACTCGGCTTGATGACCACGGTATTGCCCGCGGCAAGAGCCCCGGCGAGTGGCTCGAGCGTCAGCAAAAACGGATAGTTCCAGGGCGCCATGATAAGCGTGACGCCATAGGGCACGGCTTGCGTTTTGCACACGCTCACGGCGTTAGCGAGGTCACACGGACGCAGGCGCGGACGACTCCATCGAGCCACATGAGCGATGTGATGACGAATCTCGGAAAGCGACGTGCCGATCTCGCACATATAGGCCTCGTCATGCGACTTTCCCAAATCGGTCTTGAGCGCATGGGCAATATCGGCCTCGTGGGCCCGCACCGCATCGCGCAGGCGCACCAGTGCGCGGCGGCGAGCATCGACATCAAACGTAGCGTGCGTCTTAAAGTAGGTGCGCTGATCGCCGACGATGCGCGCAATTTCCTCGGTGTTCATGGACCCTCCTAGTTCTCGTCCTCAAACATACCACCTGCAACAACTTCGTACATATGCTCGAGCTCCAGGCGGTCCATCAAAAGCGGAACGGGGTACAGCGGATTGGCCTCGGCATCGGCATGTGCCGCCATTTGCGGAATATCGGAGCGGCGAATACCCGTCACATACTTGGGAATGTCCAAGGCGGCGTTCATTCGATCGACCCAATCGATAAAGGCCTCGGCCGCCAGGCTGTCCTGCGCGTTAACCGGCGCGATGCCGGCCATGCGGGCGAGATCGGCGAGCTTGGGAGCAGCAGCTTCGCCATAGGCGCGAAGCATATGCGGCAGGATAATGGCGTTAGCCAAGCCGTGCGGAATCCCGTAACGCCCGCCCAAGCTGTGTGCGATGGCATGAACGTATCCAACATAGGAGCGCGTAAAGGCAACACCCGCCTTATACGCCGCCGCAAGCATATTGCGACGTGCGTGCATGTTGTCGCCATGCTCATAGGCCTCGAGCAAATTGTCGTGGATGAGCTGAACCGCCTGTCGCGCCATCTTGCGCGTATAGGGCGTGGTGCTTCGCCCGATAAAGGCCTCGACGGCATGCGTCAGGGCGTCCATCCCCGTCTGCCCCGTAATGGAGGCGGGCAGGCCGCGCGTAAACTCGGGGTCGCGCACCGCAAGGCGCGGGATAAGCACAAAGTCGTTAATGGGGTATTTATAGTGCGTCTCGTCATCGGTGATAACCGCCGCGAGCGTGACTTCGCTTCCCGTACCGGCGGTAGTGGGAACCGCAATAAGCAGCGGCAGGAGACGGTGGACGCGCAACAGGCCACGCATCTTGTTGATGGGCTTGTTTGGCTGCGCGATACGTGCCCCCACGCCCTTGGCACAGTCCATGGCCGATCCTCCGCCAAAGCCGATAATGGCCTGGCAGTCGTTCTCTCGATACAGGGACGCCGCTTCCTCCACGTTTGAGACCGTAGGGTTCGCACGCGTTTCGGCATAGACCGTAACACCAATCCCCTGAGCCGTAACCGCACGCTCGAGTGATGCCGTGAGCCCCAGACGGGCAATGCCGGGATCCGTCACGATAAGGACCTTCTGGATCGAGCGCTTTTGAAGCACTGTGGGCACATCCTCGGCATGCTCTAAAATGTGCGGCTCGGTATAGGGCAGGATCGGCAATGCAATGCGAAAAACCGTCTGATATGTTCGGCACCAGGCACGACGGGCTAGATGCATAAAGGAAACTCCCTCATTTGTTGATTGGTCAACATTTGCTCGACCGATTGTACTCAGCGACGGTCAAAGACGGCCTGCCAATCGTTAATCAATCAACATCTTCATATCTCAAAATTGTTTTATTAAAAATCATTCCTAATAGGCTTCACATTTGGTTGCATTTATGGATAATAGAACTCGTCAAGACGCACGTCCGGAGAGGGCCCTTACGGGACCGGACGAGCGCGCAATCGCCATCGATCGAAAGGATCGAATCATGAAGTTTGTTTGCCCCGTTTGCGGTTATGTGGAAGAGTTCGACGGCGACCAGCTGCCCGAGGATTTTAAGTGCCCCCAGTGCGGCGTTCCCGGTTCTCGTTTCCTGAAGCAGGAGGAGGGCCAGCTCGAGTGGGCCGCCGAGCACGTCGTGGGCGTCGCCAAGATGGAGGGTGTCTCTGAGGACATCGTTGCCGACCTGCGCGCCAACTTTGAGGGCGAGTGCTCTGAGGTCGGTATGTACCTGGCCATGGCTCGCGTCGCTCATCGCGAGGGCTATCCCGAGATCGGCCTGTACTGGGAAAAGGCTGCCCACGAGGAGGCCGAGCATGCCGCCAAGTTCGCCGAGCTCCTGGGCGAGGTCGTGACCGACTCCACCAAGAAGAACCTCGAGATGCGCGTTGAGGCCGAGAACGGCGCCACCGCCGGCAAGACCGATCTTGCCAAGCGTGCCAAGGCCGCCGGCCTCGATGCCATCCACGACACCGTGCACGAGATGGCTCGCGACGAGGCCCGCCACGGCAAGGCTTTCGCCGGCCTGCTCAAGCGCTACTTTGGCTAAGCCAACCGCCTGAGACATAACCTCAAGCTCGATGAGGCCCGGACCGTATTGGTTCGGGCCTTTTTCGTGCCTCACGAACTTGTTAACGCCCTGAAATAGGACCGCCTTCGGCATCGGCTTCTCGTCAAAAACTAAGTGAGTAGACTTTTTGGAACTTGCCGAGCACACCACCCATATTGCTTTATAAAGCCGCAGGTAAATGACTTGTTGCAAAACGGCCTGGTCGCCAAAGTGCTAAAAGCCTACTCACTTAGAACCGCAGCCGTCCACGATCGAGCCATTTTGTGTCTAGCGGGCATCTTTCCGTCGATTACTCCCAATTTTGTCCAGTCAACGAATAGTTCAGACCGGAGTAATGCCTCAGCCCTTTGCTCATCTGAGCTTTTATCACGATATTCAGCATCGAGCATCCTGCATACGGCCTTAACGATCGCGCGGAATCTATCCTCATCCGATATCTGTCTGTATGTCAGGAGAAGCACATCGTAGCCCATGGCCTGAAGGGCCGTCATGCGGTCAGCGTCACGCAAGCCATCCCCTGCGCGTCCGTGCGAGGCCTTTCCCTGACATTCAATGGCCACCTGTCGCCTACCGTCCGGTGAAGAAAGAAGTAGGTCGATATATACACGGGACTTTCCCACAATCGCTCGAGCACTTGTGCCTAGCATCACTTCAACATTAAGCTCTATGTCGCAAAAACCTTCGCCTCCCAGGGATCGCGGCAGTGCAAGTAGCAAATACGCCTCGACCTCAAAAGGCGACGCGGCACCCAATGGAACGAATTGCGATACCGCCATAAATCTATTGCCGTAACGCATCCCGCAAACATCTGAACAAAAACGGTCAAGGTCTCTGCCCAAAACCAAAGCGTCTCGACGCCATAAATTTGAAGCGGTGCCGTCCTCGGACGGGCAGCGCACCCAACCCAACGTCGTCGAAATCGCGCCCGAATCAATTGCACGCGTAAGCTCCGCCTCAAGTGCCGCCGGCAGAGCACACACCGCAAACAGGCCGCACATCTCCGCCAACACAAAAAGAAGCTGAAGATCCGTCAGATGCCGCGACATGATGAATGCCGTCAGTAGAGGAGACGTAATCAAAAATCCATGCTCCGTTTCCAGCACGGATTCCCTGGGGGGCTCACCAAGGAACAGCCGCTGCCTAATGCTGGTAGGACAAGTCCGTTTGTTTCTCGTCTGAACCAATGTATACAACGGAAAACCGAGCGCGACCGCAGCCGTCGGGTTGCGGGCGAGATCATATCGCTGCCGGTCTTCTTCCGGTCGTGGAAGCGGCGGACACAGAGCGCGGACCTGAGGGGGCAAACGCCAGTACCTAAAAGCCGATATGTCACAAAGTAGATCTTTCATAGGCACAGGAAAACACGAATTTCAACCCAGTCAGTCACGCATTGGCGCGAACGCGCCAAAAATGGTGCCGAACGGACTGCCAAGTTTTCAACAGCCCTCCCCAACTGGCCAAAAGCTTGCCGAGAGCTGGACGAAGTTCTGTTGAAAACCCCATTTTTTTCTCATGCAGAAACTTTGCGCGACAAGTGAGTAGACTTTTTTGAACATCCCGAGCAGCCCGGTCATCCTGCTTTTCAAAACCGCAGGTAGATAGCTTGTTACAAAACTGCCTGGTCGCCAAAGTTCCAAAAGCCTACTCACTTAGGTTGCAGAGTGCTCCCATTAGCTGCGATTCCAAGGTATTTAGCGCTTTTGGACTCAAATCGTCATACTGAACAAGAATTTGACTTGAGTTTTCAGGGACAGATGCGCCATCGGCACACCAATAACAGTCACTGATATCGACAAAAGGGATACTCGAGCGCGTGAGGGCCCGCACAAAAGAGCTTCCGCCCGCTCCACGCTCCGCAACCACGATACAGTAAAGGCCCGCGTCTGCATGCTCGATCGAGACCTCTCCTGCCGGAAATACCTTCCGCACAAGCGCCATCAGGCCATCACGCGCCTCGCGAGCACGAACGCGCACGCGGTTCACATGTCGCTCGTAATCACCCGATTCCAGCAAACGCGCCAAAGCGACCTGATCAACAGAGCTCACCGACGAGGCGTAGAAACCAAGGTTGCGCCTAAACCGCTCCATTAACTCATCGGGCAACACCATGTACGCCAAACGCAACGCCGATGAAAGGCTCTTCGAAAACGTGTTGGTGTAGATAACCGACTGGGCGGCATCGATCGACGCGAGCGCGGGAATCGGCTTCCCGGCAAGGCGAAACTCACAATCAAAGTCATCTTCGATGAGATACCGACCTGGTCGCTCGGCGGCCCAGCTCAGAAGCGCATAGCGCCGCGCAATGCTCGTCACAAGGCCGGTCGGATACTGATGGGACGGCATCAGATGAAGTACATCGGTCCCGGTTTTCTGCAGAGCGCTCAAGTCCACGCCCTCATCATCCAACGGGATATGTCGAACTTTGCAGCCCATAGCCTGATAGATGCGCGTCAGACGTAAATAGCCCGGGTCCTCAACGGCATACACCTTGTCAGCGCCAAGCAACTGAACCAACATGGTATCGAGCAGCTGGGCGCCCGCGCCGATAACAATGTTATTGGGATCGACATTCATGCCCCTTGTCCCACGCAGGTGGTGAGCAATTGCGCGTCGCAGCCGAGCGGTGCCCTGCGCCGGTGCGGGCGAAAAGATTTCGCGCTCATCTTCGGATGCCAGCGTCGCCCGTAGTGCGCTTTGCCAAAGCCGCGCCGCCTCCAAAGCGGAAGGAGAAAGTGCATCGAATCGCTCGACCTGTCCGTTGACATCATGCGCGCTGGGACCCGCAGAGGCGGCATCTCGGTCGATGCCCTCCGCAGCCGAAGCCAAAACCGGTGCATCCGGAAGCTCGCAAGCGTAGTAGCCACGACGCGGCATTGAGCAAATATAGCCCTCGGCAAGTAACTGGCTATATGCATTCTCGATGGTAATGACACTGATTCCCAGATGACTGGCAAAGGCGCGCTTAGACGGAAGATGCTCCCCCGCCGCAATACGTCCAGCAACAATATCATCTCGAATTTTCTGGTAAACATACTCATAAAGCGATGCTTCGCCGCGTTTTTCCAAATTGTAGTCAAGCATGAGCCTATCACCTGACCTTATTAAGCCATTCAATCTGGTATTAGTCTGACCTTGTTATTATCTTGAAAACTGAGTATTTCGCCATACCCAGCTCCCCGATAGGATGTTCCGTCAAGCAATGCACATGCCAACCAAGGGAGCAACCATGGCAGAACAGACCAGCAAGGCCGATCGCGTCAAACTCAATCGCGAGCTCGCGCAGATGCTCAAGGGCGGCGTCATCATGGACGTCACCACACCCGAGCAGGCGCGCATCGCCGAGGAGGCAGGCGCCTGCGCCGTCATGGCACTCGAGCGCATTCCGGCCGATATCCGTGCCGCGGGCGGCGTCTCGCGCATGAGCGACCCCAAGATGATCAAGGGCATCCAGGAGGCCGTCTCCATCCCTGTTATGGCCAAGTGCCGCATCGGGCACATTGTCGAGGCGCAGGTCCTGCAGGCCATCGAGATCGATTACATCGACGAATCCGAGGTTCTCTCCCCCGCCGACGATGTCTACCACATCGACAAGACCCAGTTTGACGTCCCGTTTGTCTGCGGTGCCCGCGACCTGGGCGAGGCGCTGCGCCGTGTTGCCGAGGGCGCCACGATGATCCGCACCAAGGGCGAGCCGGGCACGGGCGACGTGGTCCAGGCCGTGCGCCACATGCGCAAGATCCAAAAGCAGATCCGCGACGTTGTTGCCCTGCGCGATGATGAGCTCTTTGAGGCAGCCAAGCAGCTGCAGGTTCCGGTCGAGCTGGTGCGCGAGGTCCATGCCACGGGCAAGCTTCCCGTCGTGAACTTTGCCGCCGGCGGCGTAGCGACCCCCGCCGACGCCGCGCTGATGATGCAGCTGGGCGCCGAAGGCGTCTTTGTGGGCTCGGGCATCTTTAAGAGCGGCGACCCGGCCAAGCGCGCCGCCGCCATCGTCAAGGCCGTGGCCAACTTCACCGACGCCAAGCTCATCGCTGAGCTTTCGGAGGACCTGGGCGAGGCCATGGTGGGCATCAACGCCGACGAAATTGAGATCATCATGGAGGAGCGCGGGCGCTAGTCCAGCAGAAAGGATCGCACATGAGCGATTACGCAGACCAGACGGTCGCCGTGCTGGCGGTCCAAGGTGCTTTTGCCGAGCACGAAGCGAGGCTGTCCGAGCTGGGCGCACACTGTATTGAGCTGAGGCAGGCGGCTGATTTGAAGCAGGACTTTGACCGTCTGGTACTTCCCGGCGGCGAGTCTACCGTTCAAGGGAAGCTGCTTGATGAGTTGGGCATGCTCGAGGAGCTTCGTGCCCGTATCGCTGAAGGCATGCCCGTCCTGGGCACCTGCGCCGGCCTGATTCTACTGGCTCACGACCTTGCAGCCCACGACGATAAGGGGACGCCGCGCCTGGCAACCATGGATGTACTTGTCGAGCGCAATGCCTACGGCAGGCAGCTCGGCAGCTTTCGAACCAAGGGGCAGGTAGCCGGCATCGACGGTGAAGTGCCGCTGACGTTTATCCGCGCGCCCCGCATCGTCGAGGTCCACGGCGACGCCAAGGCCTTAGCGAAAGTCGACGAGCGCATCGTCGCCGCCCGCCAGGGCAACCAGCTCGGCGTAACCTTCCACCCCGAACTCGACGAAGACACCCGCCTCCACGAACTGTTCCTACAAATGTAGGCAGAAAACAAACGAGCGTGGATTTTCGGACGCATAGCAAATGAGAGTGGATAATCTCCCACTTTGAGCTTGAATGCAGGCTCAAACCGGGAGATTATCCACTCTCATGCTATGCAGTCATTTAAGAACGTCCATTACAGTCGAAATTGTCAGCCCGGGACCGTCTCGGGCTACGATTGAGGCGCG
>DXLP01000041.1 GCA_019414645.1 Collinsella sp.
AAAGGGAAGAGGCGGGGCATGCCCCGCCTCTTACACCACATCTCTGCGCGCTACCTGCATACAAGCTACAAGAGCGGTGTTTTGGGTCGTTTTGGATGTTACTAAAAAAGTAACAGTACTCATATTTGCCATTTTTTGTCCACGGGGCCTTGAGGGAGGGCGTCAATCAGGTCCCAGGGGAGGCGGTTCGAGGGCTGCAAAACAAAAACGGGGACGCAGATTGTCCTGCGTCCCCGTTCTAGGGCGTTATTCGTTCCCTGCGGCAGAATTTACGCCGCTTCGTCGAACTGCGAGTTGTACAGGTCGGCGTAGAAGCCGCCCTGGGCGAGCAGTTCGTCGTGTGTGCCCTTCTCGACGATGTCGCCGTCGCGGATCACCAAGATCACGTCGGCGTTACGGATCGTGGACAGGCGGTGCGCGATGACAAAGCTTGTACGGCCTTGCATCAGCGCATCCATGGCGCGCTGAATGAGCTCCTCGGTGCGGGTGTCCACGTTGGAAGTCGCCTCGTCTAGAATCAGCGCCGGGCGGTCGGCCAAAATGGCACGGGCGATGGTCACGAGCTGGCGCTGACCCTGCGACAGGTTAGTGCCCTCCTCGTTGATCATAAAGTCGTAGCCACCGGCGAGCGTATGGATAAAGTGGTCGCAGCGTGCGGCGCGTGCGGCGGCCTCGACCTCGGCGTCGGTCGCATCGGGGCGTCCGTAGCGGATGTTCTCGCGGATGGTGCCGTTAAACAGCCAGGTGTCCTGCAGCACCATGGCAAACTCGCCGCGCAGCGCCGCGCGGTCCCAGTCGCGCACGTCGACGCCTTCGACGCGCAGCGAACCGCCGTCCACGTCGTAAAAGCGCTGCAGCAGCTTAATGAGCGTGGTCTTGCCGGCGCCGGTGGGGCCGACGATGGCAATGGTTTGGCCGGGCTGCGCCTCGCAGCTAAAGTCGTGGATGATGGTCTTGTCGGGCGTGTAGCCAAACTTGACATGGTCGAACTCCACGTGGCCGGGGCGCTTTTCGGGAATCTGCGCGTCGGCCTTTTGCTCCTCCTCGGGCGCGGCCAGGAACTCAAAGACGCGCTCGGTGGCAGCGGCCATCGACTGCATCGTATTGCTCACGTTGCCCAGTTGCTGTACGGGTTGCGTAAAGTTGCGAACGTACTGGATAAAGCTCTGGATGTCGCCGGGCGTGGCATTGCCGGTCAACGCGAGCTGTGCGCCCACCACGACGACGCCCACATAGCCCATGTTGCCCACCAGGCTCATAAGCGGCATCATCAGGCCCGACAGGAACTGCGAACGCCAGCCGCTAATAAAGAGTCGGTCGTTTTGACGGTCGAACTCCTCGATCGAGGCCTCGGCGCGGTCGAACACCTGAATGACGTTCTGGCCAGCAAAGTCCTCCTCGATAATGCCGTTGACGGCGCCCAGAACCTGCTGTTGCTCGCGGAAGTACGGCTGCGAGAAGTGAATCATCACGACCAGGATTATCGCGGCGGCCGGCAGCGTGAGCACGGTGACGCCGGTGAGCGGCAGGCTGATCGACAGCATCATGACGAGGACGCCGATAATCTGCGTCACCGACGTGATGAGCTGCGTCACGCTCTGGTTGAGCGACTGGCCCAGCGTATCGACGTCGTTAGTGATGCGGCTGAGCACGTCGCCCTTGCTGTGTCCGTTAAAGTAGCTCATCGGAACGACGGCGATCTTGGCGGCGATCTCCTTGCGCATGCGATAGCAGATCTTTTGCGTGACGCCGGTCATGAGCCAGCCTTGGATCAGGCTGCAAACAGAGCTCGCCAGATACAGGCAGAGCAAAAAGCCGAGCGTCTTGGCGATCCAGTCAAAGTCAACGTCGCCGGTGCCGTTGACCTTGGCAACCAGACCCTCGAATAGCTTGGTGGTGACCTGGCCGAGTACCTTGGGTCCCACGATATTAAAGACGACCGAGCACACGGCAAAGGCGACGGCGGCAAACACGGCAATCTTGTGCTGGCCGATATAGCCGAGCAGCTGCCTCATGGTGCCCTTAAAGTCCTTGGCCTTTTCGCCGCGACGCATGCCGCCCATGCGGCCCATGGGTCCACGCTGGCGGGTGGGCTTGGGAATCTGAGTCTTGGTTTCGTCTGCCATTAGCGCTCGCCTCCTTCCATAACGGCTTCAATCTCTTCTTGGGTAAGCCCCAGCTCCTCGGCGGAAAGCTGTGACTGTGCGATCTCCAGGTACGCCGGGCAGCTGTGCAGCAGCTCCTCGTGCGTACCGGTGCCCACCACGTGGCCGTCGTCGAGCACGATGATCTGGTCGGCGTGCATGATGGTCGCGATGCGCTGGGCCACGACCACGAGTGCGGCGTCGGTAACGTTTTTGGCCAGCTCCTCGCGCAGGCGAGCGTCGGTCTTGTAGTCGAGTGCGCTAAACGAGTCATCGAACACCACGACCTCGGGCTTTTTGGCCAACGCGCGGGCGATGGCCAGACGCTGGCGCTGACCGCCCGAGACATTGGAGCCGCCCTGGCTGATGGGGGAGTCGTAGCCGCCCTCGCGCTCGGCGATAAAGTCCTCGGCTTGGGCGATGCGTGCCGCCCGGTGCATGTCATCATCGCTCACCATGTCGCCGGCAAATTTAAGGTTGCTCTCGACGGTGCCCGAGAACAGGCGACCCTGCTGCGGGATGTAACCAATGCGGCGGCGCAGCTCGGAAAGGGTCATGTCACGCACGTCGATACCATCGAGCGAAATGCTGCCACCCGTGACGTCGTACAGGCGCGGAATCAGCTGCACGAGCGTGGACTTGCCCGAGCCCGTGGAGCCAATGATGCCGAGCATCTGACCGGCGTGCGTGGTGAAGTTCACGCCGCTGATGACGTCGGCGCGGGCAGCGGGATACTGGAAGCTCACGTCACGGAAGGTGAGCTCACCGCGCGGCGCGCTGGCAGCAGGCAGTTTGGGCGAGGCAGGGTCGTTGATGCTCGTGGGGCAAGTGATGACCTCTTCCACGCGCTCGACCGCGACCTCGGCGCGGGGCAGGATGACCGAAACCATGGTGAGGATCATAAACGCCATGACGATTTGCATGGTGTAGGAGATAAACGCCATCATGTTGCCGACCTGCATCACGCCGTCGGACACGCCCTGCGCGCCAAACCAGACGATGAGCACGGTGATGCAGTTCATGACGAGCATCATGAGCGGCATCATAAAGCTCATGGCGCGGTTGGTGTAGAGCTGCGTGGTCATCAGATCGAGCGAAGCCTTGTCAAAACGCTCGAGCTCATGTTCCTCGCGGTTGAACGAGCGGATGGGCATAAGACCGTCGAGCAGCTCGCGGGCGGTAAGGTTCACCCGGTCCACAAAGCTCTGCATCTTTTTGAACTTGGGCATGGTGAGACCCATAAGCACGCCGACGACGGCCGAGACCGCGATGATGGCCACGGCGATGGTCCACTCCAGGCCGGTATGGTTGGCCAGGACGCGCGTGACGGCGACGATGCCCATGACGGGGGCCATCAGACACATGCGGATAAACAGGGTTGCGGCCATCTGGATCTGCTGAATGTCGTTGGTGCAGCGGGTGATGAGCGAGGCCTGGCTAAACTTGCCCACCTCGGCCGGCGAGAAGTGCATAACCTTGTTGAAGGTCTCGCGGCGCAGGTCGCGGGCGATGGAGCAGGCGGTGCGCGAAGCCACGGCGCCGGTCAGGATGGTGGCGACGAGCGACACGAGGCACAGCCCAAACATCGTGGTCGCCATGCGGCCCAGGTAGGCGTTCTGCACGTCGGCGGGGTCGATGCCTTGCGCTTTGTACTCTTCTTGTACGTAGGTCACGGCGCGCTGGGTGACGATGGACCCCGACATGGAGCCCATTTTATCTGCCATTTCGTTGGCGCTTTCGACGAGCTTGCTTTGGTCTACCAGACCGCCTTCGATGCCCAGACGCAGGCTCTTCATGGTGATCTTACCGCCGTCTGCATCAATCTGCTTTTGCATGTTCTGGGCCGCCGTGGCCTTCTGCTGCATCTCGGCGAGCTGCTCGGGCGTCATCGCCGCCATTTGCTCGGGCGTGGGCATGGCCTGAGCGGCGTCGCTGTCTTTCTCGCTGGACGTGCCGGTCATGTCGCCCATGGAGTCGGCGTCGATGCCTTGGTTGAGCGAAAGGACGACGGTCTCGGGCAGGCTCATAATGTCGGCGAGCTTGCTGCCGTCGGCGCGCTCGTCCTCGGTGCCCTTGTACGTGCGAATCCCGTTTTTGTCTGCCTTGCCAAACGCAGCCTCTACCGTCTTGGCGTCTTTGGCGCTCATAAAGAGTTCGAGGTCGTCGAGCGATTCGGAGCGGATGGTGTCGGGCACGGGCGAGGCGATGCCGCCTTGCTGCACGCCCACGTCGACGATGTCGCTCATATAGGTAGGCAGCGCCAGATCGGCGTTGCAGCTGATTACGATAAGTACGATAGCTGCGAACAGTGCCAGGACATGCTTTTTAAAGAGCTTGAGAATCCTCACTCGGCATCTCTCCTTTCTTGGTTGCGGTCGATAATTTCGTTGGCACGTCTTAGAAGGCGCACCATCTCTTGGGTATCTGTTTCGCCGAACTGCTCAAGGAAGGCCGCGGTGCGGTCCTCGA
The DNA here is from genome assembly GCA_019414645.1 of Collinsella sp. Lineage (GTDB taxonomy): Bacteria > Actinomycetota > Coriobacteriia > Coriobacteriales > Coriobacteriaceae > Collinsella. The sequence goes on from DXLP01000041.1 coordinate 4,614, forward strand.
ATTCCCGACGCTTGATCTCGAGATCATGGAATCCCTTGTCGGTCACCGTGACGTGTACGCGACGACGGTCGGTCTTTGAGTGCTCACGCTCAACCCAGCCCTTGGCTTCGAGAGCGCGTAGGATATTGGCAATGCGGGCGTTCGAGACCCAGGCGCGATCAGCGAGTTCGCTCGGCGTGAGCGAACCGCCAGCGAGCATAAGGGCGCGCATGACAGCCATCTCGCCACTGAGAGCTTTGTCCACAAAGCGCGAAACGCGCTGGTGAATGCCGCCAAACTCGGTAAGGAGCTGACTCCCAAGCTCATGGAAATCGGTATCTTCCACCGAAAACCCCTAACACTAGAAACTATTTTCGGTGAAAGATGATACCCCTGCACGCGCGCCCTATACGGTAGATTTTGGGACATGCCTAGAAAACTACCTTTAGGCGACCTCCGTACACCGTCGGTGCCAGTAAAGTTTGGGGCAGATCGTTAGGCATGCCCCAAAGCCTACTCAGAGGCACTTTACCATGCTAAAGCTGGCATAACAGCTAGAGTGAACGTCGTACAAAGGCAAGGAAAAATACCAAACAAATCGGTGAACGGTAGTTGTTCGCGCTCGCATTTCCTGCGGATTTGTTAAAAACGCTCTAATGATATAAAAAAAGAAACATATAACAGCCCAGATGGAGAGGGTGGCTATGTTATCCTTCTCAGACGGGTGAAATCTTGGGTTTTGGGTTGTAGTTCCAAGGTGGACAAACGTTTTTCCTGTACCAACGTGTGGTGAAGAACGGAAGAAGCCGGTAGTGCAAGCCGAAAATTCAAGAATTCAATAAGCAGCGGTGTGAGAGAGCGCCGCATTACACGTAACTAGGAGCGTGGTTACACAATGCAGGAGGCATGGGAAGGCTTCAAGGAAGGTATCTGGACGGGAGAGGTTGACGTCCGAGACTTCATCCAGAAGAACTACACCCCCTACGAGGGCGATGAGTCGTTCCTCGTAGGTCCGACCGAGCGTACCAAGGAGCTGTGGGGCGAGGTTCTCGACCTGCTGCTTAAGGAGCGCGAGCAGGGTGGTGTCCTCGATATGGACACCAAGACCGTCACGGGTATCGTGAGCCACCCCGCTGGCTACATCGATAATGCCCATCGCGACAAGGAGACCATTGTTGGCCTCCAGACCGACAAGCCGCTCAAGCGCGCGCTGCACGTCAACGGTGGTATCCGCATCGCTTGCCAGGCTGCCAGCCAGCACGGCTACAAGGTCGACGAGAACGTTGTCGAGCGCTACACCTTCGAGCGCAAGACCCACAACGCTGGCGTCTTCGATGTCTACACCCCCGAGATGCGTGCTTGCCGCTCGGCTCACATCATCACCGGTCTGCCCGATGGCTATGGCCGCGGCCGCATCATCGGCGACTACCGTCGTGTTGCCCTGTACGGCGTCGACTACCTGATCAAGGACAAGGAGGCCCAGAAGGCTTCCACTCCGACGGTCATGACCGCCGACAACATCCGCGATCGCGAGGAGCTGCAGGAGCAGATCCGCGCCCTCGGCGAGCTCAAGATGATGGCCGAGACCTATGGTTTCGATATTTCCAACCCTGCTACCAACACGCAGGAGGCCATCCAGTGGATGTACTTCGCCTACCTTGCTGCCGTCAAGGAGCAGAACGGCGCCGCTATGTCCATCGGCCGTACCTCTACGTTCATCGACATCTATGCTGAGCGCGACCTTGCCAACGGTACCTTCACCGAGGAGCAGATTCAGGAGTTCGTGGATCACTTCATCATGAAGCTCCGCATGGTCAAGTTTGCCCGTACCCCCGAGTACCAGGCCCTGTTCACCGGCGACCCGCAGTGGGTCACCGAGTCCATCGGCGGCATGGGTGTTGACGGCCGTACGCTCGTTACCAAGATGAGCTACCGCTACCTGCACACGCTCGAGAACATGGGCACCAGCCCCGAGCCCAACATGACCGTTCTGTGGTCGACCCGTCTGCCCGAGAACTTCAAGAAGTTCTGCGCCAAGACTTCTGTCGCCAGCTCCTCGATCCAGTACGAGAACGACGACCTCATGCGCGTCTATCATGGCGACGACTACGGCATTGCCTGCTGCGTGTCCTCCATGCGCATCGGCAAGGAGATGCAGTTCTTCGGCGCCCGCGCCAACCTGGCCAAGTGCCTGCTGTATGCACTCAACGGCGGTGTTGACGAGGTCTCCAAGAAGCAGGTCGGCCCCAAGTATCGCGCCGTCGAGGGCGATACGCTCGATTACGACGACGTTGTGGCCAAGTACAACGACATGATGAAGTGGCTCGCTGGCGTGTACGTCAACTCGCTGAACATCATTCACTACATGCACGACAAGTACTGCTACGAGCGCATCCAGATGGCTCTGCACGACAAGCACGTGCACCGCTGGTTCGCTACGGGCATCGCTGGCCTTTCCGTCGTGGCCGACTCCCTGTCCGCCATCAAGTACGCCAAGGTCCACCCCGTCCGTGATGAGAACGGCATCATTGTCGACTTCGAGACTGAGGGCGAGTTCCCCAAGTACGGCAACGACGACGACCGCGTCGACCAGATCGCTCACGACGTTGTGCACCAGTTCATGGAGTACATCCGCATGAACGACACCTACCGCAACTCCGTGCCCACGACCTCGGTTCTGACCATTACCTCCAACGTCGTGTACGGTAAGAAGACCGGCTCCACGCCCGACGGCCGCAAGGCTGGTCAGCCGTTCGCCCCGGGTGCTAACCCCATGCACAAGCGCGATAGCCACGGCGCCATCGCTTCGCTGTCTTCGGTTTCCAAGCTCCCGTTCCGCGATGCTCAGGACGGCATCTCCAACACCTTCTCCATCATCCCGAGTGCGCTCGGCAAGGAGGACCAGGTGTTCTTTGGCGATATCGACCTTGATCAGCTGGGCGAGTAACTATTGTTAGTGCTATACTAACAATAACGATTACTGATTAGTGCGCCGGTTTCGGCCGGTGCCTATCGATCGAAGGAGACACATTATGAAGGTTTCTGAAGTTTCCGAGACTCAGGCCGATAACCTGGTCCACATGCTCGACGCTTACGCCGAGAAGGGTGGCCACCACCTGAACATCAACGTCTTCAACCGTGAGACGCTGCTCGACGCTCAGGCTCACCCCGAGAAGTACCCGCAGCTGACCATCCGCGTTTCCGGCTATGCCGTGAACTTCCACACGCTCACCAAGGAGCAGCAGGACGAGGTCATTGCGCGTACCTTCCACGACAAGTTCTAAAGGGGTTTAACTCCCGCAGGATCGCCGGGCCGCTTTGGGTTACTTTCCAAAACGTCCTCGGACATGCAAAGGGCTCCGCTGCGCGCTTCGTGCGGCGGAGCCCTTTGCGTCCTGCGGAAATGTTTTGGAAAGTAACCCAAAGCGGCCCGGCGGGGGTCCTGTGTAGTCACCCTTTAGGCGGAACTCTCCTAATTATTTGGATGAGTCGTTTACTTACTTGTGCTGTTACCGTCTTCCCGCTGTTGTTGGGGTATGCTTTGTTCGTATGTAAACGTTTGACATGTTGATGGGGGAGGGTGCTATGGCTCGCGAGGGCGCTCGTTCTAAGGATTCTGCTAAGCCTGGCATCAAGGAAGTTGCAGCGGTGGCGGGGGTTTCGCCTACTACGGTATCTCGCGTGCTTAATAATCGCGGCTATATTAGCCAAGAGACCCGCGATAAGGTCCATGCCGCGATGGAGCGCATCAACTATACGCCCAACGATATCGCCCGTGCCATGCTCAACGGTCGCCTGAATCTTATCGGTATGATCGTTCCCTTTGTGAGCAGCCCGTTCCATGCTCAGGTTGTGCAGGCGGTCGAGCGCACGTTAGCGGAAAACGGCTTTAAGATGTTGCTGTGCAACAGCGCCAATCGACCCGATCTTGAGCGTTCCTATATTGACATGCTCCGCCGCAATATGGTCGACGGCGTCATCGTCAACTCCCTCAATATCGGTGCCGAGGCATATGCCGAGATGGGCTTGAGCCTGGTTGGCATCGACTGCGATCTTGGCGAGGGCTCTGTCCAGATTGCAAGTGACAGCTATGGCATTGGCGAACTCGCCACGCGCTGTCTGATTGATGACGGCTGCAGGCGTATCCTGTGCCTGCGCAGCAATAGCCGCATGCGCATGCCTGCCAATAAGCGTACCGATGCCTACCTCGATGTTGTTGAGCAGGCCGGTTTGTCCGCGCTTGTCCGTGAGGTTGAGTTCGTTAAGCCCGACGACGAAAAGGGCGCGGTCGTTGCGAAGATCCTCGATGAGAACCCCGATATTGACGGCATCTTTGCGGGAGACGACACGATGGCGGCCATCTGTCTCAACGTGATGAAGCAGCGCGGCTTGAGCGCTCCGGACGATATTAAGGTCGTGGGCGCGGATGGTGCCCGCCGAACTATGACGTTTATGCCTGACTTAACAACCGTACGTCAAGATATCGATCGCATCGGAGAGCTCGCGGCGCAATCCATCATCGCTCTTATTAACGGCGATAATCCCGAATCGAATATCAAGCTCCCCGTTGAACTCATTGAGGGCAAAACCGCGTAGTTCATCCCGTGCCAAAAGAATTCCTCAAACGCCTCTGATGACCGTTCACCGGCATATGTCAACCGTTTGCCGACGACTGGAACTGCGAAAAGACGTATTGGTATGAAAACGTTTGACATATGAAAACGATTGACATATCTTGCCATTGAACCGAGTTAGTATGTCGTGGAAAGGAAGTCTCGGATGCACAAGGTGTATTACCAGCCTGAGGGAATTTGGGTAGGCGACATCATGCCGTACGGCGAGGACGGCACGTTCTATCTCTATCATCAGCGTGACACGCGTAACCCCGAACCTTTCGGAGAGCCGTTTGGCTGGGCACTCGCCACGACCAAGGATTTCGTCAACTACAAGGACTTTGGCGAGAGCCTTGAGCGCGGCGGCGACGAGGAAGTCGACCAGTACATTTATGCCGGCACGGTGTTTAAGGTGGGCGACAAGTACCATGCGCTCTACACTGGTTGCAATCGCGATAAGGTCCGCGCACGTTTGATGAAGCAGGTTCTTCTTCACGCAACGAGCGACGACGCCGTCAAGTGGGAGAAGAACATCGCCGAGACGCTGCTTCCGCCCCAGGAGGGTTACGATGACCGCAACTGGCGCGATCCCTTTGTGCTTTGGGATGAGGAGAACGAAGAGTACATGCTCATCCTCGGCACGCGTGTGGGCGAGGACAAGCGTCTGATGACCGGCCGCCTGGTCAAGTTCACCTCCAAGGATCTGACCAACTGGGAGTTCCAGGGCGACTGGTGGAACCCGGGCCTGTACACCATGTTTGAGATGCCTGATCTCTTTAAGATGGGCGACTGGTGGTACCTCGTCTTTTCCGAGTACAGCGACGGCAACAAGACCCGTTACCGCATGTCCAAGTCCATCAACGGTCCTTGGATTACCCCCGCTGACGACTCCTTCGACGGCCGCGCGTACTACGCCGCTCGCACCGCATTCGATGGCGAGCGTCGCGTTCTCTTTGGTTGGGTTCCTACGCGTGACGAGGGCGGCGACCCCAGCTCTTACCTATGGGGTGGCACCTTTATGCCCCTCGAGATCGTTCAGCGTGCCGACGGAACGCTCGGCACCAAGCTCCCCGACAGCATGCTTGGCGCCTTTGGCGAGGGCAAGGCTGTCGAGACCTTTGAGCTTTCCTGCGAGTCGGGCAAGGTCGAGCAGGCGCTCGCCGCGGATGCCGGCTCCACCTACTTGCTCGATACCGACATTGAGCTCGGCGGTAACGCTGCCGGCTTCTCGGTCAAGTTCGCCGAGGACGCCGAGACCGGTCTTGCCTATGAGTTCCGCGCCAACCTGCGCGAGGGCAAGCTCGAGTTCACGCCGGCTCCCCAGTACCCGTGGTTCCAGGTCAACAACATGGGCCTCGAGCGTCCGTTGTTCTTTAAGGGCGAGGGCACTCACCATGTGCGTCTGGTCGTCGACGACGACATCGCGACCATCTTTGTCGATGATGTTGCGCTTAACGCTCGCTTCTGCAACAAGCAGGGCCAGGGTGTGGCGCTTACCGTCACCGACGGTGCGCTCAAGTGCGCAAACGCAACGATCGCGTCTCTGTAGCGGCAACGAACCGTTTTATGATTTAGAAAAGGAATGGAGAGGAACATGGACTACAAGGCAGTGTCCCAGCAAGTCGTCGACAACGTCGGCGGACTGGAGAACATCGAGGGCGCCACGCATTGCGTGACCCGTCTGCGTCTGGTGCTCAAGGATACGAGCAAATACAACAAGGCCGAGCTCGAGAACATCGATGGCGTCAAGGGCGTGCTGTACAACAGCGGCCAGCTCATGATCATCTTCGGTACCGGTACCGTCAACAAGGTTTACGATGAGTTTATGGCTCTGACGGGCGTTAAGGAGATCAGTGCTTCCGAGGTCAAGGGCGCCGAGGCGGACAAGAAGGGCAAGTTCTTCTCGGTCCTCAAGGTATTCTCGGACATCTTTATCCCCATCATTCCCGCCTTCGTCGGCGCTGCAATCATCATCGGCCTTAAGTCGCTGATCGTTGCCAACGGCCTCTTTGGCATGGAAGGCAGCCTCGCCGATCACAGCGGGTTCCTCAAGAACCTCGCAAGCTTCTTTGCCATTATCGCCACCACGTTCGACTACCTGCCTGTCCTGGTTATGTACAGCGCAGTCAAGCGTTTTGGCGGTAACCCGATCCTGGGCATCCTCGTCGGTATCGTCATGGTTCACCCGAGCCTTATGAACCGCAACACGTTCGTTATGGACCCGACGGGTGCTGAGTACTGGAACTTTGGTCCGCTCTCCATTCCCATGGTTGCTTTCCAGGGCGGCGTGTTCCCTGCAATTCTGACCGCCTGGTTTATGGCCAAGGTCGAAAAGATTGCCCAGAAGTACATCCCCGAGGTCGTTTCGTTCGTCTTTGTCCCGACCGTTACCCTGATTCTTGCTAACGTCGCCCTGTTCACCGTGTTCGGCCCGCTCGGTAACCTGATCGGTGACGTCCTCGCCGGCGTAATCGATATCCTGTACAACAGGATGGGCGTCTTTGGTGCCTTTGTCTTCGCCGCGTTCCTGCAGCCGCTCGTCGTTACCGGTACGCATCAGTTCATCCAGGGTATCGAGGCAAACCTTGTTGCCACGACTGGCTTCAACTACATCCAGGCCATCTGGTCGGTTTCCATCATCGCCCAGGGCGGCGGCGCCATCGGTATGTACCTCATTCACAAGAAGCACTCCAAAGAGCGCAACATCTGCATGTCGTCCTTTATCCCGACGCTGGTCGGAATCTCCGAGCCCGCTATCTTTGCTGCAAACATGCGCTATTCGATCATTCCGTTCATCTGCGCATGCATCGGTGCAGGCTGCGGCGGTGCCTTCGTCAAGCTCTTTGAGGTGCGCGCTATCGGTCAGGGTCTGACCGGCGTGCTTGGCCTGCTCATCGTCACGCCCGAGACCCTCGTGTGGTATGTGGCTGGCAATCTCATCGCCTTTATCGTGCCGATCGTCTTGATCTTTGCCTACAACAAGGCAAAGGGCGTGCCGACCACCGATGAAGAGGGCGCTGGCGCTGGCTTCGACGTTAGCTTCTAGTTGAGCCGTTCAGTGTAATCTGAGGATAAGTTCATTTGAGGAAGGGCGTTCGACTCGTGTGAGTCGAGCGTCCTTCCCCATAGACGAGAAAGTCAACGGCGATGTTAAATCAAAAAAACAAGGTGACACGCGCGGACTATGAGCAGTGGCGTGCCGGACAGGATGAGACGGCGGCTCGCATCGCGTCCGACCCCGATAGGCTTCTGTTCCATGTGGAGCCTGAGCTTGGCTGGCTCAACGACCCCAACGGTTTGGTTCAGATTGGTGATACGTATCACATCTATCATCAATACGATCCTTTCGATGCTGCGCATGGCGGTCCAGTGCTTTGGAACCATCTGACGACAAAGGATTTTGTGACGTACGAGAATCACGGCCCCGTGCTGTTCCCCGATTCCGATTTGGATTCGAGCGGAGCGTATTCTGGTTCTGTCTTTGTACGTGATGGCAAGATTCACTACTTCTATACCGGCAACGTCAAGCATTTTGACCGCGATGATTACGACTACGTGTTGACGGGCCGTGAGCAAAACCAGATTCATATGGTTGCCGAGAATCCCGACGAATTGGGCGAGAAGCGCATGGCTGTTGGACCAGTCGATTACCCCGACGATATCGGTACGCACGTGCGCGACCCCAAGATCCTTGAGCACGATGGTATCTACTACATGGTTCTGGGCGCTCGTACGAAAGACGACCGTGGCTGCGTGCTTGTCTATACTTCGCGTGATTTAGGGGTCTGGAGCTATGCGACGCGCATTGAGCTGGACGAGAACTTTGGCTTTATGTGGGAGTGCCCCGATCTGTTTGAGCTCGATGGCGAGCTTATTCTCGTTTGCTGTCCGCAGGGTGTGCCTGCCGATGGTTGGCGTTACCGCAATCCGCATCAGTGCGTGTGGTTCCCTATCGAGGCCGATTGGGAGGCGCCGAGCTTTAAAATCGTCGGGCAGGGCATGCCCCCGATGGTCGATGCCGGTTTTGATTTCTATGCTCCGCAGTCCTTTGAGGATGCTGCAGGCCGGCGTTTGATGATCGGATGGTCGGGTTGCCCCGATGCGACGGCAGAAAACCCGACGGTGGCGCGCGGGTGGCAGTGCGCGTTGACGGTGCCGCGAGAGCTGAGCATGCGCGATGGTAAGCTCTGCCAGCAGCCGGCGCACGAGATTGAGAGGATGCGCGGCGACTGCGTTCGCGCGACAGGCGGTGAAACCGTTGAGGAGCCGGGCCGCCTGTTTGATCTTGTGGTTTCCTGTGAGGGCGCCAAGATGGTCGAGCTCGAGATTCGCAAGGGTGTCTTTGTGCGCTATGCAGACGGGATGCTTACCCTCGACATGGGTGACGAAGGCTATGGGCGCGACCAGAGGTCGATCGAGCTCAGCGAGCTTCGCGACCTGCGCGTGCTTTCGGACACTACGATGGTCGAGATTTTTGCAAATGGCGGCGAGGCGGCACTTACGAGCCGTACCTATTCGCCGGCGGTTTCGGCGATGGGGTTGCATGCCGAGGGTGCGGCATCGATGAATTTCTACCGCCTCGTGCATTAACCGTGCATGGGGCACGATTGGACTTGCTGGGCGAAATGAATCGCAGTTGCCGCGGCCAACTACCGTTTATCGCGTATAGCGACCGTTTGCGGAGTAAGTAACACTTAGTAATAAACCGTGTAGAATCTCAGGTTAGCACGGAGTTTTCCAGGGAGACGCTGTCCTTTGTTGTGCGCAAGGGGCGGCGTCTCTTTGGCGCTTGGACGCCGTTGTGCAACAGTGCGGCGGCGCGTGCCATGTATTGAAAAGCCAATGTCGAGATGGGTCGTGATAATAATGGGCAAGTACGTAATCGTGGTTGAGTCTGGGTCGGATGTGACGCCGGAGCTCTGCGAGCGCTACGGCATCGTGCGCGTGCCCATGCATGTCACGATTGGTGACGAGACCGTCGAGGACGGCTCCATCGATCCGCTCGAGATTTACTCGCGCTGCAACGAGTTTGGCGTAATGCCCAAGACCAGCGGCTGCGCGCCTGCAGATTTTGCGCACGTATATGACCGTATCCATGCCGAGCAGCCCGATGCGACCATTCTGCATCTTGCGTACTCCGAAGTCACGACTTGCTCGCATCAGTCCTCCAAGATTGCGGCTAAGGGCCGCGACTACGTATTCTCCATGGATACGCGTTTTGTCTCGGTGGGCCAGTCGCTCGTTGCCGTCGAGACCGCCAAATACATCGAGGCTCACCCCGATGCCACCGTCGACGAAATTTTCGCCTTCACCAATTCGGTGATGGACCGTGTGCTGCTGGGCTTTGTTCCTACCGACCTAGCCTTCCTTAAGGCGGGAGGTCGTCTGTCCAACGTGGCATTCCTTGGCGCCCACCTGCTCAAGATTAAGCCCTGCATTGAGGTGACGGGCGGTAAGTTTGTGGCGACCAAGAAGTTCCGCGGCTCTATGCTCAAGTGCGCCCGCGCCTTTATTGACCACATGGTTGCGAAGGGCGAGATTGACTACTCGCACATTGGCCTGGCGTATTCGGTAGGCCTTTCCCAGGAGCTGCGCGACGACATGGAAGTCTATGCGCACGACCTGGGCTTTAAAGACGTTACCTGGACTCAGGTCGGCGGTGTCATCTCGAGCCATTGCGGCCCGACCGCCTTCGGTGCGGTGCTCACGCTCAAGGCGTAAAGGCTGTAGGCGAGCATTCTTCGCCTTCACATCTCGACATGGGCTCCCGTCACGGTAATGGGGGATAGATTAAAACGTGCCATTCTAGCCCGAGACGTTTAAACGCAAACGTATGGGCTAGAATGGCTCTGGCATTTATGTAGCTAAAATCAAAGAGAGGCAAGGTAGCGGGAATGGCTGAGATGACGCTCGAGGGTGTGGACGCTCGTCCTGAGGACTCCGCGTTTGCCCTGGGCCGCGTGCATTCGATTGAGACGATGGGAACGGTCGATGGACCCGGCATCCGCTTTGTGGTGTTTGTTCAGGGCTGCCCCATGCGTTGTGCGTATTGCCACAACCCCGATACCTGGTCGGTTAACGGCGGCACCATGGTGACCGTCGAGCACCTGATGGACGAGTTTCAGAGCAACCATGAGTTTTACCGCAGCGGTGGTATTACGGTATCCGGCGGCGAGCCGCTCCTGCAGCCTGAGTTCTTGGCCGACCTGTTCCGCGCCATGCACAATAACCCCGACGGCCGCGTGCATACCTGCTTGGATAGCTGCGGCTATGCGTTCGATCCCGCGCATCCCGAGAAGTTCGATGCCGTACTCAACGAGACCGATATGGTGCTGCTCGACATTAAACACGCCGATCCCGTCGAGCATAAAAAGCTGACCGGTTGCGATCCCGCACGCATCCTGGCGTTTGGTGACGAGCTCGCGCGTCGCAAGATTAAGGTCGTTATCCGCCACGTGGTGGTGCCGGGTATCACCGATACGGTGGAGGAGTGCGAGGCGCTCGGTCGCTTGATTGCCCCGTGGCATAACGTGGTCGGCCTGGAGATGCTGCCGTATCACACGATGGGCGTCGTCAAGTATGAGCAGCTGGGGATTCCCTATAAGCTCGAGGGCGTTCCCCAGATGGATACCGCGCGCATGCCCGAGCTACGCAACGCCGTCATGATGGGCATGAAAAAGCGCCGCGCGGAACTCAAAAACGCCATCGGCTAGCGAGCCATTTTCAGGCACTCATTGGGGACAGACTTAAATGAGTGCCCCTGGGCACCAAGTTGATTGCCAAAGAGCCCTGTCAAGTTGCGGTGGAATAGTTCTTGTTTTTCGGCTTATGCCGCCCAAATAGGAACTATTCCACCGCAACTGCGTTTTGGGCGGAGATGCGCAACAGAATCGTGCCATTTGGATAAATACGCTTGTGGTTTCTTTAAAGACACCTTAAACGTCGCTGAATATCTTTGGAAAGAAATGCCTGCTCGGTATTATGCTGCTCATATATGAACGGTAGCAGTCAGGAGACCACGTGCGAAACAACGCATCGCGGGACGAGTATGTGCCGCAGCATGGCAGCAGATATGAGACGAGGGGCACGCCTTCGCGTGGCCACGCTGACGCTCGCATCCACGTAACGAAGATTGCCGCAATTGGGATGCTAACGTTGGTGGTTATTATCCTCGGAATTACCGCTAAAACCTACGCCTCGGAGCGAATGGCACACTCAGATGCGTCAACGGTACAGACGCAAAACAAAA
>DXLP01000042.1 GCA_019414645.1 Collinsella sp.
CGCGAACGGCGCGCCTGTTTAGCGAAACTGGTGAAAAATAGATTGACGCTAACAAGGGGCACTCCCTGCGCCACCTGCTGGAGTGCTCGGGGCTCAGGAGGTCGACCTACTACTACGCGCTGGCGCACCCGCGGAGGCCGACCAGGCCCGAACTGCGCGACGCCGCGGCCGAGATATTCTCGCGCACCGCCAACGGCTGCGGGCACCGGCAGATAGCCATGTGCCTGCGTGCCGAGCTGGGCGCGGTCGTGGCCGACAAGACCGTGCTCAAGATGATGCGCGAGATGGGCATCCGGTGCGGGATACGCCGCCGGGGCTCCCGCCGCCGGTACAGCTCCTACAGGGGGCTCGTGGGGAGCACGTTCGAGAACGTCATCGCGAGGGACTTCGGCGCCGAGGGGCCGTGGCAGAAGCTCGGCACCGACGTCACCGAGTTCAAGGTCGCCGGCGCCAAGGCCTACTGGGCCCCGGTGCTCGACTTCTGCACGAAGGAGATCGTGGCGAGCGACATATCGACCTCGCCGGACCTCGCCCAGCAGCACAGGATGCTCGACCGGCTCCTCGAGGCCCTGCCCGGCGGGGCGGCGCCGACCATGCACTCGGACATGGGCTGGCAGTACCAGCACGAGTCCTACACCTCCAGGCTGGAGGGGGCGGGCATCACCCAGAGCATGTCGCGCAAGGGGAACTGCATCGACAACGCCGCCACCGAGCAGCTCTTCGGCCACGTGAAGGACGAGTTCTACCGCGGCAGGGAGTGGGGCAGCTTCGAGGACTTCAAGCGCGACCTGGAGGAGTACATAGCCCATTGGAACACGCGGCGCAGGCAGGTAAAATTGAAGGGCCTGACGCCGGAGGAGTTCCGGAACCGGGCCCTTGCGGCGTACGGAGTGGGAAGGATAAACTGGACTTTCTTTTAAGGATCCTCAAGCGTATTGCCGCTCGTATTCCACTGGAGACATGTAGCCCAGGGTGGAATGCATGCGCACCCTATTGTAATAGAGCTCTATGTACTTGAAGATGTCCTGCTTGGCCTCGTCCCTCGTCCCATAGCTCCTCTCTTTCACCAATTCCCTTTTCAGCGTCTTGAAGAACGACTCGGCCACCGCGTTGTCCAGCGGCGTGCCGGGCCTTGATACCGACTGGACTATGCCATGCGAGTCCAGACACCGCTGGAAGGAACGGGAGGTGTACTGCGCGCCCTGATCGTCATGGAAGACGAGGCTGCCGTCATCTGGCGGACCCTCCCTGCCGACCGCCTGCTCCATCGCGTCGATCGCGACCTTCTCGGTGATGCGCTCGGACATTGACCAGCCCACGACCTTGCGGGAGAAGGCGTCTATCACGGCTGCGAGATAGAGCCACCCTTCTCTTGTGGGTATGTAGGTGATGTCGCCCACCCAAAGCCTGTTGCGCTCGCCCACGGTGAAAGCGCGCTCTACCAGGTTCAACCGAGGGTCTCCCGGCTCGACCTTCTTCTGGATGCGGTGTTTTCGGGTCGCGCCCTTTCCGGCAAGTCCGAGCTTCTGCATGATGCGGAGCACGCGCTTCTCGCTCACGACGATGCCGCTTTTTCGCAGTTCGCGGTTGATGCGCCGGTAGCCGTAACGGCCCTTGTGCCGCTCGAAGGCCTCGACGACGAAACCTTCGATCGCCTCCCGCTCTATCTGGGCGTCGGACTTCTTCCGGCCGAGATACTCGTAGAAACCGGATTTCGAGACTTTCATCAGCCCGCATGCCTTCTTGATGGGGCCGATCTCGCCCCTATGCTCTTTGAGGAACTCGAACCTCACGCATGGTCTTGACTCAAGAAGGCCCGGAAATTTTTTAGTATCTCGTTCTCGCGCTCGAGCTCCTCGACCTTCTTCTTGAGCTTCACGATCTCGTAGTCCTTGTTGATCTTCGGGGAGCCGTTTCCGGGGAACGCGCCGTCTCCCATCTCCTCGTATTCGCGGGCCCACCTTCTCAGCGTCGAATCCTTTATGCCGAGTTCCTCCGATAGGCCTTTGACCGTCATTTCCCCGGACAGGACCACCTTTGCCGCCGAGACCTTGAACTGCCTGTCGTATCGCTTTCTTCTTTGGGTCATCTTGAACACCTTTCGCTCTTAACTAGGTGTCCAATTCATCATACCCACTCCAGTAGTCGCTATTTATTCAGTCCAGGTTTCGGGGCGCAGTTCACAGGCACCTTTGTGGTGGTTTTGCCCCGTCCCAGCGGTTCATCTCGATCCGTAACATCTAGACCGTTAAAAGTCGTCTTACTGTTACAGAATGAGATGTTCGTCCCGACGTCTGCCTTTTGTCTCGATCTGTAACAGGTAGAGCCGATTTGCCTGCCCAGATGTTACAGATTGAGATATTTGAAGATCGGAATAGAAGCCTACTCCTGTGTGGTGGTTTTCCAGTTTGCCAACGATATACGCGCCGGCAAAAAAGTCTGCTATACTCTTTCCCGCTGTCCCCATCGTCTAGCGGCCAAGGACGCCACCCTTTCAAGGTGGATATCGCGGGTTCGAATCCCGCTGGGGGCACCATTTAAACTGAGAAGCCCGTTGCCCTCGCGGTGACGGGCTTTTTGCTACCGATATGCCGGGATTCGAACCCGGCAGGGTGCGGAGCTGAGGAAACGCGAAGCGTTTTCCAGCGCAGCACGCGAGGAGCGAAGCGACGCAGCGGAAGCGGGCGGCGTCAGCCGCGCGCGGACATCCCGCTGGGGGCACCACAGAATCTGAGAAGCCCGCTACCAATTCGGTGGCGGGCTTTTTGCTACCCATGAGCCGGGATTCGAACCCCGAAAGCATAAAATCACACTGTCATCCAAGGGCCCGTGGGCAAAAAATAGCAAATATGAGTACTGTTACCAATTTAGTAACAGCGATTTCATGCCATCAGAAGGCGATTCAGACGCCAGGGGTCCTACGGCGGAAGCATTGCAAGCGTTTATCAGCTAAGTACTTGGACATATGTTGCGCAACACTGCATATTTTGCAAAATGATAATGCTACAGGACTTATGACAGTACTCATATTTGACGTTTTTTGCCCACGACCCCTTATTACGTGGGCGAATCAGTTGCAAAACGGACTCCTAAGCGTCCTTCGCAATCAAAAAGCCGGGGCCCGCGCGATGCGGACCCCGGCTCAATACCGTGACGATATGTCAGTTACGTACTACACGTAGAACAGGATGTCGTCGTAGGTCGGGACCGGCCAGTAGTCGGCGGCCACAATCTCCTCCATGGCGTCCACGGCGGCGCGCAGCGTGTCCATAGCGGGAACGACCTCGTGCGCGTATACGTTGGCCTGCTCCTGGCCATCGAGGGCCTCGGCCTTCTGATGCACGGCGTCGAGCGCCTTGATGGAGTCGTTGATGGCGGTGATACCGTTGCAGAGCTTGTTGAGCGTGTTCTGCTCGCACTGCATGGCAGCCTCAGCACCGGCGGCACGAATAGTCTCAAGGCCCTTAGCGACCTTGGTGGCATAGGCGGTAATGACCGGGCGATAGGTACGACGCGCCTCGCGAACCATCGTTGTAGCCTCGATGTTCATGAGCTTGTTGTACTTCTCGAGCTTGCAGTCGTAGCGGCACTGAGCCTCGGCCTTGGTCAGGACGCCCGTCTCCTCAAAGAGCGCGATAGCCTTATCGGAAACAAAGGCAGGAAGAGCGTCGGCCGTGGTCTTGTTGTTGGCAAGGCCGCGCTTCTCGGCCTCGATGGGCCACTCGTCGGAGTAACCGTCGCCGGAGAACAGGATGCGCTGGTGATCGGTCAGCACCTTCTTGCAGTACTCGAGCGCGGCGTCCTGGAACTTATCCTCGGGCGTACCCTCGAGTGCGTCGGCGAAGGACTTGAGCGACTTGGCCACAGCGGCATCGAGCACCAGGTTGGAGTCGGAGACGTTCTGCTCGGAGCCGCAGGCACGGAACTCGAACTTGTTGCCGGTGAAGGCGAACGGGGAGGTGCGGTTGCGGTCGGTGTTGTCCTGCATCAGCTTGGGCAGGGTATCGGCGCCCAGGTCAAGCACGCCGCGCGTGGCATGGACAGAAGCCTTGCCATCGATGATCTTCTCGACGACCTCGGTAAGCTGGTCGCCCAGGAAGATGGACATAATCGCCGGAGGAGCCTCGTTGGCGCCCAGACGATGGTCGTTGCCGGCCGAGGCAACGGAGGCACGCAGGAGCTCCTGATAGTTATCGACGGCCTCGATCACCGCGGTGAGGAAGACGATGAACTGCAGGTTGTCGAGCGGGGTGTCGCCCGGGTCGAGCAGGTTCTCGGACTCGGTGCCAAGCGACCAGTTGTTGTGCTTGCCCGAACCGTTGATGCCCTCGAAGGGCTTCTCGTGCAGCAGGCAGACCAAGTCGTGGCGGGAGGCGATGAGCTTCATCTTCTCCATCATGACCAGATTCTGGTCGATGGCCTCGTTGACCTCGCCATAGACGGGGGCGAGCTCATGCTGGCAAGGAGCGACCTCGTTGTGCTTGGTCTTGGCAGGAATGCCAAGCGCCCACAGTTCATCGTCCAGGTCCTTCATATAGGCCGAGACGGTGGGGCGGATAGCGCCAAAGTAGTGCTCCTCGAGCTCCTGGCCCTTGCAGGGAGCGGCGCCAAAGAGGGTGCGGCCGGTGATGACCAGGTCCCTGCGCTTGCGGTAAGCGTCCTTCTTGATCAGGAAGTACTCCTGCTCATCGCCCACGGAAGGAACGACCTTCTTGGGGGTTTTGCCAAACAGCGCCAGAACGCGCTTGGACTCACGCGAGAGCGCGGTCATGGAGCGCAGCAGCGGGGTCTTCTTGTCTAGGGCCTCGCCCGTGTAGGAGCAGAAAGCCGTGGGGATGCACAGGACATCGTCCTTAATGAAGGCGGGGCTAGTGGGATCCCAAGCGGTGTAGCCACGGGCCTCGAAGGTGGCACGCAGGCCGCCGTTGGGGAAGCTGGAGGCGTCCGGCTCGCCCTGGATGAGGTTCTTGCCCGTAAACTTGGTAATGGCGGTGCCGTCATGGTTGGGTTCGAGGAAGCTGTCGTGCTTCTCGGAAGTAATGCCCGAAAGCGGCTGGAACCAGTGCGCGTAGTGCGTCGCGCCCTTGGAGATGGCCCAGACCTTCATGGCGTGGGCAACGGCGTTGGCCACATCCAGGTCGAGCGGCTCACCGTCCTCGAGGGTTGCAGCAAGGCGCTTCCAAATGTCCTTGGGGAGGTAGTCCTTCATGACTTCCTCAGAGAACACCATGGTCCCGAAGCGGTCAGTAAGTTCGGCCATACGGAACTCCCTTCGTATCGGCACCGCGTGAGAAGCGGTGTTGATTACTAACGAACGAGTCATAGCTTAGACTCGCCGTGTTTCCGCGACATTACCGTTATGTTGCTGTCGCGAAACCAATCAATGAGGTTACCCTATCGAGGCGGCGTTGCCACCCTCAACAGCCAATCAACTGCATAAATTGCAGACCTCTCTCCATGGTTTAAGGGTAGTCAATTTGGGATGGAGCTCTATTAACTGGTATTTTGCATCAGATACCAGTCTTTATAGTCCGTGCCTAGATTAGCCGCTCTGTTATAGAGAAAGCCGATAGCAAGGCATCTTTGATTGGTATCCTCAAATAGCGAGTGAAACTCCACCGTGGCACAGTGGTGCTGTAGAATCCTTACAACACATCACACTATTACGTATCTAGAGGAGCACGATATGCGCGTCGACGAGGTTTTTAAGCAGGCAGCATCCCAGGGCACCGTGCCCATTTCGTTTGAGATGTTCCCGCCCAAGGGCGAGCTGACCCTCGACACGGCTCGCGAAGTGGCAGGCAATCTGTGCAAGCTTTCGCCGAGCTTTGTCTCGGTCACCTGCTCGGCTGGCGGCTCGGGCAACGGCGCCACCACCGCCCCCATCGCGCATATGATTACGAGCGAATTCGATACGCCCTCGGTGGCGCACCTCACCTGTGTGGGCCGTACCCACGCCGATATCGCCGCCAAGATCGATGAGTACCGCACCGCCGGCGTGGAAAACATCCTGGCCCTGCGTGGCGATCTCCCTGCCGGCGCGACCGAGGACGACAAGCCCGCCTCCGACTACGCCTACGCCCGCGACCTCATCCCCGAGCTCGTCGACGCCGGCTTTTGCGTGGGTGCCGCAGCCTACCCCGAGGGCCACATTGCCTGCGAGGATCTCAACCTCTCGGTCGAACACCTCAAGCAAAAACAGGACGCCGGCGCGAGCTTCTTTGTGACGCAGCTCTTCTTTGATAACGAGTGCTTCTATCGTTTTCGCGAGCTTGCCGACAAGGCCGGCATCACCGTGCCCATTACCGCAGGTATCATGCCGTTTATGGGCAAGTCGCAGATCAGCCGCATGGTCTTTATGTGCGGCGCGTCACTGCCCTCCCCCGTCATCAAGATTCTCGCCAAGTACGAGAACGACCCCGAGAGCCTGCAGGCAGCCGGTGTAGATTATGCCGCCCGTCAGCTTTGCGACCTTAAGGAGCACGGTGCCGCCGGTCTGCACCTGTACACTATGAACCGTCCTGCAATCGCCGCGACCATTATGGAGCGCTTGGGGTAATGGAAAAACCGCACATCGATACAACCGCTGTCGAAGTGCCGGCCGACCTTGCGTCGCCGGCGCTTTATCGTATCGATGATGCCCACCATCCCCGCGTCGATCGTGCCGAGATGCTGCGCTATCTGGGCTACGGCGGTCAGCAGATTGAGCCCGAGCTGTCGCAGCGTATTGAGCTTGTCGTTGAGCGTCTGGAACTGGACATTGAGCCCCGTGGCGTGCGCCGCGCATTTGCCATCGATGCCATGGGCGTGGACGAGCAGGGAGAGCCTTGCATTCGCTTGGTCGGCACCAACGTTGAGCTGCGCGGTCGCGACATCTATCGACATCTCAAAGACGCCCGCTTTGCCGCGCTCATGGCATGCACACTCGGCATGGACGCCGAGCGTCGTCTGCGCACCACGGGAGCCCAGCAGCCCCTGGAGGGAGCCGTGCTCGACGCCGCATGCTCTGCCTATGTAGAAGCCGCCGTCGAGCAGATGGACCAGCAGGTCAAGGCTGCGGCCGCCGCACACGGACTCGCCGGTAACTGGCGCTTCAGTCCCGGCTATGGCGACTGCCCGCTTACGGCCCAGCGCTCAATCGTGAATGCGCTCAACGCCACGCGGCTCATCGGGCTTACCGTCACGCCGACCAGCCTGCTCATGCCCACCAAGAGCGTGACCGCGGTGATTGGTCTGTTTGACGGCGAAGTCCACGACGCCCAGAGCCGCCCCACCTGCAATATCTGCCGCATGCGTGAGCACTGCCGCTTCCGCGCCGCCCACACCACCTGCTATTCCAGCCATTAGGAGCCATCGATGTTTACTCCGCTTATCACTCATGATCTGGACGGTGCCGCGCTGGCGGCGCCTGTTGATGCTGCGCGCCGCAATGGCGCTGCATACAAGACGCGCACGATCGACGACCTTCGTATTAAGGACGATCGTCTGCGCGCCGCCATCAAGGGCACCGGGCACCTGCTGTTTGACGGCGGCATGGGCACCATGTTGCAGGCCGCTGGCATGAAGGCGGGCGCCCTGCCCGAGCTGCTCAACTTTGAGGAGCCCCAGGTCATTACCGACATTCAGCGACAGTACGTCGAGGCCGGCTGCGACGTGATCACCGCCAACACCTTTGGTGCCAACGCCCACAAGCTCGACGGTACCGCCACCGTGGCAGATGTCTTTGCCGCCGCTGTCGCCTGCGCCCGCGCGGCCGGCGCCCACTACGTCGCCGGCGATATCGGCCCCATCGGCGCGCTGCTTCGCCCCTTGGGTACCCTGAGCTTCGACGAGGCCTATGACCTCTTTGCCGAGGAAGTGCGCGCCGGCGTCGATGCGGGCGTGGACCTCTTTATTATCGAAACCATGACCGACCTTGCCGAGGTCAAGGCCGCCGTCCTCGCCTGCCGCGAGAACTCCGACCTGCCCGTCTTTGCCACCATGACCTTTGAGGAAGACGGCCGTACCTTCCTGGGAACGAGCCCCGAGGTCGCCGCCATCACCCTCGACGCCATCGGCGCCGACGTCCTGGGCATCAACTGCAGCCAGGGACCGGCCGAACTCAGAGGGCTCGCCGCACGCATGCTCACCGTTACGGACAAGCCCGTTATGGTGCAGGCCAATGCAGGACTCCCCCATGTGGACGACGACGGCAATACCGTCTTTGATATCCAGGCCCCCGAATACGCCAAGGCCGTCTCCGGCATGATCGCCGACGGCGTGAGCGTCGTGGGCGGCTGCTGCGGCACCACGCCGGCGCACATGGCGGCCTTGCGCACGCTTATCGACAACCACACGCCCAGCCCGCGCCGCCGCAAGCCCAGCATGTCGGTCACGAGCGCCCAGACGGTCGTGGACCTTCCCTGTGACGGCCACAAGATCGCCGTCATCGGCGAGCGCATCAATCCCACCGGCAAAAAGCGCCTGCAACAGGCCCTGCGCGACGGTGACCTGGACTACGTCGTGAGTCAGGGCATCAGCCAGCAGGAACAGGGCGCCGACATCCTGGACGTCAACGTGGGCCTGCCCGAGATCGACGAGGTCAAGATCATCCAGCAGGCGACCGAGCAGCTCCAGGGCTCCACGCTGCTACCGCTGCAGATCGACTCCACCGACCCCGCAGCCGTCGAGGCAGCCGTGCGCCGCTACGCCGGCAAGCCCATCATCAACTCGGTCAATGGCAAACAGCAAATCATGGATGAGATCTTCCCGCTGGTCGCCCACTACGGCACCAACGTCGTCGGCCTCACACTCGACGAAGGCGGCATTCCCGATACCGCCGAGGCTCGCTTCGCCATCGCCGAGCGCATCGTGGCCGAGGCTGCCCGTTACGGCATCGGACCGGACCGCATCCTCATCGACTGTCTGGTCATGACCGCCTCGACCAATCAACGCCAGGCCGAGCAGATCCTGCGCGCCATGTCCCTGTGCAAGGAGCGTCTGGGCGTCAAGTGCGCGCTCGGCGTGTCGAACATCAGCTTTGGCCTGCCTGCCCGCCCGCTGCTGGGCTCGGTCTTTTTGGCCGCCGCCTTTGGTGCAGGTCTGGACGCCCCCATCATGAACCCAGGTTCCAAGCGCTTTATGGATACCGTCTACAGCTATCGCGTCTTGAGCGTTGAGGACGAGGGCTCGACCGGATACATCGAGCGCTACGCCGGCTGGACCGATCCATACAAGATCGCCGCAAACCCGGCAGCAGCTCAAGCAGTATCGAGCGATGCCGCGCCTACCGCAAGCACCACCGCGAGCGCCGATGACGATCCCATCCGCCACATGGTCGTCTCGGGCCGCAAAGGCGAGATCGCTGCCGAGACCGAGCGTCTGCTGGCAGACCACGACGCCATGGACCTCATCAACAATCACTTTATCCCCGCCCTCGACGAGGTCGGAGTCCTCTTTGACCAGGGCAAGTTCTTCTTGCCGCAGCTCATGGCCTCGGCCGAGGCCGCACGCGTGGGCTTCGACACCATCAAGCGACTGATGCCCGCCGGCGAGATTGCCGACAAGGGCAAAATCTGCGTGGCCACCGTCAAGGGCGACATCCACGATATTGGCAAGAACATCGTCAAAATGCTGCTCGACAACTACGGCTATACCGTCTTTGACCTAGGCCGCGACGTCGACCCGCAGGAGGTACTCAAGACCGTCAAGGAGCGCGATATCAAACTCGTCGGCCTCTCGGCGCTTATGACTACCACGGTCGTCGCCATGGAGGAGACCATCAAGCTGCTTCATGCCGAGGTGCCGGGCGTCAAGATCATCGTGGGCGGCGCCGTGCTCACCCCCGAATACGCCAAGCAGATCGGTGCGGACTACTACGCCAAGGACGCCGCCGAAAGCGCTCGTATCGCCGAAGAGGTCTTTGGGCAGTAACACAACGGAAACAACCGAGCACCAAAACGCGCCGCACGCGCCACTTGGCACGTGCGGCACGTTAGAATAGATAAGACTATGCTCGTTTTGGCAGATAGGAGCGCAAGGATGGCGATCACGCCCGCAGAAATCGCGGAAACCCGCGGCATGGTTGAGGAGCAGAACCTCGACATCAGGACCATCACCATGGGTGTTTCGCTCATGGGTTGCGGTGACGAGAACCTCGACCGCATGTGCACGAAGATCTACGACCACGTGACGCACACGGCTGAGCACCTGGTCGAGACCGCCGAGAACCTCGAGCGCGAGTACGGTATCCCCATCGTCAACAAGCGCGTTTCCGTCACCCCGGTGGCGCAGATTGCCGCGTGCTGCAAGGATGAGGACCTCACCCCCATCGCGCATGCCCTCGACCGCGCGGCCGAGACGCTCGGCATCGATTACCTGGGCGGCTTCTCCGCACTCGTCCAGAAGGGCATCGGCGACGCCGACCGCCGCGTCATCCAGTCCATCCCCCAGGCGCTCGCCACCACCAGCCGCGTCTGCTCCAGCGTCAACGTCGCCAGTCTGCGTGCCGGCATCAACATGGACGCCGTGCTCATGGCGGCTCAGACCATCATCGATGCCGCTAAGCTTACGGCAGACGAGGATTCCGTTGGCGCCTCCAAGTTTGTCTGCTTTGCCAACATGGTCGAGGACTCCCCGTTTATGGCGGGTGCCGTCCACGGCGGTGGCGAGGCCGACGCCGTCATCAACGTAGGCGTCTCGGGCCCCGGCGTTATGGCTGCAGCCCTGGAGACGCTGCCCGACTCCGCATCAATGATGGAAGTCGCCGAGAAGATTAAGCAGACCGCCTTTAAGATCACCCGTGCCGGCGAGCTCATGAGCCGCGAGGCTGCCCATCGCCTGGGTGTCGAGAAGGGCATTGTCGACCTGTCGCTGGCTCCCACGCCCGCCATCGGCGACTCCGTTGCACGCATCCTCGAGATCATCGGCGTGGGCACCTGCGGTGGCCCCGGCACGACCTGCGCGCTCGCCATGCTCAACGATGCTGTCAAGAAGGGCGGCGTCATGGCCAGCTCCAGCGTGGGCGGTCTCTCGGGAGCCTTTATTCCCGTGTCCGAGGACGCCGGCATGATTGCTGCCGTCGAGGCCGGCGCACTTTCGCTCGAGAAGCTCGAGGCCATGACCTGCGTGTGTTCCGTTGGCCTGGACATGATCGCCATCCCCGGCGACACCCCGGTCGAGACCATCGCCGGCATTATCGCCGACGAGATGGCCATCGGCGTCATCAACAATAAGACCACGGCCGTCCGCGTGATTCCCGCCATCGGTAAGGGCGTGGGCGACTGCGTCGAGTACGGCGGCCTGTTCGGCCGTGCACCCATCATGCCGGTGAACCCCAACGCCGGCACCGTGCTCGCCCACCGTGGTGGACGCTTCCCGGCACCGCTGAACTCGCTGAAGAACTAGCTGAGGGGTTCGGGCGAGGAGCCCCGGGGAGGGCAAATATATAAGGTCGCCTGCTCGGACAGTCCTGACTCGCACGGAGAGCACATTAAGTGCTCTCCGGCTCGTGCGGAACTCGCGATCGACCTTATATATTTGCCCTCCCCGGGGCTCCCGCACAACGGGACCTCGGTTGGGTTCTATCCCGGTTGCAGTTGCTTCGCTCCTGCACCACATGGTTGATACGGCGGTTTGGCGTTGGATCGGTTCTTTCTGATATATGCTGGTTGCGGCTCTTCTTTTGGGAGGAGTCGCTTTTTTGTTGCTAGGAGGTTGGCCCGTGGTTGATGGGGATGCTCGCTCTGAGCTGCTTTCCACAGATTGGAACCAGGAATGGATGCGCCTGCAGGCTGGTCGGCGGCGGGCTGATGACTCTTTTGAGTGGGATAAGCGGGCTCGGCATTTTCGGCCGCTTGAGACTGCTCCGTATGCCCGGGACTTTATGAAGTTGTTGGCGTTAAAGCCTGGTGAATCGGTGCTTGATATGGGGTGTGGGGCTGGGTCGATTGCCATTCCGCTTGCTCAGGCTGGGCATCCTGTGATTGCTGCTGACTTTTCCCCTGCCATGTTGGGCACGCTTGATGCTGGCATTGAGTACTATGGGCTCGAGGATCGCATTACACCGCTTGAGCTTGCTTGGGATGATGACTGGGATTTGGTTGGACCGGTCGCGAAAGCGGTAGATGTTGCCTTTGCCAGTCGCTCTGTCACCACGACCAACCTAAAAGGCGTGCTTGCCAAGCTTGATCGAACGGCTCGTCGGCGTTGTGCTGTCACGATGGTCGCCAACTCCAGCCCGCGCTATGACCTGCACCTGATGAACGCCATCGGTGCCTCGGTTACCTGCAGTAATGGCTTTGTGTATGCCTTTAATATCCTCATTCAGATGGGTGCCCTGCCGCAGGTTACGTACTTTGAATCGCCTCGTCGCGATACCTTCGATAGCCTTGAGGCGGGCGTAGCGGACTTCTCCCGCATGCTCGAGCGCGGTAACGAGGATAAGATCGACCGTCTGCGCGACTACATCGCTCAGCATATGATTGAGAATCCCCATGCCGGCGAGCCAGGGTCCAAGGGCGTGCCGCAGGGGCGCTACATGCTCGACCACGTCCGCAAGGTCCGTTGGGCGTTTATTGCATGGGAGCCGGTCTCTTCGGACCGTCCATAGACCGCTTTCAGCCGCCGTACACGTCCGCCTGTAACCCGCGCTGTTCTCCCGCTCGGCATCCGCATTCTTTTTGAACTGGGCAAACACGCCCCACACCGCGCCGTTCCTGCGCTATCGTGGGACAGCTCACGTAGATTAAGGCCCCATCGCGGGGCGCCCCATAACATAGAAAGCGAGAACCCATGGCACTGACAGGAGCCCAGGTCAAGCAGCTTCGCAGCATGGCCCATCACCTCAACCCCGCCATCATCATCGGCAAGTCCGACATCAACGAGGGCACCGTCGAGCAGACGGTCGCCTACCTGGAGAAGCACGAGCTCGTTAAGTGCTCCGTACTCGATGGTTCCAGCCTTTCCGCCCGCGAGGCCGCCGAAGAGCTCGCCGACCGCTGCCATGCAGACGTTGTTCAGGTTATCGGCCGCAAGTTCTCGCTGTATCGCGAGTCCTCGCGCAAGGACATCGAGAAGATTAAGCTCGTCTAAGAGCCAACGATCCGGCGAGCCAATATACATCAAACTTGCGAGCGTCCAAGCAATTCGGACGCTCTTTTTTATCGCTCGACGAGCACGCGGTTAAGCCTGCCCTCCACCAAGCGCTCGTATAGACGCCGCGTCTCGGGCTCGGGCACGCCATTGACCTGCTCCCTCAGGTGATGCATATGCCCACTGTACAGCTCGACGATATCGCGTCGTCGCCCCGCCGCACCGTAGACGCGCATAGCGCAACGCACCATGTCCTCGCGCGCCGTCTCTTGCCGCAGCCCCGACTCCACCAGCCATACCGCCGACTGCAGGTCGTTTTCTTCTAGGGCGGCATTCGCGCCCCGAATCATGCAGTCGATATACTTCGATTCCATAATGCGCCGCATACGCAAAAAGTAGGTGGGATTACAGCCATTGGGAACATACAACGGGCCGGCGTAGAGCTGCTCGATCTTAAGGCACAGCTCGATCAGATGGGGTCCGCGCGCACCCGTGCGATTTCCCAAAACTTCGCGGCTTATCTGATCAAACAATCGCACGTCGGTCTTGACGTAATCGCCGTTAAGCCCAATGCACTCGTTTTGGATCAGCACGCACGACTTGCCGTCCGGTGTCGGCCCCAAGGCCGAACGCAGGCGCGATATCGTCGAGTACAGATTGTTACGAGCGCTATTGAACTCGGCATGGGGCCACAGCTCCATAGCCAGCGTCTCGCGGTCGACCAGTGCATCCATGCCCAGCGCAAGCCGCTCGGCAAGCGTCGCCGCTTTCTTGCGGCGCCACATCTTATCCGTGATGGGAAACCCGTCGCGCTCGGCGCGAAACGCCCCAAACATGCGGATCTCGATATGGCCAATCACATCGACACCCTCGGCATCGCCAGCCTGGAACAGACGCTCGCCTTCGCCCTCAAAGTCGTCACGCAGCGAATACCGCGACAGCTCGCGCACCGGGAGCTTCTTTCGAATTCTAGCGGCCGGCTCACCCAGACAATGCATCGCAAGGCGCGCAAACAGCCGATACGACGGATCCAAAATCCCTAGGCGGTTCATGGACATCCAGGCTGCAAGGTCGCTATCGCGGCCCGCGGAGGCCAAATGCAGCGCCACCATCCATGCCTCGGCACCACCGACCTGCGTTCGACTCAAATCGAGCAGCTCTGCCTCTTCGCGCACCGATACCATCGATGTATTGCGTAAGTACGCCGCGCGCTCTAGCAGCAATGCGTTGTCGCGTATGTATCCAGTCGATTCCTCGGCAAGCCTGAGCACCTGCACCGCACGGAATTTGGCATTGACCGGACGCCCCTCAGCCAGCGACTGCCAGCCTTCCAGTATCAAGCCAAACAACTGGACTTGATTGTCGCGCACGCGCACGGCAAAACGGTCGAGCTCATTGAATGCCTGCTCGTCGGTCACCGGCATGCCAGCAAGCAGGCGCCGCGCCGATAATACCATGCGCACCCAGATGGCGAGTGCTCGGATTCCACGCGCTTCGAGCGCCTCGAGCGTCAGGGCCATCTCGTCATCACGCTCGTCAGTCCCTGCATACGACCCATCAAACAGCTCCGTCAACATGCGGTCAGCTCGCACAAACGTCCCCGCGATATCGAGCTCGCAATCGTAGGCCTTATCCGTTTTGAGTCCCGCGAGGATCTCGCCACCCTTCGCCCGCTCGGTCAGCCCATGCTTTATCTCGACATGTGCGGACAGCATGTCGAGTGCGGCACAAGACACCTCACTTTCCAACGCCGTATGGCTTGCCGGAAGCCCCAGACCACTATCTCCATAACAAGCGGCCGTAAACGCGTGCGCCACCTTCCACGACACGGGATCGAGCTCGCAAATCGCTTGCTCGCCCGCACGCTCGATAATTGAGGCCATATACCGCGCGAGCTTTGTATTGGAGACGCTCACCGCCGCCAGATAGATGCCGAGCGCCTCGTCAGGCGTCGGCTCCGATGCCCGGCCATCTGCCTCGGTCTTTCCCAGCGCCGCGCGGCAGATATCCCCTCCATGCCCCGTCAGGGCCAGATCGACCCCATACTGCCCGGCAAGTTCCAACACCGCACTGCGGTCCAAAAACGCGTCGGCGAGGTCCATCGCGGTATCGCAGCGCCCCGCTTTAATCAATATACGCGCCGCCCGCACAACGAGTTCGGGACGAATTTCGGCGACCAGCTTGCGCAATCGCAGACGCGCGTTGTCCTCGGTACCCAAGCAGGTAAAGCTCCGGTCTACCGGATCAACGCCAAAAATGGGATAATCGCGGACAAGATAGGACTGGTCAATCGCCGAAAGTCTAACGCCGCAAGCCTCGAGCTCCGAAATATTGCCCTCACCCATTAAGACCATCAAGCACGCCACACTAAACAGGGCGTTGTTCTCGAGCGACGCCAGATCAACAAGTGCCGCACCGTAGATATTGACGATCTCGTTTTCGAGCATCTGGGCAACGTCT
This sequence comes from Collinsella sp., assembly GCA_019414645.1. Lineage (GTDB taxonomy): Bacteria > Actinomycetota > Coriobacteriia > Coriobacteriales > Coriobacteriaceae > Collinsella. The sequence continues at coordinate 15,532 of DXLP01000042.1, forward strand.
CCCTGCCCGTATAGTCCCGACTGCATAGCCGAGACGAGCTCGGGCACGCCCTGCGTAAGCTGATAGAAGTCGAGCGATGTGCTAATCGAAAACGCCGATGCCCACGCCGAATACTCATAGGCATGCACCTTGAGCATC
>DXLP01000043.1 GCA_019414645.1 Collinsella sp.
CGTAGCCCGAGACGGGCCCGGGCTGACAATTTCGACTGTAATGGACGTTCTTAAATGACTAGTCGTTGGGGACAGTCTTGATCAAAACGACCGACGAAGCCCTTCTTGAGGTCGCTATATAGGGGTTCACATATAGCTGTGGTCAAAAAACATCAAATATGAGTACTGTTACCTTTTTAGTGGCAGCGAAATTCGGCTTTTTCGGGTCTCTTAGACCTCTCGACGCGTTGGATGAACTAACGTATCTCCCCAAATGTACAATAAAATGGATTTCTAACGAGAAACAATCTCGTTAGGAGTCCATTTTTTAGTACAAGCAAATGTGACAATCTAGGCAACAGTACTCATATTTGGCATTTTTTGCCCACTGCCCCTTGCGCGAAGGTCCGCAGCGGAAAGTATGGCCCGTTTCGATGCACAAAAATGGGATGGATCTTCCCTGGCAACCGCCCAGAAAGGTCCACCCCAAAGCAAGCGCTCGCTAGAACGTTCCGCCGCCGCCACCGCCGACGCCGCCTCCGCCGCCGCCCGAGAAGCCGCCGCCACCGCCGCCGCCCGAGCTGTCGGAGCTCGAAGCCAGCTCACGGATGCTCTCGTGATACACATCGTTAAATGAATCGAGCGGCGAATCGATACCGTAATGATGGTAGTACCACCAGTAGCAAGGGTAATTGTCGTAGAAACCGTCGGCCTCGCGCACCTCGGGAGGAACAGCCTCGGCAAGCTGACGCAGGACTTCCTTCGAAACGCCCAGCGCCGCACCCATCACCAGCAGCTTGTTCCACAGTACCAGATCGCCGGGGACGGCTTCCTTTAGGCGCGTGAAATCCTCGAGCCAATGCTTAAGCGCCTTGCAGCGAGCCGCAACCTCGGCGCCCTCCGGCGTAAAGCGGCGGAACGTAAGGCCCACGCCAATACCCACCAGCACAATCGGCACCGAGATAACCGCGGCGACAATGTTCGCGTGTGCGCCGTCGGTAAAGAAGATGGATCCCGCGGGAACACAGGCGATCAGAATACCAAGAACCAGGCAAAACACCATTGCGACAATGCCGTCAGAGGCAACGTACTCGCTATCGGCCAGCTTGCCCTTAACGGTGTTCTGATAGTCCTCGAGCTTGTCGCCCACGGGCGTAGCGTGCTGCTTGACGTAGTGCTGCAGCTCGTCGAACGTGCGCGAGCGATCGCCGTTCTCGTCGGGCTTAGCACCGGCAAAGAAGACCTTGAGCACCATGCGGTCAATGCCCTTGGCCGACTTCCAACCCGCATCACTCACCGTCACGCGATACGTTTGCTCTTCTTTTTCACGCCCCAACAGGCCTTTCTTGGCCTTGGTCACGGTCGCCTGCTCCAGCTTGATCACACGGTCGTCGGTGAGCTTCATGAGCGTGGCGATATATGCCTGATCGGGCACCTCGTTCCAGCTCATGAGGGCCGAAAGCACTGCGGGATGGTCGGCCGAAGGCACATCGCGGAAATATTCGTCCTGGAAAAGCGGCTTTGGCTTGCGGCGGCGCAGCTTGAGCACAACGATTGTGCCGGTAAAGGCCACCGCCGCGACAACACTTAGCACGGCAAGTACATTGGCAATCATGCGAGCGTGAGCGCGGCGGGCGTTAGCTTCGTCGGCCCATTCCTTCTCTTCGCCCAGGATCGTTGACATGCGTTCTTCGCCCGAGGCGGCAAGCTGCGGCACCCAGTCGCTGGGGAAGGCGATGCGCGCCTCGGCGAATTCGCCCTGATGCACGCAGGGAATGGTATAGGTGACCATGGGTTCATCCGCATCGAGTGACACGTCGCCCGTCAGCGGACCGTGACCCCATGCGCGGAAGTTATCGCCCTTGACGGCCGCCGTCCCGGCAGCGGCATTTGCGAAGTACACTTCCATCTCGACATCGTCGGAATCCGCGGACCAGCCGTCACCCACGAACTTCCAGTAGAGCTCGGCGGTATCGGCCCAGTTCATGACCGCACCGGTCATGGTGTAGCTCACGTAATAGATCGCGCTATCGCCGCTCTCGTGGGGGCTGAACACCTTAATCCTTACGCCGTCACCGGTCTGCTCGACCGTGTAGACGCCAGAGTCGCCCTTGTTCGCGCTATCGACTTTGTTAAACGCGGTGTCCTCTTCCTCGACACTCAGCACGTCGACGCCCGCCGTGCCGCCCTGCTGGTTGGTGCCCGTATTGATCTCCCAAAACACGCCGTTGATGTCGTCGTCGAAATCGAACTGGCGTCCCTCGACAACGGTCAGCGATCCATCGGCCTCAACCGTGGCGCCGATGTAGGTTTGGCTCATGGAGTAGCCGTCGGCGTGTGCGGCGGCAGGCAGCAGCAACAACGCAAGCGCGACGAGTGCGCAGACGGAAGCGAATCGCGCGAATAGGCGGCGCTGCCGACAGGTCTTGGCAACGGGGGCGTTCATAGGCACATCCTTTGTCTGTGATACCAACAGCGTCATTGTCCCACGTTTACGGGCGCACATGACGAATATCTAGGCGACCGGAGCGCCAAATGGGACAAAAGTCACGCCCGCCGCCAGCAGCTAGTCATTGGGGACGTTCTTAAATGACTAGCCGTTAGGGACACTCTTTGGCATGGCATGCACCAACGATAGATACCATTTCACAGCTCCGTCACAGGTGTAGTGGCTTTGTGTGGGCGCGGCATGCGCTGATTGAGCCGCCAGCCGAGGGGCATAAAGCAGTTGAGCGAAAACGGTTTGCCCCTTTGCCGTTCGCTCGAGGATCATGTCCCCCTTTTCCGCGGAAACCCCGGCAGTTGCGAAGAGCTGCCGGGGTTTCTGTCGTCTAAGGCGCCGAATTGATGGACAGGAATCAAAGCGCCGAGTCTGCGGCCCGCCATACGCAATGCGGGGCTTCGACAACTTGCGGACCACAGTGACGTCTCCCCATCGCGCCCCGCGCTATACTCGTCCGCATGGATATCAAAGCACGCAACATAGCAACGCCCGCCGCGGACGCGCCAACGACGCCGGCCGCCTCTGCCCCCGCGCCCGTCGTGGGCCGTTTTGCCCCGTCGCCCTCGGGCCGCATGCACCTGGGCAACGTGTTCAGTTGCCTGTGCGCGTGGCTTTCGGCCCGCAGCCAGGGCGGCCGCATCGTACTGCGCATCGAGGACCTGGACGATCGCTGCAAGCGCCCGGAACTTGCCGCTCAACTGATTGACGACCTGGCCTGGCTGGGGCTTGAGTGGGACGAAGGTCCCTACTACCAGCACGATCGCCTGGACTTGTACGAGGACGCCCTGCACCAGCTGCAAGACGCCGGCCTCACCTACCCCTGCTTTTGCACGCGCGCCGAACTCCACGCCGCGAGCGCGCCGCACGCCAGCGACGGCACGCCCATCTATCGCGGCTCCTGCCGAGGGCTTTCGGCCGAAGAGGTCGCCCGCCGCAGTGCCCTGCGCGCCCCGGCCACGCGCCTGCGCGTGCCCGCCGTCGACGACCTCGCAGACGATGTGATCGAATTCGTGGACCGCACGTACGGGGCCCAATGCGAAGCGCTCGCCACCGAATGCGGCGACTTTTTGGTGCGCCGCAGCGACGGCGTGTTTGCCTATCAGCTGGCCGTGGTGGTCGATGACGCCGCCATGGGTGTTACCGAGATCATACGCGGATGCGACCTGCTTGGCTCCACACCACGCCAGATCTACCTGCAGCATCTGCTGGGCCTTCCCACGCCGCACTACGCGCACATTCCGCTGCTCATGTCACCGGACGGCCGCCGCCTTTCCAAGCGCGACCGCGATCTGGACCTGGGCGAACTACGCGCCCGCTTTGGCACGCCCGAGGCACTACTGGGCTGGCTCGCCGGGCAAACAGGCATCGCGCCAGACACCACGCCGCGCTCTGCCGAGCAGCTGGTCGAGCACTTTAGCTGGAACGTCATCCGGGAGCATCGGGAAAACATCACTGTAACGGTCGAGTAGCCAGCCACCGCGCCTCTACGCAACATCCCAGGGCTGGAGTTCGTCGCCTAGGCGAACGATGCAGTCGTAGAGCACGGTGTGGCGCTCGGCCGGATTGGCATCCCGATGAAAATGTCCGTAGTACCAGCGCTTGTAATCCAAGCGGTCTTCCAGCTCATCGAAAAATGCCGTAAGCCGATCAACGGCGGGGTAATTCCAGCCGGGTGCCGGATAAAGCGTGGGCGAAAGCATACGCGTTGAGCAGGTGTGGGTGACCACGTAGTCGACCTTCCAGCCCGCGCTGTCGAGCTTTGCCCGCGTCTCCTCAAAGTTGCGCTCGTCCGGCAGCTCCTGCGGCCACCAGCTGGAATACGGAATGCGGTATTCCTTGTCCACGCTCGTGGCGCCACCCATGGTAAAGATCATTGAGCCGTCGAGTTCAAAAACCTCGCCGCGCGTCAGGCGCCGTATGGGAGAGGTGTCCGACAGGCGCTACGTCAGCCCGCCGTGCCACAGCTCCATGGGACGCTCCGCCCAGTGATCGAAACGCTCGTGATTGCCGTCGACGAACAGCACGGTATAGGGACGCGATTCCAGCCAGGCAATATCGGCACATTCCTCGGCAGAGAAATCCCACGGAAAGCCAAAGTCGCCCGCGACGATGAGATAGTCGTCGCTCGTCAGGCTAGCCCCAAGGTCCCAATCGCGCAGCTTTTGCATGTCGAGGCCGCCATGGACGTCGCCCGTCACATAGACCGTCATCGGATTACCACTTCCCTGTAAGTCGCTAGACCGCATTCTGCACGATCACTAAGCCAACCGTTCCAGCCCTTCCACCCCTTAGGGCTTACCCTTCGTTCTTCCATCCAAACGGGTCAAGCACCCAAAAAACCAGATCGAGCACGCCGCCGGTCATCATGGCGCCGGCAAGGGCCATGCAAACGTGCAGAGAGCTGGCACTTCGGAGCACGTCGAATGGCCCCAGAACAGCCAGCAGCGCAACCGCTGCGCCGACAAGGCACAGCGCGAGGCACGGCCCTGCGTCCCTGACGCACTTCTTTGCGAGATGCTTGGTGTTGTCACTCATCAATATCGAACTCCTTAGAGGGTCGTCGTTCAGATGCATGCCGCCGCGGCAGAGCAGGGCGGCAGGGAAAGTGTCACATGTCGTGCGGACATCAATGGAGAAACCGCCTGCTCGACCAACCCTTGACGCCGTTTTGCACCGGCGCCCCATCCCCGTTATCGAGGTCTAATACTTTTCCGCGAAGTGAACGGCTGTTTTTGGACCCCTGGAGCATCCGCATTTTTCAACGGCAAAATCGCAGGATTCCGGCAGCAAAACCGCAGGAAACGGCACCTCTCAAGTGTCGATGCTTCGGGTGTCCGCTTTCACTCGTTCACTTCTCGGAAAAGTATTAGACCTCGCTGTCGGCCGCCCCAAAGACCTGTCCTTCCCTTCCCCACGCCACGCAAAACCGGCCTTCCCCTTGCCTGCGCGCCCCGCGTCACGCGCTTCGCCACCCAAAAACTCATCCACCATTAATCTTGGCTCAAGAATCACTTAATCTATAACCTGCACTATAGAGTTCGACCAAGGGCGGGGCGGCGCCGCGCAACGCAGGCCGCCGAACGCAACGCTCGCGCCCGGGCAGATCGCCTGGCGTCGCGCCCATCGAACGAAAGGACAGGTCATGGACGACCTCGAAAAAGTTGAAACCATCCGCACCAAGTGCAACGTGAGCTACACCGATGCCAAGGCAGCGCTCGACGCCGCCGACGGCAACGTTCTGGATGCCATCATTTGGCTCGAGTCGCAGGGCAAGACGCAGACCACGTCGGCGCACGCCGCCACCGAGTCCGCGCCAGTCGATGAGCCCTCAGCCGAGATGGTCGCCGCGCAGGCCGCCTACGAGAAGTCGAGCGAAAAGACCGACTTCTCCAAGAAGATGGACAGCGTATGGGAGTACCTCAAAAAGCTCTTCCGCCTGAGCCTGGACACCAAGTTTATCGCCACGCGCCGCGATGCGATCATCCTCAACATCCCCATCCTGATCCCCATCATCGCCCTGTTTGCCTGGGGCGCTACGATTTGGCTGATGCTGATTGGCCTGTTCTTTGGCATGCGCTACCGCATCGACAGCGACGGCGACGTGCCCGGCAGCATCAACAACCTTATGAATCACGCCGCTGATGCCGCGGACGACATCAAGCAAAATCTGAACGACGACAAGTAATCGCAGACGGGGGCACGCATGGCACGGATCCTGATCGTAGAGGACGAGGAGAAAATCGCCCGCTTTGTGACGCTCGAGCTGGAGCACGAGGGCTACCAGGTGGAGCACGCCGCCGACGGCCGCACCGCCGTGGACCTGGCGCTGGAGCGCGACTACGATCTGATTCTGCTCGACGTGTTGTTGCCGCAGCTCAACGGCATGGAGGTCCTGCGGCGCGTACGCAAGCACAAGGATGTGCCGGTGATTATGGTCACCGCGCGAGATGCCGTGATGGACAAGGTGGCCGGGCTCGATGCCGGCGCCGACGATTACCTGACCAAGCCGTTTGCGATTGAGGAGTTGTTCGCACGGATCCGCGTTGCGCTGAAGCGCTCGGAGGCCGTGCGGGCGGCTTCGGGCGTTGGCGGCGTTGGGGCCGGGGAGGGCGCTACGGGTGCCGCTGCGATACCCCCGGCTGGAGACTCGGCCAAGACCTCAGCCGCGCCCTCCCCCGCCGCGCTCACCGTGGGTTCGGTCGCGCTCGATCCCGACCGCCGCGAAGTCATGGTCGGCGGCTCGCCCATCGTGCTGACCGCCCGCGAGTTCGACGTCCTCGCCCTGCTTATGGCACATGCCGGCACCGTGCTCACGCGCGAGCGCATTGCGCACGAGGCGCTGGGCTACGAATACGTGGGCGACACCAACAACGTCGACGTGCACATCGCGCACCTGCGCGCCAAGATCGAGGACGCCGGCGGTGCCCGCATCATCCAGACCGTGCGCGGGGTGGGCTATGTCTGCCGCACGTAACGCCGAGGCCAAGCGCGTCACCTCCATCGCCCGCGCCATCAACTGGAGCTATATGTGGCGCCGCCTGATGAGCTACGTCTGGCTCGATCTGTTGCTGGTGGTGATTGCGGCGGCGATCCTCGTCTATGGATACAACCAGACGCTGCCCAACGGCGCGTTTACCGCAGGATGGATCCCCAGCGCCACCGTTCGCGGCATGACGCTGACGCCCGCGCGCGGCTGGGACCTGACAACGCTCACCTATACCGTCGAGCTCGCGCGTACCACCAAGACTTTCCCCCTCGCGCAGGACCTCGTCACGCTATGGCCTCTCTACCTTGTCGTTGTGGGTTGGCAGGTCATCAGCGTGCTCAACATGCTCGGCGGCGCCCGCCGCGTGCGCCGCACCATGGCGCCGCTCAACGATCTGGCCCTGCGCGTGGACGAACTCGGCCGCATGCAACTCGCCGGCGGCAAAATGGAAACACTGGAGCAGGCCATCGAGCGCGCAAGCGTCGACTCGCCGAGCGTCACCACCGGCGACGCCGACCTGGCAAGCATCGAGGTCGCACTCAACCGCCTGCTGCGCCAGATGCAAGAGGCCAAGCTGCAGCAGATGCGCTTTGTCAACGACGCGAGTCACGAACTGCGCACGCCCATCGCGGTGATTCAGGGCTACGTAAACATGCTCGACCGCTGGGGCAAAGACGACCCAGACGTGCTGGCAGAGTCCATCGCCTCGCTCAAGGCCGAAAGCGAGCATATGCAGGAGCTCGTGGAACAACTGCTGTTTTTGGCACGCGGAGATGCCGGCCGCACCGTGCTGCGGCGCGTGAATACCAACCTGGCTGCACTGGTCGGCGAGGTATGCGAAGAATCGCAGATGATTGATGCCGCGCACGCGTATCGACTGGCTTTTGATACTGCGTTTGCCAGTGACCCGCGCTGCGACGCATCCGTCGATGTCGCGCTCGTGAAGCAGGCTCTGCGCGTGATCGTGCAAAACGCCGCCAAGTACTCGAGTGCGGGAACGACCGTCACATTTGGCATAACACCCGATGCGGGCATGGGCACGATCGACATAAGTGTTGAGGACGAGGGTATCGGCATGAACCAGGAATCCGCAGCTCACGCGTTTGAACGGTTCTACCGCGCTGACAACGCGCGCGATGCCGGCGCACAGGGTTCGGGCCTGGGGCTCGCTATCGCCAAGTGGATCGTCGACAGCCACGGCGGCGTCATCGGTGTGACCTCGGTCGAAGGGGTCGGCAGCCGCTTTTCGATTCGCCTGCCGCGGTAGGGGCGCCTCTCACGAATCGAAGGTGAATGCTTTTCCGCGAAGTGAACGACCTATTTTGGACCCCCGAAGCATCCGCACTTTTTGGCGCCAAAACCGCAAGAAAAACCTGACAAAACCGCAGGAAACGGCGTCTCCAAAGCTTCGATGCTCTAGGGGTTCGATTTCACTCGTTCACTTCGCGGAAAGCCATTCACCTTCGATTTACGGCAGCCCGTCAGTCACCCTCTCGGTATTAAAAATGGGGCAAGGCCACGCGCCTTACCCCATTTTTTGCTAACTAAAGCAGCTTGTACGCTACTCGCGGCACAGATGCACGGCGAAGCCGGCGAACTCGCGCTTAAAGTACACGAGCTTGGTGCTACCGTCGGGCAGCAGCGCGCGCGACTCTTCGTTGACCTCGAGCCCGCGCTCGGCAAACCACTTCTCGGCCGCATCAATGTCGTTGACGGCAAAGCCGATGTGGCCCTTGGTGCCACGACCATTCTGCTTCATGACCTCGACCAGCGAATCGTTAAAGTACGAAACCGGGGTCTCGATAACGGGCAGACCCATCATCGTCGAGAACAGCTCCGCGATCTCCAAGGCGTCTGCCGGGTTGGCGGCGTTAATGCCCACATGGGCAACGCGCATACCAAAGAGCTCGACCGGATTGGCGTTCTGCTCACTCATACAGTCAGCGCCTACTGAGCCATGACGTCGAGGACGGCCTTCTCGGCGGCGACGCGGTTCATGCCGGTCATGAAGGGCACACCGCTCACGTACGGGCAGGTGAGGCCCTCGGGGGCAACGGTGGTGGCGATCAGCAGGTCGGCGCCCTCGTCGCAAACGTCCTTGGCCTCGGAGATGGCGCACTGCACGATCTCGTACTTGTCGGCGTAACCGTTGGCGTCGAGCAGGGTAGCGACCTTCTGGGCAACGAGCGTGGAAGTAGCAGCGCCAGCACCGCAAGCCAAAACGATCTTCTTCATAGGTAATGTCTCCCTTCGTGGTTTACTTTAGGTAAGTGTACCGCAGCGAGCGATGGCACTCAGCCTCGATGAGCTTTTATGCCAGTTTGCTTGCGCGCTGCGTATAATACATCTAGTACGTGTTGTCATACCGCTCGCTTTTTGAGCGACTAAGGACCCTAATATGCCCGATTCCCGCACCCTCTGGACCGCCGTCGTCATTATTTGTATCGCCATATCGGTGTTCTTTAGCGTAAAAAAACGCACCACGTTTAAGCGCCTGCAACAGCTTATGGCTGCCAAGCAGTGGGACGAGTTCGATCGTTTGCTCGATGGCAAACTCACCAGCATGCTGTACCCGCGCTACAACCGCGACTACCTGCGCCTGAACTCCTATCTGCTGCGCGAGGACCACAAGCGCGCCGACGAGATGTTCGATTTGCTGCTGGGACTCAATCTGCCCAAGATGCAGCGCGTCGACCTGGTGATTAAGGCCTTTAACTACTACGTTGGCCAGGAGGACCGCAAAAAATCCAAGGAGCTCCTGCACGAGATCAAGGGCTTTGAGGGCGGTCAGGCCGAGGCAGTCGCACACGAATGCCAGCTGATGTACGACACGATGATCTTGAAGCGCCACAACGACATTCCCGAGCTGGAGCGCATGCTCAAGGAGGCCGGTGACGACAAGGTCAAGAGCTGCCGCCTGGAATACCTGCTGGCCCTGCAGTACCAAAACAAGGGCGACGAAGCCAAGTTCCAGGAGTTCCTGGAGAAGTCGGGCCAACACTCGATGGCCGTCAACGCGTAACGGACGGCTTGTGCTAGACTTCTAGTCTCACGGGGGCGTGGCGGAATTGGCATACGCAGGAGACTTAAAATCTCTCGCCGCAAGGATTGTGGGTTCGAGTCCCACCGCCCCTACCATATGGAGCTTTCGAGCCCGTGTCCCCAAGGGACGCGGGCTCGTTTCTTTTAGATGCCGGTGGGACTCTAAGCTGCGGTGGAATAGATCCTGTTTATACCGTTTACCGGCCCATTTAGGAACTATTTCACCGCAACTTATTTAGAGGGTACTGAGCTCTGGGGTCCAGCCGATGGTGGGGGCGGCGCCGTCGAGAGTCTCGTTGATGGTGGCGGCCATGCCGGCGAGTAAGCTGTTCTCGCTTACAGTGAGCGTCTTGTAGCCGCCGGCACGCATGAGCTCGCGAATTACCACGGCGCCAGCCAAGATCACGCCCGCGCGTTTGGGCTGCACACCCGGTAGCGCGGCGATGCTGTCCGCGTCCAGCGTGGACATGCGCTCGATAGCGGCCGAGACCCGCTCCAGCGAAAGCTCGCGCAGGTGCACGAAGCTCGAATCATACGGCTCCAGCTCGTGGACCAGAGCCACCAGCGTAGTCACCGTGCCGCCCACTGCGACCAAGCGTTCGGCGCGCTCAAAGTCGACAGGCAGACTCTCAAAGTAGCCCGCAAACTGCTCGTTTGCCCATGCGGCAGCGGCAGCAAGCTCGCCGTCCGCAGGCGGCAGCGCCGAGAAAAACCGCTCCGTCACACGGCGGCAGCCAATGTCCAGCGAGCGCGTCCCTTCTAGCGCAAAGACGCCACGCTCCGGCGCATAGACGCCCGTCGCGAGCTCCGTGGATCCGCCACCCGAATCGGCAACAATAATGCGCTCGCCGGCAAAGTCGTGCGCCACGCCAAAAAACGTCAGGCGTGCCTCGACCTCGCCCGGAATCACCTGCGGTTCGAGCCCCAGCTCACGCAGGCCGTCCAGCAGCAGGGCGGCATTGGACGCATCGCGCGCGGCGCTCGTGCACGTGGTGCAGATGCACACGGCCCCAAAGGCACGGGCCTCGTCCACAAACATCCGGCACGCAGCGAGCACGCGCTCGACAGCCGCCTCGCAAAAGCGACCTGTCGCGTCGACGCCCTCACCCAGATCGGTAATCTCGGTATGCTTGGACGATTCCACGATCGCCCCGCCCTCGACCTGGGCCAACACCAGTCGCGACGACACCGTTCCCAGGTCGATCGCGGCTACCTTATAGCGTTTGCAATCTGCCATTGCAGGCTCCCCTCCGGGCGCTATTTGCCGTTGGACACGACCGTCTGGCCCTCGACACCGTTAAACCCAAACAGCATGTCGAGCGCCTGGATGTACCACGGGGCGTCCTTACCGACTTCTTCGATTTCCTTGGCAACTTCGCTGGCCTTCTTGGCGTTCGACGACTTCTTGCTCGAAGACGAATCCGAATCGTCGTCCAGGCCCTGCACTTCAATCCTCTTCTCGTCGGGCATCACCAGGCCCAAGTCCTCGGATGCCGCGTCCTTGATACCCTCCTCCGAGAGCAGCTTGTCGACGCTTTTTTGCAGCTCATCATTGTATTGCTGACGAATCTCGACCTGCTTGGCCAAGATATCGCTCGAACGCTTTGCCACATACAGGTCGCGCACGGGGAAATACAGGCTCACGAGCACCAGGGCAACGACAATGCCGATGAATAGCCCTCGCTGGGGACCGTGGGTAAAGTCGTAGATTGCCTTGATCACCGCGTTGTCGTTGGCGTAGTGCATAAAGTCCGAACCCGAAAGACGGCTTGAGGGACGGCGCGGCTTGTCGGACGCCTGGGTCGAAGGGCGCGACGCATGCGCGGAACGCGATGGGCGCACCGGACTATCCGAGGAACTATTTGGCTGAACATTGGGATGCGAAGTCGCCGGCGAGCCATACCTGGAGCGATCAGCACCAGCATAACCAGACCCGCCAAGCTGCGCGGTACGCGCACGACGAGGCGACGGCTCACGCGAACCGGCGGAATAGTACCTGTTATTGTAAATCTGATCCATGTGCGCCTTGTGCGGTTGAGGTTTGTTTGCGCTAAGTCCTTTAGTTATAGCACGAGCGCGCGCAACGCCTTCGGCGGCCCTTGCTCGACATAAAAAAGGCGCTGAGCCATATGGCCCAGCGCCCAATGGTGCTCAACAGTGCCCGGCGGAAGCGAGGCGAATCCGAGTCAGCCCCGCCCCCGCGAGCACCACTTGTTTAGCGAATGTTGTAGAACGCGGTCTTGCCGGCGTAGCGCGCGCTGCCCTCGAGCTCGTCCTCGATACGGATGAGCTGGTTGTATTTGGCAATACGGTCGCTGCGGCACGGGGCGCCCGACTTAATCTGGCCGGCGTTGACGCCCACGACCAGGTCGGCAATCGTGGAGTCCTCGGTCTCGCCAGAACGGTGGCTCACGATGCAAGCGTAGCCGGCCTCCTTGGCGGTTTCGATGGCCTCGAGCGACTCGGTGAGCGTGCCGATCTGGTTGACCTTGACCAGAATCGCGTTGGCAGCGCCCAGTTCGATACCCTTCTTGAGGCGCTCGGTGTTGGTGACGAACAGGTCGTCGCCCACCAGCTGCACCTTGTTGCCAATGCGGCGGGTGAGCTCAACCCAGCCGTCCCAGTCCTCCTCGGCCATGCCGTCCTCGATGGAGATGATGGGATAGGTGTCGACGAGCTTCTCCCAGTAATCGACCATCTGGGCGCTCGTGTACTCAACGCCCTCGCCCTTGAGCTCGTACATACCAGTCTCGGCGTTGTAGAACTCGGTGGACGCCGGATCCATGGCGTACATGAAGTCGACGCCGGGCTTAAAGCCAGCCTTCTCGACGGCCTTGGTGATGTACTCGAACGGCTCGGCGTTGGTCTTGAGGTTGGGCGCGAAGCCGCCCTCGTCGCCCACGCCGCCGCCCAGGCCGGCCTCGTGCAGCACGCCCTTGAGGGTGTGGTAGACCTCAGCGCACCAGCGCAGGCCCTCGGCAAAGCTCGGAGCGCCCACCGGCATGATCATGAACTCCTGGAAGTCAACGTTGTTGTCGGCATGCACGCCGCCGTTGAGGATGTTCATCATGGGCGTGGGCAGCAGGTGGGCGTTGACGCCACCCAGGTACTGGTACAGCGACAGGCCCGCCGACTCGGCAGCGGCGCGGGCAACGGCCAGCGATACGCCCAGAATAGCGTTGGCGCCGAGCTTGGTCTTGTTGGGGGTACCGTCCGCGGCGACCAACGCGGCATCGACAGCGCGCTGGTCGAAGGCATCGAGGCCCACGACGGCATCGGCGCACTCGTTGTTGACGTGCTCGACGGCCTGCGAGACGCCCTTGCCCAGGTAGCGACCCTTGTCGCCGTCGCGCAACTCGCATGCCTCAAAGGCGCCGGTCGAAGCGCCCGAAGGCACCATTGCGCGGCCAAAGCTGCCGTCCTCGAGCACGACCTCGACCTCGACGGTGGGATTGCCGCGGCTGTCGAGCACCTCGCGACCGTAGACATCCAAAATGTCACTCATGTTGTCTCCCTTTCACTTGGAAACGGGTTGAATGCTTGGCGACCGGCCGACCGTGCACCGTCGGTGCGCCTCTGTAAGTTAGCCATGTCGCACTTTTTGCATTATGCCCTAAGTTAGCCGAGGGATACA
>DXLP01000044.1 GCA_019414645.1 Collinsella sp.
TGACAGCGGATTGGGTCATATGAGCGAAAGCCCGCCAGAGCGAGCAAGGTGCCTTCAAGAAAAATGGCGCCGCAGGTTGAGCATAAGTCAGCGAGCGGGTCGCATTTGTGACAAGGTGACGTGAAACGAAAGGGCGCTGACCTTTTGGTCGCGCCCTTGAAGTTGAACGTCAGATTGTCCAAATGCGGCCCGCGCAGCGTCGAGCCGTTACGCGGTTCGTAGAACCGCGTAACAAGTTAGTACATCTTTGCGCCGGCGGGGATGGAGGCGTCGAGCTGGATCAGGTTGAGACGCTCCTCGCCCTCCTCCTCGTGGACAGCGCTGATCAGCATGCCGCAGCTGGGAATACCCATCATCTTGCGCGGAGGCAGGTTGGTGATGGCGAGCAAGGTCTTGCCGACCAGGTCCTCGGGCTCGTAATAAGCGTGAATACCGGAGAGGATAGTGCGGTCGGTACCGGTACCGTCGTCGAGCGTAAAGTTCAGCAGCTTCTTGGACTTCTTGACGGCCTCGCATGCCTTGACCTTCACAGCGCGGAAATCGCTCTTGGAGAAGGTATCAAAGTCGACGAACTCCTCAAACAGCGGCTCAACGGCGATCTTGGAGTAATCGAGCGTGGGCTTAAGCGACGTAACGAATGGGCTCGCGGCGTTGCCGGCCTCGGCAGCCTTGGCGGCAGCGGCACCGGACTGGAAACCCTTCTCGGGCTTCATGTGCGGGAACAGCAGGACGTCGCGGATAGAAGCCTGGTTAGTAAGCAGCATGACCACGCGGTCGATACCAATGCCGATGCCGCCCGCGGGAGGCATACCGTACTCGAGGGCGCGCACGTAGTCCTCGTCATACTCCATAGCCTCATCGTCGCCGCCGGCCTTCTCGGCCATCTGGGCAGCAAAGCGCTCAGCCTGGTCGACCGGGTCGTTGAGCTCGGAGAATGCGTTGGCGTACTCGTGGCCGGCGATGACCAGCTCAAAGCGGTGGGTCAAACGCGGGTCGTCCTCAAAACGCTTGGCGAGCGGGCTGACCTCGATGGGGTAATCGCACACGAACGTGGGGTTGACGATGGTGTCCTCGCCCAGCTCATCGTAAATCTCGGCGATGATCTTGCCGGCAGTCCACTCGGGCTTGATCTCCAGGCCCTTCTCGCGCGCGGCGGCAGCAAGCTCCTCGACCGGCGTGTCGATGGTGACCTGCTTGCCGAGCACATCGGAGACGATGTCGGTCATGGGACGGCTGGCCCACTCACCAGAAAGGTCGATGGTCTGGCCCTGGTACTCGATGACCTCGGGGTTGCCGATGGCCTTGTTGGCCGCCTTAATGACGCCCTGGGCGAGCGCCTTCATGCCCTCGAGGTCGGAGAAGGCACGGTAGGCCTCCATCGTGGTGAACTCGGGGTTGTGGGTGAGGTCCATGCCCTCGTTACGGAAGATGCGGCCGATTTCGAACACGCGCTCAAAACCACCGACGATGCAGCGCTTGAGGTGCAGCTCGGTGGCAATACGCAGGTAGCACTCCTGATCGAGCGCGTTGAAGTGGGTAATGAACGGCTTGGCAGTAGCGCCGCCCTGGATGGTCTGCAGGATGGGGGTCTCGACCTCCATGTAGCCGTCGGACTCCATAAAGCGACGGAAGGTGGAGAGAATCTGCGAACGCTTACGGAAGGTCTCGCGAACGTCGTCGTTGGCAATCAGGTCGACATAGCGCTGGCGATAGCGGGTCTCCTTGTCGGAAAGACCGTGGAACTTCTCGGGCAGCGGACGAACGGCCTTGGCAAGCAGGGTCGCGCTCTTAGGGGCAACGGAAAGCTGGCCGCGCTGGGTACGCACGACCACGCCGGTCACGCCCAGGATATCGCCCAGGTCGAGGGCCTTGAGCGTATTCCAGGCAGCCTCGTCCATGTCGTTGATACGGCAGAACAGCTGAATCTCGGCAGTCGCATCGCGCACGACGATGAACATGATCTTGCCCTGACCGCGCTTGGCGACCACGCGGCCGGCGATCTTCACGACGTCCTCGGTGTCCTCGCCATCGGCAAGCTCGGCGTACTTAGTCTCGATATCGGCGACGTAGTCCTCAAGCTCAGAGTGCTCGGGATAGGGGTTCTGGCCCGCCTCGAACAGGGCGGCGCGCTTGGCCAGGCGGGTGGCGCGCTCGTCGTTGAGCGTCGATGCCTGATCGGCGGCGTTCTGGTTCTCTGCCATAAGTTAGCTCCTCAAACTAAAACGCTCCCCAGGATTCGGTCCCAGGGAGCGAAAACATACCTTTACGCGGGACCGTGGTCTAGCGTGCGATCTTGGCGATGGTGTAGACGCGAGTCTTGCCGGAAGGCGTAACGACCTCGACGGAATCACCCTCGCCGTGACCGATGATGGCGTGACCGACCGGAGACTCGTTGGAGATCTTGTGCTCGAGCGAGTTGGTCTCGGTGGTACCGACGAGCGTGACTTCCATGACCTCACCGTTGGGATCGATCAGAGAAACGGTGGAACCGATGGAGACGGTCAGATCGCCCGTGGTGGCAGCAACCTGAGCGTTGGCGAGGATGGCCTGAATCTCGGCAATGCGAGCAGCATTCTGGGCCTGCTTGTCCTTGGCGGCATCGTACTCGGAGTTCTCCGAAAGGTCGCCGAACGCGCGGGCTTCCTTGATGTCCTCGACGATCTCCTTGGCGTAATCGCCCTCACGCCAAGCGAGCTCCTCGACGAGCTTCTGGCGGCCCTCAGCGGTCAGTACGATCTGGCTTGCGTCCATACGGATATCTCCCCAACTATGATGTAACGATCAACTGTCAACAAAACGAAAAAGACCGGCTAGCCTGCGGGCAAGCCGGTCAGGTGCTCACCCCAAAGGGATGGGACTACTCTGCGTCCGCGTCGCTGTCCTCTGCCTGCTTTTTCTTGGCAGCAGCGAGCTTGGCCTCGAGCTCTGCGATCTCCTTGTCCTCCTTGGACTCCTCGACCACAACGTCCTCGGCCTGCTTGGTTTCGCCCTTATCGTCGCCCTCCATACCCTCGCGGATATTCTTGACGGTAGAGCCGAGAGACTTGCCGAGCTTCGGCAGGTTCTTAGGCCCGAAGATGATCAAGACAACGACGAGAATAATGATGAGCTCAGGAGCCCTCAGTCCAAACATGTAGACCTCCACAATACAGCGAGACAAGCTCGAATGAGTATACCGCGGGTGCCGCGGTATCACAACAATAGCTAAAAAAAGGGACCGCAAGAAGCGGTCCCTTCTCATGCTCTGGTCGGGTTGACTGGATTTGAACCAGCGACCCCTGCGTCCCGAACGCAGTGCTCTACCAAACTGAGCCACAACCCGTTAGCTCGACTATAGTAACAAAGATTTTCGCCGCGTGCTAGAGAAATTTTTATTTCTTTGGCGCGTCGATTTGAACCGTGTTGGGAATAAGCTCAGTCGCGCAGGCCCACCAGCCATTTTGCTGGGCAGCGTCGGCAAGCCTTTCGGCCGTGGCAGCGGTGTCGCAAATGGCAAACGAGCAGGCACCCGATCCGCACACATCTACAGCAACGGTTCCGTCCTGTTTACGCAGCCAGTCGAGGACCGTTTGAATCTGCGACTCCATCTGTGCGGAAATGACACCAAGGTTGTTATGGATGAGTGCATATGCCGTCTCGGCATCACCAGCACGCAAGGCAGAAGCTATCGCGCCGGGCTTGTCCGCAGGCACCGGGGCCTCGTCAAAACGTCGATAGGCTTCAATTGTCGAAACACTTGCCTCGCGCGGCTTGACCAGCACGACGGGCGTCGCGGGCAGCGCGGGGTACTCAGTTGCCAGCACGTCTCCCCCACCTACGTAGAACGCAGGGCTCACGTGCAAAAAGAACGGGACGTCGGCACCAATGCCTCGCGCAATATCGTCGAGCGCTGGGTCGGTGCGATCAATGCCCCAGAGCTCCGCCAAGGCGACAATGACCGCGGCCGCATCCGTCGAGGGGCCGCCCAAGCCGGCGCACAATGGAATGCGCTTCTCAATCGTCACGCAGATGTTTGCCTCGCGACCATAATGCTCGGCCATAGCAACCGCAGCCCGATACGCCGTATTCTTTTGCATGGGAAAATCTGATGCCGGAACCGTCTGGACGGTCAGCGCCTGCGCCGGCGTGACCGTCACGGTATCGGAAAGACCGACGGCCGCCATCAGGGAATCGACCCTGTGGTAGCCGCGGTCATCGCGCTCGGTATGAACCCCCAGGTAGAGGTTAATCTTTGCCGGCGCGGAAAGAGTCAGGGACCGATCGGTCACCGTTAATGCTCCTCGAGCTGATTGCCGAGCGGGGTAAAGATATGCTCGCCGCTCTCGGGGTCGAACAGCTCGACCTGACCGGTGAGGACATCGATATACTGGTAGGACTGACGCGACTTGCGGCCGCGGCGCTCGTCAACCTCGACGATAAAGACGGCGGGGTGGACGCTCTTGATGGTGCCCATGCGCTCGACAACGCGGGTGCGGCCCATGTTGGCCTTAACCTTGACGCGATCGCCCACCATATCGGTCAGCTTCTCGTGGATGTCGTCGACGTGATTGACTTCCATCTCTTCCATGAACAGGGCCTCCAGAAGGTGCAATTCAAAAAGGGGACAATACCCCTAAGATAGACAAAACTCTAATACTATAGCACCCTGTTGTGGCCATACGCAAGTAGCTAAAAAAGCCCGGTCTCGAATACGTACCAGACGACAACCTCGCATGACCAGTTGTTACGCGGTTTGGTAAAACCGCGTAACCTAAAGGTTGTCGGTGTCCAAGACGATGGTGAATGGGCCGTCGTTGACCAGGTCGACCTTCATGTCGGCGCCAAAGATACCGTGCGCCACATGCTCAACGTCCTCGTGCACAAGCGTCAGGAAGTACTCGTAGAGCTCGTTGGCAACATCGGGTGCGCCGGCATCCGTAAACGATGGGCGGCGACCGTGGCGGCAGTCGGCGAACAGCGTGAACTGCGACACCACGAGCACCTCGCCGTCGACATCGGCAAGTGCCAGATTGGTCTTGCCGTTCTCGTCCTCGTTGATACGCAGCCCGCGGAGCTTGCCCCACAGCTTGTCGGCCTCGGCACGCGTATCGCCATGGCCCACACCCAGCAGCACCAGGTAGCCGCGTCCAATGCGGCCCACGCACTCGCCGTCGACCGTCACGCCGGCGTTGAGCACGCGCTGCACCACCGCACGCATGGCCTACTCCTCGCCCGTCAGCTTGGCGGACAGATGCTCGAGCGCGTGGAAACGATGGCTGATGGCGTTCTTCTCGTCAGCCGTCAGCTCGGCCATGGTCTTGCCCGGCGTGTCGACCGGCAGGAACAGCGGGTCATAGCCAAAACCATGGTCGCCGCGGCCCTCGTGCGCGATAACGCCCTCGCAGGCGCCCTCGCCATAGGTAACCAGACCGTCCGTGTCGATGAGCGCGACGACGCTCATAAAGCGCGCGGTGCGGTCCTCATCTGCCACGCCTTCCAGGTTAACGAGAAGCTTGGCGTTGTTGGCGGCATCGTCGCCGTGCACGCCCGCATAGCGCGCGCTATACACACCGGGCTCACCGTCCAGCGCGTCGACGACCAAGCCCGAATCGTCGGCAATGGCCATAAGGCCCGTCTCCTCAACCGCGGCTTGGGCCTTGATGATGGCGTTCTCCAAAAACGTCGTGCCGTTTTCCTCGGGATCCTCAAAATCACCCAGCTGGCCGAGCGCCACAAAGCGCACCTCGGGCATGACCTTGCCCAAAATGGCCTCGATCTCGGTGAGCTTATGAGCGTTTCCGGTTGCCACGACGATGGTCGCCGCCGGGTCGAGGGTGTCGATGTCAATCTTCTCAAGTGCCATGACTGGCCTCCTTGTCTCTATAGCAAGCCGCGTGAGGGGCGTTTGGGCACTTGACCTCTCCCCTCTCAGGCGATCGGACCTTTCAACGCAGCATTTCAGCAGATAAAACCTACCAAAATAAACCTGTCCCTTTTTGGCAGGTTAGGCGATGGCTTGGCGCTGAAGCTCGATGAGCTCGGCGACACCCTTGTCACCCAGGTCAAGCAGGGCGTTGAGGCGTTTGCGGTCGAAGGGCGCCTGCTCGCCGGTGCCCTGGAGCTCGATCATCTCACCGGTATCGGTGGCGACGAGGTTCATGTCGACCTCGGCATGACTGTCCTCGGAATAATCGAGGTCAAGCAGCGTATTGCCGTCGACAACGCCCATAGAGATGGCAGCCACCTGGCCGGTAAGCGGGATGCGCTCGATCTTGCCCGCCTCGACCCACATGGCGAGGGCGTCGTGCAGCGCCACCCAGGCGCCGGTGATGCTCGCTGTACGCGTGCCGCCATCGGCCTGAATCACATCGCAGTCGACGGTGACGGTGTACTCGCCGAGCGCCTTCATGTTGACGACGGTACGCAGGCTGCGGCCAATGAGGCGCTCGATCTCCATGGAGCGACCCTTGCGGTTGGCGTGCTCGCGCTTGCAGCGCTTGCCGGTCGACGCCGGCAGCATGGCGTATTCCGCGGTCACCCAGCCGGCCTTAGCTCCCTTTCGCCAGCCCGGCACGCCCTCCTCGATAGTGGCGGCGCACAGCACGCGCGTGTCACCGAACTCGGCCAAACACGAGCCGTGGGCGTGCTTCATGACGCCACGGGTGAGCTTAACGGGGCGCAACTCGTTGGCGGCGCGGCCGTTGGCGCGGTTGACCTGCATGTACTCCATAGAAATATCCTTTCGGCAAAATATGTGGCGAAGGCTTTGGCGGCTGCCTTACATCTATTTCAGCTCATCGATATCGATATGTTCGATGCTCTTGAGCGGCTGACCAAAGATAAAGCTGCCCGCCACCGCAAACTCGGCAATGTTATCGGCCGTCGTGGCAAAACGATGCTGCGGCTCGGCGGCGTCGCCCGCCAGCTGCTCGCGGCGCGTGAGGATATCGGTCAGCTCGCGTGTGGTCTCCTCGGCGGAACTCACGACGCGCACCCCAGGCCCCAGCGCATGCCGGATAGGTCCCACCAACAGCGGGAAATGCGTACAGCCGAGCACCACGGTATCGATACCGTGGTCGCGCAGCGGCTCAACCGTGGCACCCACCAGCGCACGCACGGCAGGCGTATCGAAGATGTCCTCGTTCTCAAGCCACTGTTCCTGCAGATGTGCACCCGAGGCGAGCTCGTGTTCGACAACCTCGACAAAGCTCGAGGCAGGACAGCCGTATACATCGACGCCGGCATCTAGATCCTGAATGGCGCGCGTGTAGGCGCCCGAGCGAATAGTGAGGTTGGTAGCGAGCACGCCCACGCGACGCGTACGCGTGCTGTTGATTGCTGCACGGGCACCCGGCGCGATCACGCCGATCACGGGAACGTCGAGCACCTGCTGGGCCAAACGCAAGGCCGCAGCGGTCGCCGTGTTGCAGGCGATGACCATAATCTTGACGTCGTGCTTCGAAAGCCAACGACCCGCCTGCAGCGCAAACGAGCGCACTTCATCCTCGGTGCGCGTGCCGTAGGGGCAGCGCTTGGTGTCGCCAAAGTAGTAGACGGACTCGTGCGGCAGCGCCGTCGCAATCGCGCGCGCAACCGTCAGACCGCCCAAACCAGAATCGAACACGCCAATCGGGCGCGTGTCGCCTGCCGGATTCTCGATATCGGACATTACCTCACCAGTCTCTCTCGAAAAGACATGTCCAAGTGCAGCGACGCCGCGCTACGAACGCGCCGCGACCAGCAGCTCTGCCGTCGCCGCCCAACCGTCGACAATTTTGCCGCGCGTAACGAAAGCGTTCTCGCAGGCAGCCAGGAACTCGGGCGCGCCGGCGCTCGTCAGGCCATTCTCGACCAGGCAGAACGTGCCCACGTGATCGGCCATGTAGAAGTCGGACTCGGAATCGCCGAGCGCGAGCGTCTCCTCGCGCTCGATCCCCAGGTGCTCGCAGAAGCGCGCAATGGCGACGCCTTTGTTGAGGCCCGCGGGGTTGATATTGAATGCGCGACCGTCCTCGACGCGATCGAGCTCGAGCGTCGTCGGCTTGGACAGATGCGTCAGATGGCCGTTGCAAGCCCAGATCAGACCGCAGCCGGCCTCGTCCAGGATGGCCTGAACCTCATCGTCGGGCACATCGCCGCGCATGCCGACGGTGACCTCACGGTACTTGTAGCCGGTCGACATGTCGTTGTGATACTCGATCTTGTGCGGCCAGCGGGCGAGGATCTTCTCGCACACGCCGGTCTGCTCGATCACCTGGTGCGGCGTGAGGCCGCAAGAGGGGTCGTAGGGCATGTCGCCGGTCAGATACTCCCAATCGTTGGCTTTGAGGTCGTACATGACCAGGCCGCCCATCTCGCCGATGTAGGAGTTGAGGCCGAGCACGCGCGCGTCCTCGTGGATCATGGTACGGTTGCGGCCCGAGGTGGGAACCACCTGAATACCAGCGCGAGCGAGCGCCACGACGGCCTCGACGAGTTTGGTCGAGGGGTTGCCGTCGTTGTCGCGTAGCACGCACGAGCCGGGTGCAAGCATCGTGGCATCCAGGTCGGTAAAGACGTACTTGACCGTGGCCAAGCGCTCGCGCATCTCGCCCGAAAGCTCGGCAACGGTCGGCAGGGTATTGTGGGACATGGTTACTCCGTTTACGTAGAAGGGTTTGGACTTGGACGGCATGTTTTGATTGAGGGAACACGCTTATGGCGACAGCGCACTCAGGGCGCCGCCGCCATCATGGTTCATTAGTCAAACTGGGTAACATCGATCAGGCGATTGGCCAACGAAAGGTCGCTCTCGATGGGCACGAACTCGTCGCCCACGTGCATGAGCTCCTCGTCACCCTTTGCCAGCAGCAAGACAATGGTGGGAGCATCGGGGTTGACGTACTCCTCGCGCGCCGCCTTGAACGCCGCATGCACAGCGGCTTCGCGGTCGAGGATGATCTTGTTCGGCGTATCGTCGGGAACATGCTCGGCAAGCTCGCGACAGACCTTCATCGGGTCCTCGTGAGCTGGATCCTCGTTGGCAAAGATCATCAGGTCGGAATACGGTGCGGCCTCGCGCGGAAGCTGCTCGCGGCGCTCCTGCGCCTTGCCGCCGGCAGCGCCAAACAGCGCAATGACGGGGCTAGCGGGAAACGCGCGCTTCACCGACGAGAAAAGCGAACGGAACGAAAGCTGGTTGTGCGCATAGTCGACAACGCAAATCACGCGGCCGTCCTTCGACTCCACGACCTCCATACGGCCCGGCACACGCAGTTTGGAGAGGCCCTTCTTGATAGCCTCGATACCGATGCCGATCTCGCGCGCAGCGGCGATAGCGACCAGCGCGTTTTCCACGTTAAAGTCGCCCGCGATGCCCAGCAGGACCTTCTCCCCCATCTCGGACTCGTCGGCACACAGGCCATGCAAGTTGAACTCGATGCTAAAGCCGACCATGCGTACGTCGCTTGCCCACAGGCTCGCCTCGGGATGCTCGACGCCAACGGTCACCAAGCGATCGGCCGTCGACGCTGCCTCCAGCACACGGTCGGCCTCTTCGGTGCCCAGATTCACCACGGCGGTCTTTGCCTGGTCAAAGATCCTGAGTTTGCTCTCAAAATAATCCTCAAACGTGGGGTGTTCAATCGGCGAGATGTGGTCGCGGCCGATGTTGAGGAAGCACGCCACGTCAAACGGCAGATTCTCGACGCGTTGATACTTGAGCGCCTGGCTCGAGACCTCCATGACCATGGACTGGCGACCGGACGTGCGGCAGTTGGCGATATGGCGCCAGACCTCGGGGGCCTCGGGCGTAGTATTGGTGCTCTCGTAGCACTCGATACCATCGTCGGTACTCACCGAGCCGATCATGCCGCAGGACTCGCCCGCCGCTTTGATAATCGACTGGAGCATAAAAGCGGCCGTGGTCTTTCCCTTGGTGCCGGTGATGCCCACGATCTTGACGTCGTGGTCGGGACGGTCGTAGACCTCCGGCGGCAACAGGGCCATGGCCGTGCGAACACTATCAACAACCAGCATCGCAGCACCGCTCTCCTTCGCCAGCGGCTCCAGAGACTCGACCAGCGACTCCTCGCACACAAATGCGACGGCGCCCGCATCGAGCGCCATGCTCAAAAACGCGGGCTTAAAGGCAGCACCTTTGCAAAAGAATACGTCACCTGCCGAGACCACGCGCGAATCAAACGAGCAGCCGGTCACGGCACGCTCGTCAACCTGCTCTGATGCGCACAGCTCGCCGCACACGTCGAGAAGCTTGGCAAGCGTATCGACCGTGGTCACGGTCGCGGAATCCGAATGGTGCATCTTTCACCTTTCTCAGCCATTTGGCAGGGACGGTTTTTATAGTAACTGAAACGCACCCACGCAAAAACGGCTCCCGGAGGAGCCGTTACGCGCAGGCGTTCGTAAGCCGAGGCTAGGCAGCCTGAACAGAAGGCTGGCCCTCGTCGATAAAGAAGCGCTTGTACCACACTAGGAACACGAGCGGCGTATAGATCTTGCGCTGGAAATCGCCCTTGCCCGCAAAGTGCAGATCGAGCAGGTGCATAAGCTCGTCGGTATTGAAGAACTCGCTTGCCCACGGCGCGGTGAAGTACTCCTTGACATAGTCGTACCACTTTTGCTCGCGCAGCCAGTAGACAATCGGCACCGGGAAGCCCACCTTGGGACGGGTGGCCCACTCATCGGGCAGCGACTTGTTGGCAGCGTGGCGGAGTACCTGTTTGTTGCCGTTCTCGTTGATGCGGTAGCGGTCGGGAATGTGCTCGGCGAACTCCATGACTTTGCGGTCCAGGAAGGGCACGCGCAGCTCCAGCGAGTGTGCCATGCACATCTTGTCGGCCTTGAGCAGAATGTCGCCCGGGAGCCACATGTTCATGTCCAGGTACTGCTTCTTGACCAGTTCGGGCTGACCCTTCACGCGTGCGTAGATGGGTGCAGCGAGCTCGAAGGCGCCGTCGCCGGTGTTGTACTCGGGCTTGAGCACGCCGTCGACCTCGCGCTCCGGCCATACCAGAGCCTGTCCCAGGAACGACTTCTCGGGGATCTCGGCACCCTTGACCAGGAAGTTATGTCCCTTGAAGTACGGCATATGCAGCGCCAGGTTACCGAGCGCGCGACGGACGGGCAGCGGCACCATCTTTTTGTACTTGCGCACCGGGACCGTATCCTCGTAGTAGGCGTAGCCGCCAAAGAGTTCGTCGGCGCCTTCGCCCGAAAGCACCACGGTGACGTCCTTGCGGGCCATCTCGGCCAAGAACCACAGCGGCACGGAAGACAGGTTGGACTGCGGCTCGTCCATGTGATACTGGATGTCCTCGAGCGCACCGAAGAACTCGTCGGCGGTAATCATCTTGCGAACGTTTTCGACGCCGAGCTTATCGGAAAGCTCCTTGGCGTAGTTGGTCTCGTTGAAGTTCTTGTAGTCAAAGCCCACCGAGAAGGTCTTGTCGGGCATGAGGCAAGCGGCGATGTAGCTGGAGTCGACGCCACCGGAGAGGAACGACGCGACCTTGACGTCGGCGATGCGATGGGCCTCGACGCTCTCGTGCACGACCTCGTCCAGCTCATCGACATACTCTTCGAACGGCTTCTCGACGGCAGAGTAATCGCAATCCCAGTAACGCTCGATGTTCATCTTGCCGGTCGGGATATCGACGGTAAAGTAGTGCGCCGGCGGCAGCTTGTAGACACCCTCGAAGAAGGTCTCCTCGGTTGCCGAATACTGCAGCGTCATGTACGGACGCAGAGCCTTTTTGTTGACCGCCTTGTGGAAGTGCGGGTAGTCCAGGAAGCTCTTGATCTCGGAACCAAAGAGCACGCCCGGAGCGCCGTCGCCCGCATCGGCCATGGGATAGTAGTAGAGCGGCTTGATGCCAAAGATGTCGCGGGCGCCAAAAAGCTTGTTCTTCTTTTTGTCCCAGATGACGAAGGCGTACATACCGCGCAGGCGATCGAGAACGGCCTCGCCCCACTCCTCGTAGCCGTGCAGGAGGCTCTCGGTGTCGGCGCCGCAGTGGAACTTGTAGCCCTTGGCCTCGAGCTCGGAACGGAGTTCTTGGAAGTTGTAGATCTCGCCGTTGAAGACAATGACGACGCTGCCGTCCTCATTGGCCATGGGCTGAGCGCCGGCCTCGGTCAGGTCGAGGATCGACAGGCGGCGGAAGCCCAGGGCAACGCGGCCGTCGATAAACTGACCGCCCATGTCGGGACCGCGATGGACGATGCGGTCCATCATCTTGGTGAGCACCTCGGATTGGTTATCCGTCCCACCGACAAAACCGACAAAACCGCACATATACTATCCCCTCTGCTGTTGCTGGGCATCAAATCGAATCAGTAGCTTTTGAGTATACCCGAGGGCGTAAAGAGGGGCGGAATGTTCAGGCAATCTCAACTGAATCAGCTCCGCTGTGACACGCGCCGGTTACCTTTAATGGATATGAGGTGAATGGGGCGATTGTTTTGCTATACTCTCTCCGCACGGGCGATTGGCGCAACGGTTAGCGCAGGTGCTTTACACGCACAAGGCTGGGGGTTCGAATCCCTCATCGCCCACCACTGAATTGGAAACGGTCCTCGCAAGGGGACCGTTTTTTGTTTGGGCCCAGCGCATGGGATTCGAACCCTAAGGACCCCTTATTTCAAGGTCCGTGGCCAAATAATGGCAAAAATGAGTACTGCTACTTTGCTTGCAACATATAAACAGATAGTGTTTGCTTAGGTTACGCAACATATGTCCATTATAAGGACTAACAGTCAGATCAAAATCGTGTATTCATCGCCATTTCGACTTGCCATCTGGCCTTATTAGTCCAAAATTGCTGCTACCAAATCGG
>DXLP01000045.1 GCA_019414645.1 Collinsella sp.
GTACAAATTGCTCGTCCTTCTGGCGAAAAATGTCGACAAGGTGCTCACCCACACCTTCATCACCCGCGAGATATGGGGCACGAGCTGGGACAGCGATCTGGCGAGCCTGCGCGTGTTCATGCGCACCCTGCGCAAGAAGATCGAGGCAGACCCCTCTCACCCTAAGATGATTCAGACGCACATGGGTGTCGGGTACCGCATGCAGCGTCTCTAGCCCACCCACAAAAAGTTGCGGTGGAATACGGAGTAGATAAGGCCTTTGACAGCCAAACAGTCCGTATTTCACCGCAACTGATTTAACGATACCCAAAAATACTCTTCAACTCGCTGCGCTCGCCGCCAAATGTGCAAAGCGCCCCGCGAACGGATGCTCGCGGGGCGCCTGGATGCCTGGACCTTATTTGATGCCGCGGCCCAGGTCTTCGGCAATCTTATCCACGCCCTTAAGCGCGGCACAGGTCTTTTTGTTGGAGCAATGCCCCGTGCAAACGCCACCCTGAGCGCAGTCGGCGCAGGTGCCCTTGCGGTAGATGCGCACGCACACGGCGACAAACGCAATACCGATAACGGCCAGTACAACAATATCGATAGGTGCCATAGCAAGCCTCCTCTAGTTAACCACCACTTACTTTACCCCATTCTCCACCTATCAAAAAGGGACAGGTTAATTTTGGTCGGTTTTATCTGCGGAAACGCCACATCTCCCCCACCAAAAAGCCCGAGTGTCGCTGGGACACCCGGGCTCGTGGAAAGGGGTTAATCCTTATTCGGACTTAAGCGGAAACTGCAGCGGAAGCAGCGTTGGTCTCGTCCTCGTCGGTCCATGCATGCTTTGGCATGGGACGGAAGATCTGGAAGAGCATCGCAACCAGCAGCACGATGGCCACCACCGTCCAGATACCAAACTGTCCCAACACAAGCAGGTTGTAGAACTGGTTGATGAACAGGCCGATCACCCAAGCAAAGGCGCACTCGTAGCCGAGGGCAATCGCGGTCCACTTGCCGGAGTCCATCTGGTTGCGGATGGTACCCATAGCGGCAAAGCACGGAGCGCACAGCAGGTTGAAAGCGCCAAAGGCAACGCAAGCGCCCATGGTAGGGAACATGCCGGCGAACGCGGTCCACAGGCTCGGATCGGTCTCGGCGGCATCGGCAACGGACAGCAGCGAGCCGGCGGTGGCGACGACGTTCTCCTTGGCGACAAGACCCGAGACGGACAGTGCTGTTGCCTGCCAGGTGCTAAAGCCGAGCGGGGCGAAGATCCAGGCGATCAGGTTGCCGAGCATGGCAAGCACGGAGTAGTCCATGAACTCCTCGGGGATGCCGTCCATCGCAGGCAGGAAGCCAAAGGAACCGTTGTAGCTACCAAAGTTGGAGAGGAACCAAACGACGACGGTGGACGCGAAGATGACCGTGCCGGCCTTCTTGATAAAGGCCCAGCAGCGCTCCCACACGTGCAGCGCCCAAGAGCGAATCGCCGGGAAGTGGTAGGCAGGAAGCTCCATAACAAACGGCGTCGGGCGACCGGCGAAGAGCTTGGTCTTCTTGAGCATGAGGCCCGAGGCGATGACGGCAAAGACGCCCAGGAAGTAGAAGAGCGGGCTGATCCACGCGGCGGTGGTGGAAGAATCGCCGATGATGGAGCCCATGAGCAGGGCGATGATCGGCAGCTTAGCGCCGCAGGGAATAAACGTGGTGGTCATGACCGTCATACGGCGGTCCTTCTCGTTCTCGATGGTCTTGGTAGCCATGACGCCGGGGACACCGCAGCCCGAGGACACAAGCATGGGGATGAAGGACTTACCGGACAGGCCAAAGCGGCGGAACACGCGGTCCATGATGAAGGCGACGCGGGCCATATAGCCGCAGTCCTCCAAGAAGGACAGCATGACGAACAGCAGGAACATCTGCGGGACGAAGCCGAAGATGGCGCCCAGGCCGCCGACGATGCCGTCGCAGACCAGCGAATCGACCAGGCCACCGTCCTCGGTGCCGCCCGCCACAAGGGCGTCGTGCACCACAGTGGTGATACCCGGGACATAGGGGCCGTACTGTGCCGGGTCGACCGAGTCGGCATTGTCACCCGCAGCCTCGACGGCCGCGTCGTAGGCGTCGCGACCCTGGCCGAGCACATACCAACCGTCGGTACCGAAGAGCTGGTCGTTGGTGAAGTCGGTCACCGTGCCGCCCAAGGTAGAAACGGCGATGTAGTACACGCAGAACATGATGACCACAAAGATCGGCAGGCCCAGGATACGGTTGGTAACCACGCGGTCAATCTTCTCGGAGGTGCTCATCTTGGCAGGAGCCTTGGTCATGCACTCGTCGATAATGTGCGCGATGACGCCATAGCGCTCGCCGGTGATGATGGACTCGGCATCGTCGTCGCAATCCTGCTCGCACTGGGCGACCAGCTCCTCCACGCGAGCGGCCTTCTCCTTGGTGAGGTTGATGAGCTTGCAGGCGTCCGCATCGCGCTCGAACAGCTTGACGGCGTAATAGCGGCGCTTGTTGGCGGAAACGCTCGCCGGCAGGTTGTTCTCGATGTGCGTCAGGACATCCTCGATGGAGGAGTCGAACTTGTGCTCCGGCACCTGGCCCTTGGAGGCAGCGGACTTCTTAACCTGCTCGAACAGCTCCGTGATGCCCTTGTTCTTAAGAGCGGAGATCATCATGACCGGGCAGCCGAGCTTCTTGGAGAGCTTGTCCGTGTCGATCTTGTCGCCGTTCTTCTCGACCAAGTCGGCCATGTTGAGGGCGACGACTACGGGCAGGCCGGTCTCGATAACCTGAAGCGCCAGGTACAGGTTGCGCTCGAGGTTGGTGGCATCGACAACCTGGACGACCACATCGGGCTCGCCGCTCATGAGGTAGTCGCGCGAGCACTGCTCCTCGGGGCTGTAGGGGGAAAGCGAGTAGATGCCGGGGAGGTCCGTAATGGTAACGTTCTTGTCGCTTAGGAGCTTGGCCTCCTTTTTCTCAACCGTGACGCCGGGCCAGTTGCCAACGTAGCCGTTGGCGCCGGTGATCAGGTTGAAAAGCGTGGTCTTGCCGCAGTTGGGGTTACCCGCCAGCGCGACATGGATCTGAGAATCCGCCATTCAATCCTTCTTCCTTGTGTGCCTGCGCTGCTTTCTCCGCGCAGGCTGGATAATGTGCTTCAAAGATGCTGCATTAAGTTAGAAAAACCTAACTTTATCTGCAAAAATATGCGCCGCAAGTCCTTACTGAACCTCGACGACGGCCGCCTCCTCCTTGCGGATGGAAAGCTCGTAGCCGCGCACGTTGATCTCGACCGGATCACCGAGCGGTGCAACCTTCACGACCTTGAACGAAGTGCCCTTGATAAGCCCCAGGTCCATAAGGTGGCGGCGAAGCGCACCCTCACCGTGAAGCTTGACGATGGTGGAGCTCTCGCCCACCTTAACGTCACCCAACGTCTTCATTTACTTGTCCCCCTTTCAGTGCGTACAGAAATTCCGTCGACTAACCGACGGTCATGATGTGCATGGCAACTTTGGAATCGATGCCAAAGCGTGCGCCCAGCACCGTGACGATGATATTGGCGCCACTCGAGCTCACCACGTGGATTTCGTTGCCCTCGACAAAGCCGAGGTCCTTGAGGTGGTGCTTCATGTCCTCATTGCCCTTTACACGAGACACGCGCACGGTTTCGCCCGCTTTTACCATCGAAAGCGGCATGGCCGGCATCTGCGGTCCGCAAGACATGAGTGGCTCCTAACGTCAGTTCGTCCTCAACATCGACGCGATAAAAGTTAACCACGTCTATGTTCGCTTTAGTAAACTAGCACGTGGTTAACTTTTTGGAAAGGGTCCCTATTCAGATTTCGAAAAAGTTTCCTTTATGAAACAAAAGAGGCACCGCAAAGACCATCTCTTTGCGGTGCCTTGTCATACCAATTTATGCAACAAAGGGGACTGTCCCCTTGTCACATTGTTGAGGTTAGAGCGAGAGGTTTCTGATCGACGTGACGCAGGAGGCCTCATCCACACCCGAAACGCGGAAGATGATGTTCTCGCCGCACTCGCCGTAGAGAGCCATGAGGCCCATAACATCGCGGCCATCCGTGTGGCGGTCGCCGATGCTGACCGACACGTCGCTACGATGCTTGGCAATGATGTCATAGAGCAGCGCAACCGGGCGGGCATGCAGTCCCAACGGATCTTTAATCGTCTTCGTAAACTCGACCATGTCCCCTCCCACGACATCGCACATTCGGCCGGCAAACCCAGCCACGTGGTAGTTATTGTACGTTACCGGCGCACCCCCGTCTCACAAAAAACGAGGGAAGGCACACGTCCTTCCCTCGTTGCTGGCAATAGGTAGCCGCTCGCCTACATCAGGCGCAGGCTGACGTCCTTGAGCTGGGCGCCGGAAACGGCACTCGGAGCACCCGACATAAGGTCGGAGCCGCTGGCCGTCTTGGGGAACGCCATGACGTCGCGGATGGAGTCGGAACCGGTGAGCAGCATGCACACGCGGTCCAGGCCCAGAGCAAAACCACCCATCGGGGGTGCACCAAACTTGAGCGCCTCCATGAGGAAGCCGAACTGCGACTCGGCTCGCTCCTCGGTGAAGCCCAGGAGCCTGAGCATAGACATCTGCATCTCGGCGTTGTGGATACGCATACCGCCGCCGCCGGCCTCAAAGCCGTCCATGACAAAGTCGTAGGTGCAGGAACCGGCCGCCAGCGGGTCGGCCTCGATCTTGGCGATGTCGGTCTCGGTCGGCAGCGTGAAGGGCTGATGCTCGGCAGCGTAGGCCTTGCGGTCCTCATCCCAGTGGAACAGCGGGAAGTTGACGACCCACAGGAAGTCGTGGCCCTCACGCTTGATCTCGAGCGCGTTGGCCATGTGGGAACGCATACCGCCCAGGATCTCGTCAGAGAGCAGGCGCGGGCCGGCGGCGAACATCACGAGGTCGCCAGGCTCGACGTCCATGCGCTCGCGCAGAGCCGCCATCTCCTCGTCCGAGAAGAACTTGACGATGGGGCTGTTGATGGAGCCGTCCTCGCGGAAGGCGATCCAGGCCAGGCCCTTGGCGCCAAACGTGGAGGCCACGCCGGCGAGCTTATCGATCTTGGCACGTGCCCAGGCGCCGGCGCCCTTGGCGTTGATGGCCTTGACGACAGAGCCCTCCTCGTTCGCGGCAGTCGCAAAGACCTTGAACTTGGAGTTGGCAAAGATGTCGGTCAGGTCGACCAGGTGCATACCATAGCGGGTATCGGGCTTGTCGGAGCCATAGGTGTCCATGGCCTCCCAGTAGTCCATGCGACGCAGCGGCGTGGGCATCTCGACACCCATGCGGCCGAAGGCATCGGACAGAACTTCCTCGAGCGCGCTCATGACGTCGTTCTGGTCCACGAAGGACATCTCGATATCGACCTGGGTGAACTCGGGCTGACGGTCGGCACGCAGGTCCTCGTCGCGGAAGCACTTGGCAACCTGGTAGTAGCGCTCGACGCCACCGACCATGAGCAGCTGCTTCAGGAGCTGCGGGGACTGCGGCAGGGCGTAGAAGTTACCCGGCTGAATACGGCTGGGAACGATGAAGTCGCGGGCGCCCTCGGGCGTGGACTTGAACAGGGAGGGCGTCTCGACCTCCATGAACTCACGGTTGTGCAGCGCCTCGCGAATGGCAAAGGTAAAGTCGGAGCGCAGCTTGAGGTTGGCCATCATCTCGGGACGGCGAAGGTCCAAATAGCGATAGCGCAGGCGGGTGTCCTCGCTGGTCTCGATGCCGTCCTCGATCTGGAACGGCGGGGTGACGGACGTGTTGAGCACCTCGGCGTGGTCGGTCAGGACCTCGATCTCGCCGGTCGCGAGCTTAGTGTTGGTGGTCTCCTCGCCACGGGCGCGCACGACGCCGTGGATCTTGATGGGCCACTCGGGGCGCATGGTCTCGGCGATCTTAAAGGCATCGCCGTCGGAGTGCTCGGGGTCGAAGGTGAGCTGCGTGATGCCCTCGCGGTCGCGAAGGTCGCAGAAAATAAGGCCGCCGTGGTCGCGGCGACGGCTCACCCAACCGGTGAGGGTGACCTCTTCGCCCACGTTCTCGAAGCGAAGCTCGCCGCAGGTACGGGTGTGCATGGAATGCTCATCGATGGGACGGGTCTGGCTCATACCAGTGATCCTCCTTTATGGATCTGTGCCGCCCCGTGTCGTTCCGGGCGGCGTCGTACAGATTTGCCCAGCCTGCGTAAACCGCGCAGCCAGACATGGCGTTCTATCTTATCGCACCCGCGTCGATGTGCCGCGGAAAAGTAGCTCCTGCCCAAAGACTTGACGGAGACGAAACAATTGACGCGGCCTGACCGTCGCCCAGGCGCGCCGCGTGCGAC
Source organism: Collinsella sp. (assembly GCA_019414645.1). GTDB lineage: Bacteria > Actinomycetota > Coriobacteriia > Coriobacteriales > Coriobacteriaceae > Collinsella. The sequence continues at coordinate 6,363 of DXLP01000045.1, forward strand.
AATGTGCCCCAATACAACTGCACTCGGAAAGGCCCGCCATGACTGCACGCCTCATCGTTATGGATATCGACTCCACGCTCATCAACCAGGAAGTCATCGACCTGTTGGGCGAGGAAGCCGGCGTGGGAGAGCAAGTTGCACAGATCACCGAACGCGCCATGCGCGGCGAGCTTGACTTTAAGCAGGCGCTCGAGGAGCGCGTGGGGCTGCTTGCCGGCTTGGATGAGAGCGTGTTCGAGCGCACCTTTGAGCGCGTGACGTTTACTCCCGGCGCGCTGGAGCTTGTGCGCTCGGCGCACAGCAAGGGCTGGAAGGTCGGCGTGGTGAGCGGCGGCTTCCACGAGGTCGCCGACAAGATCGTGGCCGCCGCGGGCATCGATTTTTGCCTGGCCAACCGTCTGGAAGTCGTGGACGGCAAGCTCACGGGTAAGCTGGCGGCAGACATTGTGACCAAGGAATCCAAGCTCATTCAGCTGCTGGATTGGGCGGTTGAGTGCGGTGTCGACATGGCCCACACCGTCGCGATCGGCGACGGCGCCAATGACATCCCCATGATTCAGGCCGCGGGCACGGGCATCGCGTTTTGCGCCAAGCCCAAGACGCGCGAAGCCGCCCCGTTTGCCATCGACGAACGCAACCTGACACTCGCCATGGATATCATCCTGCGCGACTAGTCGATCCTTCTAACAATAGAATCAGTCTGTCCTATAGTTTCCGAACAATTTTGTCTTAGTGTTCGGAAACATACCCTTTGAGTGCTAGACTTTGCGCCGTCGAAGGGAACATATATGGATAAGCGAGATCTAGAGCAGCTGCTGAGCGATGTTGCCGGCGGATCAGTCACCCCCGCCGACGCCCTTACGCGCATCCAGACGGCTCCGACTGCCGATTTGGGCTTTGCGCAGCTCGATCTTTCGCGCGGAGTGCGCCAGGGAGCCGGCGAGGTTGTCTACGGTGCCGGTAAAACCGCCGAGCAAATTGCCGCCATTATCGAGGCGCTGCGCGATGCCGGCCAGGAGCGCATCCTAGTCACACGCTTGGATGCCGAAAAAGCCGCGCGCACCGCTGAGTTCCTCGGCAACGACATCGACCTGGGATATGTCCCGGACGCCCAGCTCGCCCTGGTGGGTGGCAAGCCCTCCCCCACCGGCAACGGACACATCGTCGTCGCCTGCGCCGGTACGAGCGACCTGCCCGTCGCCGAAGAGGCGGCACTGACGGCCGAGTTCTACGGCAACGAGGTCGATCGCCTCTACGACGTGGGTGTCGCCGGCCTGCACCGCCTGCTCGCTCATGCTGAGGAACTTGCCCAGGCGCAGGTGGTCATCGCCATCGCCGGCATGGAAGGCGCCCTGGCGAGCGTTATCGGCGGTCTTGTGAGCTGTCCGGTCATCGCCGTCCCCACCAGTGTGGGCTATGGCGCGAGCTTTGGCGGCGTGGCCGCACTGCTCGCCATGCTCAACTCCTGCGCCAGCGGCGTTTCAGTCGTCAACATCGACAATGGCTTCGGCGCCGCCTACCAGGCAAGTCTTATCAATCATTTGAGCGCCGGCACGCCCTGCGCCCGTTAAGGAGCATTCTATGTCCAACCATCAGCACACGCTTATCATCGACGGCACCTCGGGCATCAGCGGCGACATGACCGTCGCAGCCCTGCTCGACCTGGGCGCCAGCGAGGAGCACCTGCGCGAACAGCTCGCCACGCTGCCGGTCGGCGGCTTTGAGATTGCCGTCACCCGCGTAAACAAGCATGGCATCGACGCCTGCGACTTTGACGTTCAGCTGGCAGAGGAGCTCGAGAACCACGACCACGACATGGCCTGGCTCTACGGCAACGAAGCAGCTGCCGAGCACACACACGAGCATGAGCACCACCATCATGCCCATGGTGAGCACGAGCACCGCCATGGGCACGCGCGTGACCACGACCACGACCACGACCACGACCACGACCACGAGGGTCACCATCACGCCCACCACCACCATCACCGTTCTTTGGCGGACGTCACCGCCATCATCGATGGCTCGCAGATGAGTGATGGCACCAAGCGTCGCGCGCTCGCCATCTTTACCGCGCTCGCCGCCGCCGAGGCCAAGGCCCACGGCAAAACGCCCGAGACCGTCATGTTCCACGAAGTAGGCGCCATCGATTCCATCGTTGACATCTGCTCTGTCGCCATCTGCCTCGATGACCTGGGCATCGAGGATATTGTCGTCGAGTCGCTCTCCGAGGGTCACGGCACCATCCACTGTGCCCACGGCCTTATGCCCATCCCGGTGCCCGCCGTCGTCAACCTATGCCAGGCAGGCAATATCGCCCTCACGCCCGCACCGGTCGCCGGCGAGCTCGTGACGCCGACGGGCGCCGCCATCGTCACCGCGCTGCGTACGTCCGACCAACTGCCCTCACGCTACCGCATCGAAGCTGTCGGCTACGGCGCCGGCAAACGCCCCTACGAAGGTTGCTCCGGTACGCTCCGCTGCCTGCTCGTTCACGCGGACGCATAGCCATGGATGCCCGCAAAACCAAAAGCCGCGCCGCCATTGTCACGGCGTTTTCCGAGCTCCTTCGCGAGGAGGACTACGGCAAGATCACCGTCGGCGACATCATCGCGCGCGCCCATGTGGGTCGGGCCACGTTCTACGGCCTCTTTAAGAGCAAAGACGACCTACTGTCCAAGCTCGTAAGCGACATCTGCACCCACGCCCTCGACGACGATGGCACACCGCTCGACGACCCACTCGTGCAGGTCGAACATATCCTCAACAACCTCTGGGAGCGCCGCCAGGGCGTTCGAGCCCTCGTAGCCGGCGCCGGCTCACGCGTCTTCGCCGACTGCTTACGCAAGACCATCATGTCACGAGCAGCCGAAACCGTCCCCACCGACCCAAACGGCCCCGCCGCCACCATGGACCGAAGCTTCCTACTACACCACATAGCCTCAAGCTTCGTAGGAATGGTCCAATGGTGGGCCTGGCACAACTTCCAAGCCCCAAAAGAGGACGTAGCCAAAGACTACCTCTCAGCCATAAAACCCCTCTTCAACTAAGTAAGAACCTCATCCCAAAGCATCGCCCCAACCCAAGGCGCCACGCATCCCAAAGATTCACTCACGCTTCAACGCCCCTACCAGCAACAAGCCCCTCCCATCCAAATTCAGATATATATGTTGAGTTGCTTGTTCGAACACAGCCAAGAATGCCCAGGGCTCGGTAGGGGTTAACTTTCCAACGCACTCCGCAGGACGCAAAAAGGCTCGCCGCACAAAGTGCGCAGCGAGCCTTTTTGCATGTCCGAGGACGCGTTGGAAAGTTAACCCCTACCGAGCCCGGACCTTATAGAGCCGTCCTTTGACTAGAACATGCCCAAGAAACCGTGCACAAACAGTGCAGCCAGAGCGGCACCGACAAACGGAGCGATGCCAGGAACGAGCAGGCCGTACTTCCAGTTGTTGTCAGCCTTGTTCTTGATCGGCAGCACCTGATAGGCCATGCGAGGACCAAGGTCACGAGCCTGGTTCATGGCGAAGCCGGTGATGCCGCCCATGCCCATGCCAACAGCCCAAACGATCAGGCCGACGCAGATGGCGAGCATCAGAACGTTCTCGCCGGCGCGGCTAGCGGCAGCAAGGATGGCGCTAATGAACACGAAGGTGCAGATAGCCTCGCAGAAGAAGTTGCGAACATAGTTCGTGCCCTCGGTGGTGGGGTTGGTCGAGAAGATGTTGCGCTGGGCAATGGGGTCGACGACACCCTCGGAAGCCTTGAACTCATCGGCATACATAAGCCAAGCGATTACGGCGCCCACAAAGCCGCCGAGCATATCGGCAATCATGAAGGGGATGCAGCTGCTCCACGGCACCAGGCCTACGATGCACTGGGCAAGCACCATGGCGGGGTTCATGCACACGGCGCCGCCAAAGACAAACAGGCAGACCGAGATGCCAAAAGACCAGGTGGTGATGGCAAACATGTGGCCGGAGCCCTGATACTTGGTGCCCTTGAGCACGGTATCGCAGTGCACGCCCACGCCAAAGATGATCATGAGGGCCGTTGCGCCGAATTCACAGAGGAGTTTGGTAAGCATAAAACCTTATCTTTCTTGTCAGTTATAAACGATTCGTTTAGGCCGCGCGCTAGTGCTGAGCGACAACAACGCCCAGGCCATCGGGAATGACGGCCACCTTGGCATCGGCACCCTTCATCTCAAAGGCGAGCTTGAGCGCCTCCTCGAGGGTGTTGACCGGCGTCATGTGCATATCCTTGATCATCTGGTGATCGCACAGGTCGGTGACCATGATCACAGGGTGATGCGCCAGGATGCGGGCAAAGATCTGGCTCGTCCACTGATCGGGCAGGGTCTCGTCCTTAGGACGGTCGATGCAGGCGCGCTCAAACTCTGCCGGATCGTTGTCGGCGATGTTGTGATAGAAGCCCTCGCCGCCGTGACCGTCGGCACAACCGGCGACGTCGATGATCACACCGCCCTCGGGAAGCGTGGCCTCGGCAGAGCACATGCCCTTCACGGCCTGGTAGATGTTCTGGTCGAGCGGGTAGCCGCCGTTGGTGGTGATGGCAATCTCGCACTCGACGGGCTCAACGCCGGCAAGGCTCTTTACGAACTCGCAGCCAGCCTCGTGTGCCTTGTGGATGTCGCCGGCGAAGGAGCCAATGACCTCGTGCTTGCCGTTGAGCACCACGTTCAGCACAAAGGCAAGGTGAGCCATCTCGGCAGCGGCAAACATGTCCTCGCTCACGTGGTTATGGCACAGGTTGCCGGCACGCGAATGGGAATCGTTCACAAACTGGCCGTTGTGGTTGTACATGATGGTCTTGTAGCTGGCGATGCCAGGCAGGACGGACTTGCGGCTGCCAGAGAAACCGGCAAAGAAGTGCGGCTCAATGAAGCCCTCTGCAAGCAGCAGATCGCAATCGGCGGCAATCTTGTTGATGATGCACTCGCCACCAGAAGGCAGGGTACCGATCTTTTTCATCATGCTGTCGTCAGTCGCGACGTGCATAACGATTTCCTCGTTGGCAACGATCTCCTCGCCATACTTGTTGACGAGTTCCTCGTGTGTCGACGGACGGTGCATACCCGTAGCAACCAAAATACGCACGCGAGCCTCGGGCGCAGCGGAATGGATGTGATGCAGCAGAATAGGCATCGTCACACGCGAGGGAACGGGACGCGTATGATCGGAGCTAATGATAACAATATCCTTCTTGCCAGCACAAAGCTCCTCGAGCGAAGGCGAGCCATAAGGGTTGGCAAGCGACTCCTCTACCAGCTCTTCCTGCGATTTTGTAGTCTTAAACTCGTTTTGATGACCTTCCATCACACCCGCGAAGTTCTTATCCTCGAGCTCCAGATGCAACGTCTTGTGGTCAAACGGCAGTTCACATTCAAACAATGACGAGCGCCCTCTTCCTTTCAACTGACACACTAGATAAACCGTTGGAAGGATACGCCGCTCACCGAAAAACACCACCGTCCACCGACTCGTTAACACAACGTTCATATTTGGCCCACTACAAAACGGCCGCGATCCCAAACGGGATCGCGGCCGCCTGTCAAAGACACTATAGACAGGATGATTTACGCAGCGCCGAGGCAAACATCTAGCCCGAGACGTACGCACGTAAGCCATTTTGCATAAATGCGTTAATTAATTGCATAAACTGGCGTATGGATTTCTAGCCGTAACAGGGTGGTACCCTCCGGAGCGTGCATTTTTGCGAGTATTCAGCATCGCGGAATAAGATTTTGGTGTCAAAAGTCTTTCAAAAGTTAGATAGTCCTCATGACTCGTCCCATCTGGATAGCATGCGGCGAGAAACCAGCCATATATGAACATCGCCAAAGCCCAATTGGGTAGCGCGCAGAGATGTGGTGTAAGAGGCGGGGCATGCCCCGCCTCTTCCCTT
>DXLP01000046.1:0-1815 GCA_019414645.1 Collinsella sp.
TCGTAGCCCGAGTGGTTCTGCATGGTCACGTCGAAGATAAACTGCGGATCGGCGTTCTGGTCGAGCAGCTCAAGAATCTTGTCGTAGGTCGCCTGGTCGGTCACCATACCGCGCAGGGTGTCGGCTCCCTGGAAGTCGTTGATAGACAGGAACTGGTCAAAGCCAAAGTCCTTGTACACGTTCTCGCGGTTCCAGTTGGTTGCGTGGTTGGGGTGCATGGCCGTGGTGGAATATCCGAGCGACTTGAACTGCTCTGCCAGGTTCCCGGTCGTCTCCATGTTGTAGATGGTGTACGGATACACGCCCGAGCCCAGGTTGGCCATGGAGTTGCCGGTCATAAACTCAAACTCGGTATTGGCGGTGCCGCCGCCGTAGGCACTCACGTAGAGCTTACCGCGGCTGAGGCAGTTGGACAGGTTCTTAAAGTACTGCGGGCCCTCGTAGCCGGCGCGCATGTTCTGGTAGATCGAAAGATCCGAGAAGGTCTCGTTCATGATGGCGATGACCGTGGGCTTCTCGCTGTCGAACTGCTCCTTTGCGGCGGTGCGCTCGTCACTCTTGGCGGCGTCGGACTTGTCGTAGGCCTTGGCGTACTTTTTGAGCGTGGCCTTGGCATCGTCGACGGAGTAGTCGGCGGGTTTGGGCGGCTTGATGGACTGCGCTGCGCTAATGAAAGCGGGCAGGTAGCCCTCGCGCCAGTAGCTCTCGAGCGGGCGCCAGGTGTAGACGGTGATGCCGAGGGTGTTGTAGTAGTCGATGAGCGTGACGTGTGCGGTCACGCCGCCCAGGCACAGCACCGCTACGAGCAGGTTGGTGAGCAGCATGCGCTTGGCGTTGGCGGCGCCCTTCTGACGGTGCGGTGCCACCAGGCCGGCGTACTCGCACAGCAGCATGGCGATGGCGGTAAAGCCCATGGACAGCACGCAGAACAGCGAGATCGAGAAGGTGTAGCCGGTGCCGGCGACCGCAGCGGCGGTGGAGATGGCCGAAAGGTCGCCCGGCTGGATGGGCATGGATTTAAACGTGATGACGAAGAACTCGGCAATGCCCAGGACAAAGAGGGCAAAGGCCAGGACCGCGGGAGCTGCGCCGTGGCGCTGGAACAGGAAGAACAGGCCGACCATGAGCGTGGTGATGATGGCCCACTCGAGCAGGATGCACAGGGGGTAGACCCAGGTAAAGTCGTGGTTGGACGAGACCTCCATGCCCAGCAGCGCAAAGACGCCGGCGAGCAGCAGGCACAAGACGGCGGCGACGAGCGGTTTGCCCACAAAGGCGCCGCGCAGGCGGGCGAGCTTGCCGGTGGGGGCGGGGGCGTCGGGCCCGGCGAACGCAAAGACGCGCGGGGCGATGCGTTCGCGGGCGATACTGGCCCAGGCGCAGCCGGTGAGGATGGCATTGGTCAGGATGAGCATCACAAAGGCGAGCGGCTCGTTTTGCGCGACGAGGCCAATAGCGCCCCAGACGGTCAAAAAGAGCTGGAACAGGCCGAAGGCGACGCTCCAGGCGAAGGCGCCCTTGGTGACGGTGCCCGACTGAGCGCGAATGGCCTTGGCCTCGCGCAAGACAAGGTAGACGGTCGCCGCAAGACCGACGAGCGAGATGGCGGCAGCGAACATGCTGAGACTCCTCACAAACTAAAACCTACGAAAGCGGGGGTTTACCCGATTGTTACCAAGATATGCGCTGCAATTGGTAGCTGCGCACAACAACCAGCCATATTAACGCGCGCGTGTGGCGGTGTGGCGCAATGTAGTGGCGACCTGCGCGATAATGGACGGGAATTACACGGAAACGTAAAGGCTTCTTAAAGAA
>DXLP01000046.1:1915-11769 GCA_019414645.1 Collinsella sp.
CGCCCTATACCATGCCGCTGTCGATGCTCATCATCGGCACGCCCCGTAAGGAGCGTCCGGCCATTGCGCATCCCGTGGTGAACCTGGTGCACGAGGAGCGCTACTGCCGCGCCGATGCTGCGACTATGGACGCGCAGGTGGCCGAGATGGACGCGATGTTCCGTCCGCATGCCCGCGAGGTGGGGGAGCGCGTCGTGGACATCTATACCCGCAAGCACACGAGTCCCTTTATGGCCGAGATGAGCCGCTCCATGGAATGGTGGTTCAAAAACTGGCTTGGAAAATGACGAATGTGACAAGGGGACAGTCCCTTTGTTACATTCCATATCGCCGCGGTAGCCTAAAGACTGTATAAATCTTTATCTAGCTGGGAAAACAGTGCATTAAAACATGGGCCGATTGCCTATAATCCCTTCGAACATTAAAGTTGGGAGGAAACCGGCTTATGGAACAAAAGGCCAAGGAGGCAGCCTCGCACGCTGCGATTCCTGTGAGCATCTCGGCGATGCTCGTCACGCTGGGCGTGGTGTACGGCGATATCGGCACCAGCCCTATGTATGTAACCAAGGCGCTCGTTGCCGGCAACGGCGGCATCGGAAGCGTGACGGAGGAGTTCGTGCTTGGCGCGCTCTCCCTTGTCGTGTGGACGGTCACGCTGCTGACCACCATCAAGTATGTGCTCATCTCGCTGCGCGCCGATAACCATGGTGAGGGCGGCATCTTTGCCCTGTACAGCCTGGTCAAGCGCTGCGGCAAGTGGCTTATCATCCCCGCCATGCTGGGTGGCGCCGCGCTGCTCGCCGACGGCATCCTGACGCCGGCCGTTACCGTTACCACGGCCATCGAGGGCCTGCGCACCATCCCGGCGGTCCATGCCGTGCTGGGCGATGACCAGGGCCGCGTCGTCGCCATTACGCTCGCCATCATCATCGCGCTCTTTTTGGTGCAACGCATCGGTACGGCCAAGATCGGTCACGCCTTTGGCCCCATCATGACGCTGTGGTTCCTGTTCCTGGGCGGCACGGGTCTGTTTTTTGTCTTCCAGCACCCCGCCGTGCTGCTGTGCCTCAACCCGGTGCGCGGCATCGCCTTTTTGCTGAGCCCCAACAACCACGCGGGTATCATGATTCTGGGCAGCTGCTTCCTCGCCACCACCGGTGCCGAGGCGCTCTACTCCGACATGGGCCACGTCGGCCGCGGCAACATCTACGCCACCTGGCCGTTCGTTAAGTGCTGCCTGCTGCTTTCCTATATGGGCCAGGGCGCTTGGCTTATGAACAACGCTGCCAACCCCGAGCTCATGGGCATTGCCGACCTCAACCCGTTCTACCAGATGCTCGCCCCGGGCCTGCGCCCGTTTGCCGTAGGCCTTTCCACCGTTGCGGCCATCATCGCCTCGCAGGCGCTCATCACCGGCGCATTCTCGCTGGTGTCCGAGGCCAGCCGTTTGGACCTTATGCCGCACATGCAGGTCTTCTACCCTGCCGAGACCAAGGGCCAGCTCTACATCCCCATGGTCAACAACGTCATGCTTGTCGGCTGCGTCATCGTGGTGCTGCTGTTCCAGAACTCGGCGCATATGGAAGCCGCCTACGGCCTTGCCATTACGCTGACTATGATGTGCACCACGCTGCTGCTCTTCTTCTACCTGCACGAGGAGCGCAAGCTCAAGGTTGCTCCGTGGATCTTCGCGGCCTTCTTCCTTTTGCTCGAAGGCTTCTTCTTCGTGAGCTCGCTCACCAAGTTCTTCCACGGTGGCTATTTCACCATTTTGATGGCCATGCTCATCATGGGCATTATGGTGTGCTGGTACAACGGCACGGCGGTCGAGCAGCGCCAGTTTACGCTGCTGCCGCTGCGCAGCTACCTGCCGCAGCTCAAGCGCCTGCGTGACGACGACCGTTACGAGCGCATGAGCGACAACGTCGTGTACCTGACCAAGGACGCCCATACCGACTACATCGACCGCGATATCGTCTATTCGATCTTGGACAAGCATCCCAAGCGCGCCCGCGCCTGGTGGTTTGTGAATGTCGAGACCATGGACGAACCGCACACCTTTGCCTATTCGGTCGAGACGTTCGGCACCGACTACGTGTTCCGCGTGCATCTGTACCTGGGCTACAAGATCAACCAGCGCGTCAATGCCTACCTGCGTCAGGTTGTTCAGGACCTGGCTGCCACCGGCGAGTTGCCGCCGCAGACGCATGACTACTCGGTCTACAAGGATCCGGGTAACATCGGCACGTTCAAGTTCGTCCTGATCCGTAAGCTTCTGGCGCCCGAAAGCGATGTGGAGCCCAGCGAGCGTACGGCCATCACGCTCAAGTACATCATTCGCCGCGCCGCCGGCACGCCTGCACGCTGGTACGGCCTGGAGAACTCCAACGTGAGCTTTGAGTACGTGCCGCTGTTCACCAAGTTCAAAGCCGTGAACAAGATGCAGCGCCTGGCCCCCAACGAGCGCCCGTAGTCGACGCTCGAGGTTTGTCTGCGAACGGGCGGGCTTGTATTGATGGGGATTGAGTCCTGGGAGGAAACCATGGATGCAAAGGTGCTTGACGGTTGCGATCTTGCTGCCGAGATGGTGCGTGAGGCACGCGCCGATGCCGCCGAAGATCGGTTCTTTACGAATCGTGCCAACATGGACATGGCCGATCGCGTGATTTCGATCGTGGTGACGGTGCTTGTCGCGGCGTGCGTGTGCGCACTGCTCGCGCACGTGCTGTTTGTCTAACGACCGCAGGTTGCAAAGGCTTTACACTTGGAACCACCACAAGGGGAAACCACCACAAGGGTGCCTGTCCCCTTTGTGGTGGTTTTTGTTTTTGAGAGAGGGGCGGGACGCTGATGGACGTTCGTACGGACGGCGATATTGCCGATAGTTTTTGGTGGCGGCGCACAACGCTGACGCGCCGCACTCCTCTGTATGACGCCTGCGTATCGGTGGGGCTGCTGGTCGCGGCGACGATTGTGGGCGCGCTGCTCGACCATCCGGGTCTCGCGCCGAGCATCATGATCGTCTATGTGTTCGCCGTTCAGCTGTGCGCATTCTTTACCTGGAGTCGCCTGTATTGCTTGCTGAGCTCGGCTGCCGCCGTGGCGCTCTACAACTTTTTGTTTGTCGACCCGCGCTACTCGCTGTCGCTTATCGACCGCGGCTATCCCGGCATGTTCTTCATCATGTTCGTGGTTTCGCTTGTGTCGAGCTCGATTGCGTTGGCCCTGCGCCGCGCCTTGGCACAGGCTGCCGCCAGCGACCGCCGCACGCATATGGTGCTCGAGACCAACCGCATGCTGCAGCGGTGCGCCGATCAGCATCAGATCGTTCACGCCATGGCCACGCAGCTTGCGCGTCTTTCGGGCTGTCCGGTCGTGTGGTACAGCGCCGACGCCGAGGGCGATGACCTGCTGCCGCGTGCGACGTACACGGCCGTGGGCGATGCCGCCCCGGTGCACGAGCTGGCGCCGCAGATGCCGCCGCGGCTCTCGGCGTCCGCCTATGTGGGGATGCCGCTCGACGCCACGTTTGGCGGCTCGGCGTTCTACGGTATATACCTGACTGTGCGCTCGGGCGACGGCTTCGTGCGCTCGGGCGACCCCGCCTCGGTGGTGGGCGTGCTGGCTATCGTTGCCGAGCCCGACGTGCTGACGCACGAGGAACGGACACTTGCCGATGCCATCGTGAGCGAAGGCGAGCTGGCACTCGATCGCGCCCGCGCCATGGAGGCCCGCGAGGAGGCGGCGGTGCTCGCCAAAAACGAGCAGCTGCGCGCCAACCTGCTGCGCTCCATCTCGCACGACCTGCGCACACCGCTCACCAGTATTTCGGGTAATGCCGACGTGCTGCTCGACCAGGGCTCGACCGGCACCGCCGTGCTCGACGCCCAGACGCGCCGCGGCCTGCTCCTGTCCATTCGCTCGGATGCGCAATGGCTCAACGCTACCGTCGAGAACCTGCTCGCCATCACCAAGCTCGAGGGCGGCGGCATGCATCTGTCGACTACGCTCGAGCTCATGGATGATATCGTCGAGGAGGCGCTGCGCCACGTAAGTCCGGCCGTGCGCGAGCACGACCTTAAGGTGGTGGCGTGCGACGAGCCGGCGCTCGTTAACGTCGATGCGCGCCTGATGGTGCAGCTGGTGGTCAATCTGGTGAACAATGCCATCACCTATACGCCCGCAGGCTCGCATATCGTGATTTCGATTGGCGTTGACGATGGGCACGTGACGTGCTCAGTGGCCGATGACGGCCCGGGCATCGCGCCCGAGGATCGCGAGCGGATCTTTGAGTCGTTCTACACCGCCAACCACGGTTTGGCCGACAGCCACCGCAGCGTGGGCCTGGGACTTTCGCTCTGCCGCTCCATTGCGTTAGCGCATGGCGGTAGCATAGAGGTTGCCGCGGCGGACCCGCACGGCTCGGTCTTTACGATTGAGCTTCCCGTCGCTGACGTTTCGTTTGATAAGGAGTAGCGCCGTGCCGAACTCTGCCGTAAAACCGCTCATCTTGGTCGTTGAGGACGACCCAGCTGTTCGCAACCTTATCGTTGCTGCGCTCGAGGCGCACGGCTTGCGTCATATGGCCGTGGAGACCGCCCATGCCGCCATCGCCGCCGCCTCATCGCAGACGCCGAGCATCGTGCTTCTCGATTTGGGCCTGCCCGATATGGACGGCGTCAAGGTGGTGGAGTCGGTGCGTACATGGTCGGGCATGCCGATCATTGTGGTCTCGGCGCGCAGCGAGGACGCGGACAAGATTCGCGCGCTCGATGCCGGCGCCGACGACTACCTGACCAAGCCGTTTTCGGTCGAGGAGCTGCTCGCGCGCATTCGCACGACGCTCAGGCGTCTCTCGTATGCGCAAACGGGCGGCGTTGCCTCCGAGGGCTCGTTCGATACCGGTGAGCTGCATATCGATTTTGATGCCGGCATCGCCACGATGGATGGCGAGGAGCTGCATCTGACGCCGATCGAGTACAAGCTCCTGTGCCTGCTGGCGCATAACGCCGACAAAGTGCTGACGCACCAGTTTATCCTGCACGAGATTTGGGGCACGGCAACTAAGAGCGACCTGGCGAGCCTGCGTGTCTTTATGGGCACGCTGCGCAAGAAGATCGAGTCCGACCCCGCGCATCCGCGCTATATTCAAACGCATGTGGGTATCGGTTACCGATTGGTCACCCAAGGCTAGATCGCCAGCCACCATCCCAATATGAGTTGCGGTGAAATACGGTCTTAATTTGCCTCATTCCAGGCAAAACAGTCCGTATTCCACCGCAACTTTGTTATTTGCCCTTGGGCTTGCTGGCGTAGAACTTCTTCTTTTTGGGCTTGCCGGCGGGGGAGGGTTTGCCGTTGCCGTGCGGCCCTCGGTCGCCGGCCTGTGCGTGCGCGGGCGCCGTTGCACGAGGCTTGCGGGCCTCGGGGTTACGCAGCTCCTCGGTTCGCTCGGCAATTTCCTCGGCGCTAAAGCCGACCTCGGCCATGGCGTCCTCGATGGGCAGGCGGCGCACGATATAGCAATGATGCACCTTCTGGTTGCGCGCGAAATCCTCGGGGATGGTCTGCGCCGTAATGTCCTCCAGCACCACGCCCGCGCGCGCGAGCTTGCGCGTCTCGGGACGGAAGCCACGCAGGTTGCAGCTAAAGATGGCATGTCCACCCTGTGCGAGCAGGCGCGATACGCCGGCCAAAAGCTCGACATGGTCGCGCTGGACATCCCAGGTGCGACGGCCCATCTTGGACGAGTTCGAGAACGTGGGCGGGTCGACAAAGATCAGGTCCCAGCGGTTGCGCGTCTGGCGCTGGTCACGAATCCAGGCGAGCACGTCGTCGCGCACAAAGTGATGCTGCGGCCCCACAAAGCCGTTCTGACGCATATTGCGCTCGGCCCAGTCCAGGTAGGTGTTGGAAAGATCGACCGTCACGGTCTCCTCGACGCCGCCATCGGCTGCGTAGCAGGTGGCAGTGCCGGTGTAGGCGAACAGGTTGAGGAAGCGGCGCGCCTGCTTGGCATGTTCGCGCACCAGGTTGCGGGTGACGCGGTGATCCAGGAAGATGCCCACATCCAGATAGTCGTCAAAGTTGACGGCAAAGGTAAGGCCGCCCTCTTCGATGAGCGGCAGACGGCGACGTGCGATGTTAGCGCGCTCGCTCGAGCCGCCCTTGCCGGCGCCCTGCTTGCCGTACTGCGAGCCGCCGCGTGAGCGCATGCGGGCCTTGGCGTGCACGTGCTCGGCCGGAACATCCAGGATGCGCGGTGCGATGGCCAAGATGTCGAGCATGCGGGCCTGGGCCAGTGCGGGGTCGATGGTCTTGGGCGCGGCGTATTCGGCGATGACGAGCCAGCGGCCCGGCGTCTGCGGACAGCCCTCGTACAGGTCGATGGCGGCGGAGTAATCGGGTAGGTCGGCATCGTAGACGCGGTAGCAGCTCACGCCCTCGCGCTTGGCCCACTTGCGACGCAGGCGGGCGTTCTTGCGCAGACGGTTGGCGAACTGCTCCGACTCGGGGATGAGCACGGGCAGCGGCTTGCCGTCGCCCAGGTCGAGCGTGGCGGCAGGTTCGGGCATGGGGGTGTTGGCGGCGTTGTCGTTGACTTCGTCGGCATCCGCAACCTCGGCCTCGGCATCCGCACTGGTCGAAGCCTCAAACGCCGCGGCGGCGTGGTCGAGCGAGGGCCAGACTTCGACGGTCGCCTCCTCGTTGTTGGGCATGACGGCGATCGCGCACTCGGGCTCGGCGTGGAGCGCGCGGGCCAGCAATCCGTCGCGGGTGAGCGCGGCGAGCTGCGCCGCGGCAAGCTCGGGCGCGCGGCGCAGCTCACCGACCAGCGTCATGGCGTCGTGCATGAGCGAAAGCGGGGTCTCGGTGGTGTCTGCGACCACGGCGGCGCCGGCGACGGCGCCCGCATGGTCCAGCACGGCGGCGGACTTGGCGGCGCAAAAATCGACAAAGCGCTTGTAGCCGGCGCACTTGACCATGCGCTCGGCGGTCTTGCGGGCGGCGGGGTCAACATCCGCGGCCACGATGCGTGCCTGGCGCTCGCGTGCTGCCGTCTCGCGCTCGCGTGCCTCGGTAAGCAACTGCTCCCACAGAGCGGCGTCGTGCAGCTGCCAGCCCTCAAAGCCCCAGCGCTCGCGTGCGGCGCCCGGGGCGCGGTCGGTCAGAATATTCACGGCCTCCAGCAGCAGACCGCCGCCGGCGCACGAGGCGTCGATCAGCGTAGGCAGCGCTTCGTTTTCGTAATCATCGGCCGTCAGCTCGCGCTCGCACAGTGCAGTCCAGCCGACCTGCGCCAGCACCAGGGCGGCGTAGTCGGGGCGCAGCACGTGCGCGCCCTCGCCGGCGCGGGTCGCGGCGGGCGGCAGGCGCTTGAACAGCGGGTCGCCCGAAAGGTCCAGGCTTATGCTCGCGCGGCGCTGGCGCAGCGAAAGCAGTAGGTGAACATCGGGGTCGGCGGCGTCGACATCGGCGCGACGTCCCGTGGTCTCGGCCAGGCGGTCGCACAGCGCGTCCTTGGCGCGCAGGGCCGAGAAGCGCGTGTTGCGCAGCTGCTCGGTCACGCCGCGGGCTGTGATGGCGATGGTGGCGCCGGGGCGGACGATGCTCTCCCAGGCGATGTCGTAAACGCTATCGTACAGCTCATCGGCATCCTGCGCCTCAAAGCGCCCGACTACCACGAACACGCGGCTCGCCAGGCGCGACCACAGGCACGCGCGATAGCCCTGCTCAAGCTCGCCCTCAAACGTAGCGCGGCCCTTCAGGCGGCGGACATGCGAAAGCCCGAGGCGTTTAAGCTCATCGGCGAGTGCGGACTCAAAGCCCTCGGGGCAGCTTGCGTAAAATTCCATGGGTGACCTCTCTGGTTGCGTCGCTCCATTATATGATGGATGCTTCGTTTGCCCTTATCCTCGAAAGGAACCCATATGATTGATGCGTGCCCCGATTCCGCCGTCCTCTTTTTTGACGTGGACGGCACGCTGACGTCGTTCGATCCCGACGATATGACCGATAAGGACTTTTCGGCGGTTCACCCCTCGCAGACGGTGGTTGAGGCGTTCCGTGCACTGCGCGATGCAGGGCACAAGGCATTTATCTGCACGGGCCGCCCCCTGTGGCTTATCGCCGATAGCCTGCGTGCGCTCGACCCCGCGGGCATCGTTGCCATGGCGGGAGCCACGCTCGAGGTCGAGGGACGCGTGGTACACGAGGACTGCTTTGGCGAGGACGTTATCGAGGAGCTTGCACGCCGTATGGCCGCGGCAGGGATTGAGGCCTTTTTCGAGACCAACGTGGCTACTTTTGCCCTGGAACCCGCGGGTGTTGAGCAGTCGTCTCTGATCGGCACTTCTGTGGCGCACAGCACCGAGGAGATGCGCGTCGACGGCAGTCTGCGCGTGGGCAAGGTAGGCCTCACTGCGCCCAGTTTGGCTCGCGTAGCCAACGATGACGGCTTTATCGATTGCGAGTTTGAGCTGTGCGATACCGGTGGTCAGAATCGCGAGCTGAGCCCCAAGGGCATTGACAAGGGCGTGGGCGTGGCGCGAGCACTGGCGTATCTGGGCCGCGAGGGAAATGCGCGCACCTTTGGCTTTGGCGATTCGGGCAACGACCTGGGCATGCTCGCTGCCGTCGAGACAGCCGTGGCCATGGGCAACGCCATGCCCGAGGTCAAGGCGGTCGCCGACTACGTGACCGACGATGTCGCGCACGACGGTACCGTCACAGCGATGCAGCATTTCGGCCTCATCTAATGAATCCCGCGTTCTGACGTTTGCTCGAACTGCGACTTTCTGCTTTTGCATGCTCAATCGATTTATCAATCCAAACACTGAGGTGTTTATACCGTTCGCCGAGAAGATAAAAACCCGCAGCTCACGCCTTGATAAACATAGGTAAAGTGTTTAGCAGTTTATCGGCCGCATGCAAACGAAAGGAATCAGGCAGATGGCAATCAAGGTGTTCGCTGACGGTGCAAACCTCGAGGGCATGCTCGACATGTACGAGAACGGCAACGTTCAGGGTTTCACGACCAACCCGTCCCTTATGAAGAAGGGCGGCGTGACGGACTACCGCGCGTTTGCCAAGGAGGTCCTGACCCACATCACCGATGTGTCCGTCTCGTTTGAGGTCTTTGCCGATGACGTCGAGACCATGGAGGTCGAGGCTCGCGAGATCGCTACCTGGGCCGACAACGTCTACGTCAAGATTCCGTGCGTGACCACCAAGGGCGAGTCCACCGCCGAGCTGGTCCGCAAGCTTTCGGCCGATGGCATCAAGGTCAACGTCACCACCATCTTTACGCCCGAGCAGGTCGACGAGATGGTCGAGGCCGTTGACGCCGAGACGCCGTCCATCATCTCGCTCTTTGCCGGCCGTATCGCCGATACCGGCGTCGATCCCATTCCGTTTGTGACGGAGTCGGTCAAGAAGGCCGCCGTCAAGCCCAACTGCGAGGTCCTGTGGGCGTCCACGCGCGAGCTCATCAACATCTACCAGGCCGAAGCTTGCGGTTGCCAGATCATCACGGTGCCCAACAGCATCCTGGCCAAGCGCAAGAACATCGGCCGTGACCACTACGAGGTCTCGCTCGACACCGTGCGCGGCTTTGCCAAGGATATCGCCTCGCTCGGCTTCCATATCCTGCCGTGGACAAAGGTACCCCCGCCTGCGACGTGCAAAATCGAGAGTATTCAGCAAGGTAAAGGTTTTTATCAGCTAGCTGAAGCACGGAACAGCCCCCGTTTTGGCTCTGACGACGCTAAAACGGGGGCTGTTTTTGACTTTATTGCCTCTGAGGGGCGTTCGGGGCGGCGGAAATTGCAGAATACTCGCGATTTTGCACGTCG
>DXLP01000047.1 GCA_019414645.1 Collinsella sp.
AAAAGCAAAGCCGTGCGACACACGGCAGGTCGAGAGGAGACCGCATGCGGTATCTGGTAATGGTCAGTCACGGAACGCTCGCTCCCGGACTGCACAGTGTCCTCAAGATGCTCGGCAATGACGCCCCGAACATCTTGTCGACGAGTCTCGTGGACGGCATGGGCGCTGACGAGTATGTCGAGAACGTCAAGGCGATGCTCGCTCCCGTTACCGCCGATGACGAGGTTGTCCTGCTTGGTGACATCCTGGGCGGATCGCCGCTCACCAATGCCATGAACACGCTGGCCGAGAAGGGTTTGCTCGCCCACACCATTGCCTTCGGCGGTATGAATCTGCCCATGGCTATGACCGCCATGATGGGGCTTGCCACCATGGACCTGGATTCCCTCAAGCAGATGATGCTGCAGGAGGGCAAGAACGGTATGTCCGAGCTCGTTGTCCCGACCGATGACGCCGACGACGAGGACGACGACATCTAGGCAGCGCATCCGCCCAAATTTTCGTGATGGAGCGGGGGTTAAGAGGAAAGACCCCCGGTGATAAAGAAAGGGAGAACGCATGATTTCGTTCATCCGTATTGATGACCGTATGATCCATGGACAGACCGTTACCCGTTGGGCCCTCGAGTATCCCTGCGACGGTCTTATCGCCGTCAACGACGCTGCAGCGTCCAACCCCGTGCTCAAGGAGGCCTACAAGAGTGCCTCGGGCAAGAAGACGTTCGTGTGGACCAAGGAGCACTTCAAGGAGGTCTCCGAGAAGGTTCTCAAGTCCGACACCAAGTACTTCCTGATCACCAAGAACCCGCTCGACATGAAGGAACTTCTCGTCGATTTTGGCTTTAAGCCCGGCATGGACCGCATCATCGTCGGTCCCTGCAACGATCGTCCCGGCACCACCAAGCTTGGCAACAACCAGTCGATCACGCAGGAAGAGGCCCAGGCGCTCGAGGATCTCACCAACGCCGGTTACACGGTCGAGTTCGCCCTTATCAAGGAGAAGTCCATCGGTGAGTGGCCCAAGTTCCGCGGTCAGTTTGGCTTCTAGTTAGGTGCCAGCCGCATTTTGGTATCTACAGCCCTTGGTGAAAGGGGCTGAGGAATAAAGAAAGGGGAAAGCATGGCAATCAATGCATTCCAAGCCGCGCTGTTCGGCCTGTTCGCCTGCCTGGCATCACTGCCTGGCATGGGCGGCACGACGATCGGCAACTACACTCTGGGTCGTCCTCTGGTCGCCGGCCTCATCGTCGGCATCATCATGGGCGATATGCAGACGGGTATCCTCGTCGGCGCTGCCATCCAGGTTGTCTACATCGCTCTCGTGACCCCCGGCGGAACCGTCTCCGCCGACGTCCGCGCCGTGTCCTATATCGGCATCCCGCTGGCGATCCTCGCCATCAAGAACTCGGGCATCGATCCCGCCTCCGCTGAGGCTGCCGGCATGGCCGCATCCCTCGGTGCCGCCGTCGGCACGCTCGGCACTGTGCTCTTCTATGGCACCGCCACCATCAACCTGGTGTGGCAGGGCATGGGCTGGAAGTGGCTCGAGAAGGGCGATCTCCACAAGCTCTACCTGGTCAACAACGTTCTGCCTTGGATCGGTCACATCGTCTGCTCGTTCCTCCCGACGTTCATCATCACCATGGGCGGCACCGCCATGGTCGACCTCATGAAGACCTACATGCCCATGGACGGCATCGCGATGAAGACGCTGTTTACCGTCGGCTCGCTGCTGCCTACCGTCGGTATCGCCATCCTGCTCAAGCAGGTCATCTCTAAGCCCACGGACTTCCTGACGTTCTTCTTCGGCTTCACCCTGTCCGCTGTTATGGGCTGCAACCTGATCGCCGCTGCCGGCATCGGCTGCTTCTTCGCCCTGATCAACTATGAGATCGCTTCGCTCAAGATCGACCTCGCAAACGCTCCCAAGGCAGCTATCGCCTCGGGCTCAGATGATGAGGAAGAGGAGGACATCTAATGGCAGAGAAGAAAAAGCTCTCTAAGAAAACGCTTGCCAAGTCGTTCCGTAACTGGTCCTATGGCAACCTGACCTGCTTCTCGCAGGAGCACATGCAGACCTTCGGTTACCTGTGCGCCATGCTTCCGATTGTCGAGGAGCTCTACGACACGCCCGAGGAGCAGAAGCAGGCCCTCCAGACCTACTCCGCGTTCTTCAACACCGAGCCGCAGATCGGCACCATGATTGTCGGCGTCACCGCCGGCCTCGAGGAGGCTCGCGCAAACGGCGAGGCCATCGACGACGACGCCATCAACGGCATCCGCGCCGGCCTCATGGGCCCGCTCGCCGGCCTTGGCGACTCGCTGATCGTCGGTACCCTGATCCCGATCCTGCTCGGTATTGCCCTCGGTCTCTCGACCGGCGGCTCCCCGCTCGGCGCCATCTTCTATATTGTCGTGTGGAACCTGCTCATGTTCCTTGGCATGCGCTTTGCCTACAACCAGGGCTATGAGCTCGGCGGCAAGGCGGTCGAGGCCCTCGTCGGCCCCAAGGCCAAGGCTCTGCGTGATTCCATCGTGATGGTCGGTACCATGGTCATCGGTGCAGTCGGTGCTACCTGGGTCTCCATCACCTGCAGCCCCAACCTGGTGCTGCCCGGTGGCGGTAAGTTCCAGGACACGCTCGATGGCATCTATCCGCACCTGCTGCCGATGATCTTCATCATCTTCTGCTGGTACATGATGACCAAGAAGAAGGTCAACCCCATCGTTATGATGCTGATCCTCGTTGTGATCGCATTTGTGGGCGTTCTCATTGGCTTCTTCGACCCGGCACTGAGCTACTAGTCATCATCCCCTGGCCCCCTGTAAGGCCGTGCGGCCTCAACCGCACGGCCTTCTGATTTTGCGCCGCCCTTCAAGGGCAATATGGCCAGCGACCTCCATCGCCTACACGACACCCGCTATATTGCTCTTGAAAGATGACGTATTCGACAAACGATGCACTTGCGCATGATGCACACTTTGCACGAGGAGGACCATATGCACGAGAAACATGGACACGACCTTTCGCGCGACGACTTGATTCGCGAGGCAAAGATGCAGACCGATGCTATTCAGCGGCTCAATGTTTGGCTGCGCCTGGGCTATTCGCTCGTGGCGATTGGCTTTTTGATGGGGATGTGGGGTATGCAGGGCGGCCCCGGCTGGGGTGTCCCCGTGGGCATCGTGTGCCTGGTGGTGGGCACTCCGCTTTCGATCGTGCTTAAGGTCGGCACGACCAACGCCAAAAAGAATGTCGAGCGCATGCTCGAGGCCGCTGGTGTCGACGTTGAGGAGCTTATGCGACGCAAGAAGGACGAGCAATAGACTTCCGCGTTGGGGTATCATAAATAATTGTTGCGAATGTTAACTAATGTACGGCAAATGACGGTTTTATGGCCCTTCTAGAGTTGCAAAGGACAATATCCCCAGTGGATTACGATGACGTCGCTCGAAAACTGATTGTGTACTCACGTTCCCTTGCCAAGGGATCCTTGAGTGCTGCCGGCGGCGCCAGTGTGGGCGAGGCACCGGTTTTACAGTATCTATCGGGTATTGACGGTGATGTCATTCCCTCTGAGATTGCCAAGAAGCTGAAATTCTCCCGTGCGCGCATGTCGCATATCTTGGATTCACTCGAGAGTAAGGGTTACGTTCAGCGCAGGGCTGATCCAAACGATCGTCGGCGTGTGCTGGTGAGCATTACCGAGGAAGGCCGTGATTTCGCGGCGAAAAAAAATGCCGAGAGTGTGGCATCGCTCTCGAAACAACTCTCGGCGCTCGGCGAGCACGATGCCCAGGAGCTCGTGCGCATCCTGAATAAAGCTTACAGCCTTACCTATGATGCCGACGACTACCTGGACAATCTATAAGGATAAAGACAGACATTTAGGTGCATCTTGAAATGCACCCGGGACAGTTGTGCCCATCAGCCACCGTCAACATCTCATTCCAAACCAAATCAGCCAACGTACGTCATGGCAATCCCCGGTAGGTTGCAGGATGGCGGCTGAGCCTTTCCCTCGGGAAACTTCGCGAAGCCCAGTTCCCGAGGGAAAGGTATGGTCTGTGTAATACCAGACAAACAGTACATTTTTGCTAGATTGGTATTTGACTGAAGAACCAATTGGTATGGCTTATTAAGCCCACCTTGCCGTTGACGCTTATTTTGCTGCCGCTGGGAGAATTCCGAACTTGGGTGCGCAAGTGCTCCCATATGTTGATATGACCTAGTAGGTGGCTATCTGGTTACTACCAGTTGGCCCCTTGGTAACGGGTGGCCCCCATTGTGCGGAATGTACCGAACATCTCCGTTTGATACGTTTTCCCATGCTGCCGGGGGGGGGGCGTCCTCGGCACCTCAGCATGTCGGAAGAAAGGAGACCAGATGCGCAGGAATTCCATTTTTACGAAACGGTGGGTGAAGGGAAGCGCGGTCCTCGTTGCCACTGCAGCGACGCTCGTGTTTGCCAATCCCCAGCAGGCGATTGCCACGCCACTCAAGGGCGTCGACTCGGCGACCGTGTCCCAGTCTGCCTCGAATGTCGTCGACATCGATTTCGCTGACGGCATCAAGGGCCGTATTACGTTCCTCGAGGACGGTATTTTCCGTTATAACGTCGACCCCAAGGGTGAGTTTTCCGAGTACGCCACGCCGCGTAGTAAGTCCCACACGGCTAAGATCCAGGCTCAGCCCGATACCTCGGACACCTACAGCAAGCCGAGTGCGACGGTTGCCGACAAGGGCGACACTATCGAGATCACCGGCGGAAAGGCGACCGTGATCCTGGACAAGGCGACTGGCAAGATGAGTATCAAGTCAGGCGACCGTGTCGTGGTTTCCGAGTCCGCGTCCCTCGACCTTGATAAGAAGGGTACCGTCCAGACGCTCGCCAAGGAGAAGTCCGAGAACTTCTTTGGCGGCGGCACCCAGAACGGACGCTTCCTGCACACCAACCAGACCATCGCCATCTCCAACACGAACAACTGGACCGATGGCGGCGTTGCCTCGCCCAACCCGTTTTATTGGACGAGTGACGGCTACGGCGTACTCCGAAACACGTTTGCAGAGGGTTCCTACGACTTCGGTTCCACGGACTCATCGACGGTCACAACTTTGCACAGCGAGAATGAGTTTGATGCCTACTACTTCGTGGCGACCAACGAGGGCGCTTCGAACGTGGCAACCGAGATGCTGCAGGACTACTACAAGGTGACCGGTAACCCGGTACTGCTGCCCGAGTACGGGTTCTACCTTGGTCATCTTAATGCCTATAACCGTGATGGCTGGTCAACGACCTCGGGTCAAAAGAAGTGGGAGACCAAGGGCAGCAAGTCCTCGAGCGAGAAGGGCGACGTTAAGTACGAGTCTGGCATGTCGACGGGCTACAAGCTCGACGGCACACTTGCGGCCGAGACGCTCAACGGTGAGGGCCCTACGGTTGATACCGAGAACATGAAAGCGACCGATTTCGACCGCCAGTTCTCTGCTCGTCAGGTTATCGATGACTACGAGGACAACGACATGCCGCTCGGCTGGTTCCTGCCGAACGACGGTTACGGCGCCGGCTATGGCCAGAACGGTTACTACAAGACCGGCGGCGTCAACTCCGACGGAGCGAGCTCGGCCGACCGTCTTAACGCTGTGCGTGCCAATGTCGACAACCTTAAGAAGTTCACCGAGTATGCCAACTCCAAGGGTGTGAGCACGGGCTTGTGGACCCAGTCCAACCTTGAGCCCGACAGCAACCCTGAGACCCCGTGGCATCTGCTTCGCGACTTCGACGCCGAGGTCAAGACGGGAGGCATCACTACCCTTAAGACCGACGTTGCCTGGGTTGGATCTGGCTACTCCTTTGGTCTTAATGGCATCAAGACAGCTTATGACACGGTGACGACCGGCGCTAACAAGCGCCCCAACATCATCACGCTCGATGGTTGGGCCGGCACGCAGCGCTTTGGTGGCATTTGGACCGGCGACCAGTATGGCGGTAACTGGGAGTACATTCGCTTCCATATCCCCACGTATATCGGTCAGAGTCTTTCGGGCAACCCCAACATCGGCTCCGACATGGATGGCATCTTTGGCGGCGACCCCATCATCTCTGCGCGTGACTACCAGTGGAAGACGTTCACGCCCTCTATGCTTGACATGGACGGTTGGGGCACCTACCGTAAATCGCCCATGACGCACGGCGATCCCTACACAGGCATCTCGCGCTTCTACCTCAAGCTCAAGGCGCAGCTCATGCCCTATATCTACACGAGCGCGGCCTCGGCGGCCAACATCGACACGGGTAACGGCGATGCCGGCCTGCCCATGATCCGCGCCATGCTGCTTTCCGACAACTCCGAGTACGCCGCAAGCACTTCGACGCAGTACCAGTATATGTTCGGTGAGAACTTCCTAGTGGCACCGGTGTATCAGGATACCCAGGCAGACGAGAACGGCAACGACATTCGCAATGGGATTTACCTCCCCAACTACGGCACCGACGAGAATCCCACCATCTGGATCGATTACTTCTCGGGTAAGCAGTATCGCGGCGGCCAGGTTCTCAACAACTACGAGGCTCCGCTTTGGAAGCTGCCGCTGTTTGTGAAGGCCAACGCTATCGTGCCGATGTACGCCGAGAACAACAACCCCGAGGCCGTGAGCGACACCAACACCAAGGGTACCGACCGCAGCCAGCGTATCGTCGAGTTCTTCGCCACCGAGGGCGACGGCACCTTTACGCAGTACGAGGACGACGGCTCCTCCATCGAGAACAACACGACTGAGGACGATTCCTACGGCACGATCGACAATATCTCCTACGGTGAGCATGTGAGCACCGTCTACAGCTCCAAGGCCGCAGGCGGCACCGCGACCTTTACCGCCGAGGCCTCGCAGGGCGGCTACAACGGCTACGACTCCAACCGCACCACGACCTTCGTGGCCAATGTGTCCGCCAAGCCCACGAGCGTTGTCGCCAAGAACGGCGGATCCGCACTCAACGTGGTTGAGGTCGACTCGCAGGAGACCTTTGACGCCGCGACCCCCGAGGCCGGCCAGGCGGTCTACTTCTACAGCGAGACCCCCAACCTCAACCACTACGGCAGCGATGCGGACGGCACCGAGGCCGAGCAGGGCGAGAGCTTCAACAACACCAAGATCACCACGAACCCCAAGGTCTACGTCAAGTTCGCGAAGACCGATGTTGCTGCAGCGGCGCAGACGCTTGAGCTGGGCGGTTTCGTGAACGCCGACGCCACGCTCACAGCCGATCGCCTCAACGAGAACCTCTCCGCACCCACGAACCTTGCTGCCCCCGAGGACGCCACGACCCCAACGAGCATCAAGCTCACCTGGGGAAAGGTCGATGGTGCTACCTCCTACGACCTTAAGGTCGACGGCACTGTGTTTGCCGTGGGTGATGCGGCCGAGTTCACGCACACCGACCTCGCCTACAATAGCAAGCACACCTACCAGATTCGTTCGCGCAACGCCGAAGGTTACTCCGCCTGGAGCGATGTGCTCGAGGCGAACTCCGCACTCGATCCGTGGCGGAACGTCCCCGACGCCGAGGAAATCACCTGGGAGGGCTCACTTTACGGCAGCCATAAGGCCGATCTCGCCTTCGACCATGAGTTCCAGTCGGGCGACGGCGGTTTCCACTCCGGTGGCAACGATCTGGGCAAGGCGCTTACCGTTGACTATGGACGCGCTTACAAGCTCGATAAGCTCGAGTACTATCCGCGCGATGACGCCGGCAACGGCACCGTGACCAAGATGCGTGTTGAGACGAGTCTCGATGGCGTCCACTGGACGAGCCAGGAGGTCGATTGGGCACGTTCCGCTGATTGTAAGACGGTAGCGTTTGACGGCACCGTGGCCGCCCGTTACGTGCGCATGACACCGCTCGCCTCGGTCGGCAATTTCTTCTCCGCGTCCGAGATTGCCATCTACAAGACCGACGGCACGGATGGCTTCGCCGTGGGCTCCAACCTCAACAAGGCCACGATCTCCGACGGAGACTACTCCAACATGAAGAACTATCTGGGCCTCGAGAATCGCGAGCCCGATACCCCGACGTTCGGTTCGCAGATCCGCGACCACTTCGCCGACCTCAACGATAACGGCGTTTACGACGTCTACGATTACTCGTTCACCATGGCGGGTCTTGACGGCGGCACTAAACAAAAGGGCAAGGTCGCAGGTTCGCTCGCGGTGATTCCGAGCAAGACCGAGGTCGAGGCCGGTGATGAGATCACCGTTGATGTCTATGCGGCCGACGCCAAGAACGTCAACGCCCTGGGCGCCATCGTCAACTTCAAGAGCGACCAGTTCGAGTTTGTGTCCGAGAGCATCGCGCAGGACGGCTCGACTGCCGGCATGGAGAACCTGTCTCGCGAGAAGGTCCAGTTCGTGGACGGAA
This sequence comes from Collinsella sp., assembly GCA_019414645.1. GTDB lineage: Bacteria > Actinomycetota > Coriobacteriia > Coriobacteriales > Coriobacteriaceae > Collinsella. The sequence continues at coordinate 8,417 of DXLP01000047.1, forward strand.
CGCAGACTATCAATCTCGCCTTTGCCAACCGCGGCGATGGCAAGCTCTACAACGGTACTGGCGCGGTGGCGAGTTTCAAGCTCAAGGCCAAGACCGCCGGAAAGGTCGAACTGCCCTCGACATCTTGGCTTATCGGCCCGGCATGCGACGCACTTGAGTTTGCGAGCGACGGCACGGTGACGATGCCGGACGTTCCTCAGCCAACGGTCGCCGAGTACGCCCAGGATGCCTTCAACATCACGATGACCAACGATGAGCTCACGACCGACGACGGGACCAACGTCGAGAAACTTATCCAGCAGAAGAGCTATAACGCGCTGTTCGATAATAACGAGGGCGACAACGGCTTTGAGTTCCTGTGGAACTGGAGTGGCAACTGGGACAGCGAGGGTAAGCTACCGAGTTACGTGAAGCTTCCCACCACGATGACATTCGCATTTAAGACGCCGTCGAAACTCGATAGCGTCGAGGTCGTTAACCGCAACGGCGGCAACGGAACCGTACAGAAGATCAAGGCCGTCGTGACGTTCGAGGATGGCTCGATCCAAGAGTTCGCGGGCGGGGAGTACGATTCCTTCCTGGCTCGCTACGCCTTTGACCTCTCTGCCGAGAACAAGGGCAAGAAGGCGACCAAGGTCGAGGTCACGCCGCTTGAGGCATCGGGTGACCAGATGCTCACACTGCGTGAGGTCAACTTCAACTACACGCAGGGTGTCGAGGCCATCGAGGGTGTCGAGCTAGGCAAGAACCAGACCGAGTTCTTTGAAGGCGACATTACGCCCGTCGACGCCAAGGCTACGCCTGAGAGCGCTGGCTACCCCTATGTGACGGTCGAGAGCTCCGACCCCTCTGTGGTAAGCGTCTCCGCTGTTCAGGCTGGCGATAGCGTGAGCTACTACCTGCGTGCCAACAAGGCCGGCAAGGCAAAGATCACGGTGGCGTCGGTACTCGACCCCTCCAAGACCGCATCCTATGAGGTCGAGGTCAAGGCTGGTGTCGATACCTCTGCGCTCGTGGCAGCGCTTTCCAAGGCCGCGGGCTACAGCGAGTCCGTCTACACCAAGGATTCCTATGCAGCTCTCACCACTGCGGTCGAGGCGGCTCGGAAGCTCCTCGACAGCGGCCAGGGCAGCTATAGCAAGAAGGATGTCGCAGACGCCACTGCCAAGATCGAGAAGGCAATCGACGGCCTCAAGATGCGCCCTGTCGATGAGAAGATCCTCATCAACACGCCCGAGAACCGCAAGAACGTCAAGGTGGCCGACTTCTCGAGTGAGGCCGACTACGAGGGCAGCAACGCCGTCAACGCTCTCGACGGCGACGAGCGGACGCTTTGGCACAGCGACTGGGCCCATGGGACCGGTATGCCCCAGTATCTGAGTGTCGACCTGGGCCGCGACTACGATCTCACCGACGTTACATTCCTGCCGCGCCAGGACGGCGGCACTAACGGCGATATCTTCGAGGCCGAGATACTGGTCTCCGACACTGCCGACGGTTATGAGATGGGCACCGCCGCGTCGATGGGTACGTTCGCCTTCGACAACGACGGCCGCGTGCTCACCGACCGTGGCGACTGGAAGCAGATGAGCTTTGGCGCCGCGCGCGGTCGCTACGTGACCGTCAAGGTGATTCACGCCGGCGGTGGCGACGTTGATGCCTACTGCAGCATGGCGGAGCTCAAGTTCTACGGTACGGCCGTCCCCGATCCGGTGGCGAAGGATGATCTCGCTACCGCGATCGAAAAGGTTGATGCCGAGGTTGCTGCCGGCGACCTCAAGGCCGGTGACTACACCGAGGCCTCCTGGACGGCGCTCGAGAACGCCCTGGCGAGCGCCCGCGCCATCTTGAGCGATGAGGACGCCACGCAGGACGAGGTCGACCAGGCGCTCAGGGCGCTCGAGAGCGCCCGCGGCGCGCTCGAGAAGACCCCGGTGGTCCCGGTCGAGAATCCGACTAAGAAGCAGCTCAAGGCCCTGGTCAAGCAGGCGAAGGAGACTGACACCAGGGGCAAGACGGACGAGTCTGTCAAGGCCCTGACGGATGCCATTACCTACGCCGAGGACATCTTGGGTGATGAGAATGCTTCCGACACCCAGCTCCAGGCGGCCTATGACCAGCTCAAGCTGGCCATTGAGAGCCTCAGGGATGCCGACTCCGGCAACCAGGGCGGCTCGGGCAACCAGGGTTCCAGCAATGGCTCGAACGGCGGCAACCAGGCGGGCAAGCCCGCAGGCGACAAGGCCCAGGGCAGCAAGAAGAACGGTTCGGCGATCCCCAATACCGGCGACCAGACGGCGGCGACCGTCGTGACCGTCGGTGGTCTCGGCGCCATCATCGCCGCGATCGGCGCTTTCTTCCATCGTCGCAGCAAGGCCAAGTAGCCCCAGCAACAGCTAAGCAAGCGTGCCCGCCGTCCCACCCAAGGACGGTGGGCATGCTTTTTGAATGTAGGCGGAAAGCTCCGACCCTTCGGCCTTAATCTCGCAAAGCATTCCGTCTCTCACCGAACACATCGGCATCGGTGGCTATACTTGAATTATTTGCAGTTAAGGGTCGCGGATTCGCTGCGTCACCGCTCTCAACAGGAGGTCTATGTTTATGGCAGATCAGAAGCCGGTTGTCGGGATCATCATGGGTTCCAAGTCCGATCTGGGCGTTATGGAAGGCTGCACCGCCGAGCTCGAGGCACTGGGTGTGCCCTATGAGCTCGTCATTGCGAGCGCGCACCGCACGCCGGCGAAGGTCCACGACTGGGCTTCGACTGCCGCCGATCGCGGTATCAAAGTGATTATCGCCGCCGCCGGCA
>DXLP01000048.1 GCA_019414645.1 Collinsella sp.
AAGACGGAAAGCACATTAAGTGCTTTCCTTTGCGTGCGGAACTCGCGATAAACTTAATTACGCGCCGCTTCCCGCCCACGCCGGGCAAACATCGTTGGACTTATCACTGACATGAAATAGGCGCTTGTATATCGTCCGCTAGCTTGGCACGGTACAATGCTTTCAGCTTTCAATTTGTAAATTAGTGGGGTTAATTCATGGCAGAATCTCGTGCGGAGCGTAAGGCTCGTCGTGCTTTGATCGAGGCGGCTGAGGGGTCAGAGGAGAAAAAATCTTCTCAGAAATCCAAGTCGTCTCAGGACGCGAAGGGTAAGTCGGCCAAGGGCAAGGCTAAGGCCAAGCGTCCCGGCTCTCGTCGGAGCGAGGATAAGGCATCTCAGACTCGCTCCAAGCGCCCGTATAAGAATCCGGTTCCGTCTGCGCGCAAGGCCGTTGATCCCAAGTCTCCTTGTTCGATCATGAAAGCTTGCGGTGGGTGTACGGCGCTCAATCGTCCTTATAAGAAGCAGTTGGCGACCAAGCAGGCTGCTATGGAGGAGCTTTTTGCTGCTCTTTGCGAGCACGAGGGTATTAGCGTCGACCCCATTCGTGGTATGGGCGTCACCCTGGGCGACCCGGGTAAATATCCCGCGCCGCGTGGCTTTCGTCATAAGGCTGCCACTCCCTTTGCTCCCGGCAAGGAGGGTGCTGTCCGTTGCGGTTTCTTTGAGCGCGGCACGCACAAGATCGTTGCCGTACCCGAGTGTCCTGTCGAGGCACCGGGTGCCCGTCAGATTCTCAACGGCATCGCACGCGAAGCTGAGCGGCTGCATATTCCCGCCTTTAATGAGGACAAGCATCTTGGTTTACTTCGCTATGCCGTCGTCCGCTGCGGTTGGCGTACCGACCAGGTCATGGTCACGCTCGTGACCGCTCAGCGCGACTTGCCGCATGCGCAGGAGTTCTTTGAGGCTGTCGCCGCACTCAATCCGCACATCGTCACCGTCGCCCAAAACATCAACGGACGTCCCGGCAACGCCATCCTCGGCGAGGAAACCCGCATTGTATATGGCGCCGAGTGCATGCGCGACCAGCTGCTCGGCTGCGAATTCGACATCTCCCCCACCGCGTTTTATCAGACCAACCCGCAACAGACCGAGCTGCTCTATCAGCTCGCTATCGACGGCATGGATTTGCACCAGGGCGATGTGCTCATGGATGCCTACTGTGGCAGCGGTACCATCGGTCTTTGCGCAGCTAAAGATGCCCAGAACAAGGGTATCGGCATTATGCTGCTTGGCGTGGAGCGCAACCCGGCGGGCATTGCCGACGCACGTCGCAATGCCAAGCTCAACGGCCTCACCCGCAGCGCTTGGTTTATGGCCGACGACGCCACCGATTACATCCTGGACGCCGCCGATAACAACGAGCGGATCGATGTCCTTTCCATCGATCCGCCGCGCGCCGGCTCTACCCCCGAGTTCCTCGAAGCTGCCTGCGCGCTTAAGCCGCGCCGCATCACCTATATCAGCTGCAACCCCGTAACTCAAGAGCGCGACCTGCATCAGCTCCTCGACGGAGGCTACCGACTGCTCAAGATCACGCCCGTCGACATGTTCCCTCACACCGACCACACCGAAACCGTAGCGGTCCTCGAACGCCGCTAACCAACCTCAGTAGATTTTTGGGACAAGAAAGGGGGCGACCCGTCTGGGCCGCCCCCCTTCGCTTGGTTTATAAATTCCGCTACATCCCATTGCGCAGATCACACACGCCGGCTGCCGCCATCTCGCGCAGCAGCGTCTCGCGATCGCGCGTCACGATCAGATCCAACGGGAAGTGAATCTCGTCGAGCATCTTGCGAGCGTAATCGAGCTTACCAATTGCCATGCCAATGTGCGCATCGGTCGAAACGCCAATGCCCACGCCCAGCTCGGCGCAGCGCTCGGCAATCTTGCGGCATACGGCCCAATGCTCAGTGTCGACACCGTGTTCAAGACTATGGTTGTTGATCTCAATAATCTTGTGCTTGGCCTTAGCTGCCAACAGCACCTCGTCGATATCGAACGGCACGCCCGAACGCCCCGTGTGACCCAGCATGAACACCTTGGGGTGCTCCAGGGCATTGATATACATCTCGGTCGTCTGGGCCAGCGTCGCGCCCTCAGCAATCTGCGGATTATGCACGCTTGCAACCAAATAATCCAAATTACGCGTAACCAAATCGAACAGTGAATGCTGACGGCTGTACGAATCGCCGGCGATATCGAGCGTGACAGGGGTGTCCTCGCCAAACAGGCTTCCGTCCAGCGAAACGATATCGGCCTCGGCACCACGCAGCACCAGCACGCCGCTCCAAATGCGCGGCCAGATATCCTGGTTGATAAAGAACTGGTAACTGCGCAGGTCATTGGGGCAAGCCGTAACCATAGAGCTCAAATGGTCGGCAGATCCGAGCACCTGCAGACCACGCTCTGCCGCCCAGTACACATTCTCCTCAATGGTCGAATATGCATGCGCAGAGAACATCGTATGGGTATGAATGTCACAAGAAAGCAGGTAGGGCATCAGGTCTCCTTATCTGGCACGGCCGTCGCTTATATTCATTGTACGCATAGCCTTCGATAGTCGTAAAACCACTCCATCCCAAAGACACAACGTCCATGACAACGGGGTCCGGCTTAACACCAAACCCCGTTTCACGTAAAACATTGTAGGCAGAGCGCTTTACTTTTAACGATACTCGTCCGCCAACTGTTTCCAAGCGGGTAGCGAATTGACAATCGTTTCGTAGCTCACGCAATAGCCCAGGCGGAACCAACCCGGCATACCAAAGCTGTCCGAGGGAACCGCAAGCAACTCATACTTCTTTGCGCGCTCGCAAAACGCATTCGCATCGGGCTCGAGTGCCTTCACCCACAGGTAGAAAGCACCGTCCGGCTCAACATAGGTATAGCCGTAGTCCGTCAAAGCATCGGTGAGCGCCGTGCGGTTGCGTGCATAGGCCTCAACGTCACTCGGCTCATCGATGCAATCGATGATCACGCGCTGGAAGAGTGCCGGTGCGCATACAAAACCCAGCGTACGGGCAGCACCCGCAACAGCCGGCATCAGACGGGCAGCCTGCGGATTGGTGTTGGGAACCAAGATCCAGCCCACGCGCTCGCCCGGTAGCGACAGCGACTTGGAATACGAGTAGCACACGACGGTGTGCTCGTAGATCGAAGGAACCCAAGGCACCTCGGCACCGTACACGATCTCGCGGTACGGCTCATCCGAGATGAGCATGATCGGATTCTCGGGATCGCGCTGAGCGTTGGCCTCGCGCAGAGCATTGGCCAGTCGCGTCAGCGTGTCGCGTGTATATACGGCACCAGTCGGATTGTTGGGCGAGTCGATGATAACGGCAGTCGTCTTATCGGTAATCGCCTTGAGCACGTTGTCCACGCTCAGCTGGAACGTATCTTCATCGGCGAGCGCCTCAACACACGTACAGCCGGCCTTCTCAATCCAAACGCGATACTCCGGAAAGTACGGGGCGATAACAATAACCTCGTCGCCCGGATTCGTAACGGCGTTGAGCGCGCAGGTGAGCGAAGCCGCGGCACCCACCGTCATAAAGACGTCTTTGCCCTCATAGCTCGTGCCAAAGCGGCGGTTGAGCGATTCGGCCACAGCGGCACGACATTGCGGCAGGCCCGGTGCGGGCGTGTAGCCGTGCAGCTGGTCGCTCGGCAGCTCCAGGGCCTTCTTAATGGACTCCGCCACAGCAGCGGGTGCCGGAACGCTCGGATTGCCCAGCGAAAAATCGAATACGTTTTCCGCACCGATCTGCGCCTTGCGCTCAAGGCCATAGCTAAAAATCTCACGGATGATGGAGCTTTCCGCACCGCGAGCATACATAGTTTCGTTGATCATCTGTTCCCCTTTCGCATAGGCGCTATTGTACGCTTTAGCCGAGCAAAGTGTCGCAGCAATGTTGATTGGGGACAGACTTAAATGCGTGAAAACGCTCATTTAAGTCTGTCCCCAATCAACAGACGGCCCCATATCGCTCAAAAGAAAAAGCCTCCGCAGGTTTCCCCGCGGAGGCTTTCGCCACAAAGACTATTTGTCGGCGTCGGTGTCGGCATCGACGACGGCATGGTCATCGTCAGCATCATCGGATGCGGCTTCGGCATCCTCCTGCATGGCCGCCTGCGCAAAGGCCGCGGCATCAGCCGCCAGCTCCTCCTCGCTCATTCGAGGCGCGCGCTTCTTGGTCGGCATGCCGGCCGCCTTGGCATTGCGCTCCTCCTTGGCCGCCAGGATATCGCCCTCGCGCTCAAGGTAGGCATTCCACTCGTTGTCGAGCAGGGCGTTCACGGCGTCGCCTTCGACGGTCTCGCGCTCAAGCAGCACCTTCGCCATCAGATCGAGCTGATCGCGACGGGCATCCAAAATCTCGACCGCACGACGATGGGCTTCGCGCATGATGCGCTGAACCTCGATATCGATGCGGCGCGCCGTCTCCTCGGAGTAATCCTGATGATCGGCATAGTCGCGGCCCAGGAATACCTGATGCTGTGCCTCGCCAAAGACCTGAGTGCCCAGCTCCTCGCTCATGCCCAGGCGCGTGACCATCTCGCGCGCCATCTTGGTTGCGCGCTCCAGATCGTTGCTCGCGCCCGACGTAATATCATCGCACATGAGCTCCTCGGCAACGCGACCGCCCAAGAACACGGCAAGCTCGTCGAGCATCTCGTTCTTGGTCTTGAGGAAGTGGTCCTCCTGCGGAAGCTGCAGTGTGTAGCCCAGAGCCTGACCTCGGCTGACGATCGAAATCTTGTGAACCGGATCGGAGTGCTCCAGGATGTGGCCCACCAGGGCGTGACCGCTCTCGTGATAGGCAATCGTGGTGCGCTCGGCCTCGGTCATCACGCGACCCTTGCGTTGCGGTCCGGCAATCACGCGCTCCATCGACTCCTCGACCTCGTCCATCGAGATCACGGAACGATGACGGCGAGCGGCCAGCAGCGCAGACTCGTTGAGCAGGTTCGCTAAATCGGCACCAGTAAAGCCAACGGTCATCTGGGCGAGCTTCTCAAACTTAACGTCCTCGTCCATCGGCTTGTTCTCGGCATGCACGCGCAAAATCTGCTCGCGGCCCTTCACGTCCGGACGGTCGACCGTAACCTGACGGTCAAAACGGCCGGGACGCAGCAGCGCCGGATCCAGAATGTCGGGGCGGTTGGTGGCGGCGATCAGGATGACCGACTCGCTCTCCTCAAAACCGTCCATCTCGACCAGCAGCTGGTTGAGCGTCTGCTCGCGCTCGTCGTGGCCGCCGCCCAAGCCGGCTCCGCGCTGACGTCCCACGGCATCGATCTCATCGATGAAGATGATCGACGGGGCCTGGGACTTGGCCTCCTTAAAGAGGTCACGCACACGGCTGGCGCCGACACCTACGAACATCTCGACAAAGTCGGAACCCGAGATGCTAAAGAACGGCACGCCCGCCTCGCCGGCAACGGCCTTGGCCAGCAGCGTTTTACCGGTGCCCGGAGGGCCAACCAGCAACACGCCACGCGGGATCTTGGCGCCCAGCTTGCGATAGCGATCCGGATCGCTCAAAAAGTCACGGATCTCCTCGAGCTCCTCGACTGCCTCGTCCACGCCGGCAACGTCTTCAAACTTGACCTTGGGGCGTGTGGCCTCGTTGGTCTTGGCGTTGGTCTTGCCAAGCTGCATGTTCCTGTTGTTGGCGCCCATCATCTGGCGCATAAAGTAGAACATGATGGCGATAAGGGCGATCGTCGGAAGCACACTCATCGCCAAGTCGCCCCAAAAATCGGGATCGTTGGTGTTGACGATGTACTTGGTATCGGGGTGCTCCGCCATGAGCTCGGCAAGCGAATCGGAGCCGACATAGGTCGAAGAGAAGCTCTTGAGCTCGCTCGTATCGCCCTTGTCCTTTTTTGTCTTCCAGTAATGACCCGTCACGCTTCCATCTTGAACCGTATAGGTCAGATCTTCGACGCGATCCTGCTTGATGGCGCTGACCATCTCGCTCGTCGCGAGCTTAACGGTATTGCTGGAATTGGCAAAGCCGGAGCCCATGTTAAAGAAGGCGTAGCCCAGAAGCGCGCAAGCCAAAATAAAATACAGCCAGCCCGTACGCGTGGGCTTCTTGCCTCCGGGCATCCCCGGGATCTTTGGGTCCCGGGGAGTCTGGGAATTGTTGTCGTTACGGTCGTCGGGCATCTTACGAATAAACCTCCGGTTTCAAAATGCCCAGATACGGAAGGTTGCGATAGCGCTCGGCATAGTCGAGGCCGTAGCCCACCACAAAGGCATCGGGGCAATGGGTTCCAACATACTTGGGCGTGATGGCCGAGACGCGGTCCTCAACGTCCTTCCACAGGAAGGCGGCGACCTCCAGAGAAGCGGGCTTGCGGCTCTCGAGGTTCTTCATCAGATACTTGAGCGTCAGGCCCGAGTCCAGAATGTCCTCGACGATCAGCACGTCGCGACCGCGGATGTCGATATCCAGGTCCTTAATGATACGCACGATACCCGAGGACTTCACACCGTCGCCGTAGCTCGAAACAGCCATGAAATCGATGTTGGTCGGCAGCTCGATCTTACGCATCAGGTCGCCCATAAAGACCACGGCGCCGCGCAGGACCGCAATCAGCACCAGATCCTTACCCGCGTAGTCGCGCGTAATCTCCTCGCCCAGGCGAGAGACGATACCGTCGATATCCTCCTGCGTGAACAGAACCTTCTCGATATCCGGATGTTGAGAAGCCATGACAACCCTTTCTTGTGCTTATCGCCCACACACCGCCGTATGGACGCGAACTACACATTCTAGCAGCGCACGGGGTAAATTTACCAGCCCGTGCGCCATCAGCGCGGGAATACCGTCAACGTCGCACAGAATAGCAGGCGTGGGACGCTATTCCGCATCGACCACGCGGAGCAGATATGCCACGCGCGTTGCGGCCGTGCACTTAAAACGCTCGTCCGCGCGAACTCCGGCGACCCACACCACGGCACCCCCCGGCGCCGTCCTCACCATGGGCACGCCGGCGCGCTCGGAAACGGGAATGCGAGCCTCACCTAGCAAATCGGATACTTTCTTGCTTCGGCCACTCATCCCTAACGGGCACATCACGTCTCCCGGTGCGGGACCGTCCACCCACAGGCGCGCCAATCGCGCCTCTGCAGGGATCTCGCCACGTGAGCCCGCCAGGATCCGCTCACTATCGCTGTCGGCAAAACCCAGGGCAGCCGCGTCTACCAAAGCTGTCACTTCCCCGGCAGCCGCAAGCTCACGGGCGCGGCGCACGATGTCGCATCCCGGCTCAACGACCATCGGCTCTGCGACCAGCATACATCCCCCGCCCAACGGCAAACGACCGGGTACGGTAACCCAGTCCGCGACCAGGCCCTCGCGAGCCACCGGCGCCTTAAACGCCAGCATGCCAAACTCAATGCGTGCGTCAATCCCCGCCGGAAGCGTGACCGAGCCGGTGCCCTCGGCAACGCAGGAAAGGACTCGCTCCACATGTCGCATCTCGGGACGAGCGTCCGGATCGATGCGTTTGATCGCCAGTCGCACGATGCGCCGCGCGATTACCACCTCGGCCGCAGCAAGGCGCCTGGCATCGAGCACCAGCGCGCCCGCTGCCTCTTTGCGCAAACAGCTTCGAAACGCCTGTGCCGAAAGCTGAGACAAAAACGCGTCCTCATCGCCTAAGATCTCGCAGGCGGCGCCAATCGTCTTGCACACGCTCGCGTTGCGCTGCGCCACCACCGGCATCACTCGATGGCGCACGTAGTTTCGCAGATACGAGATATCCTCATTGCTCTCGTCTTCACGCCACGGCTGACCATGTACCTGTAGATAGCCCACGAGCTCGCCATGAGTTAGGTCGAGCAAGGGACGCACCACGATATTCCTCCGGCGAGGAATGCTCGATAGACCAGCGGGCCCCGAACCCTTAATCGCGTTCATCAAAAACGTTTCCGCGCGATCCGAAGACGTGTGCGCGGTGCAGATACGAGCCGCCGTTCGCGGTGCCCCCGTCTGGGCGCAGAGCTCGCGAACATACCTTCGCGCCGCGGCATAGCGCACCTCGCGGGCAGCCGCCTCGATATTGCCCGATTCATCATCAAAATAGGCATGCTCAACACACAGCGGTAGACCATATTGTGCGCAGAGCTCACGCACAAAGGCCTCGTCGCCATCGGACGCCTTGCCGCGCAGATGATGGTTCACATGCAGCACGTGCAGTCGCTCGCGCGCGATGGGGGCAACACCGCGTCCGTCTTGGATATCCAGCTTTGATGTGCACGCCATAAGAAGCAGTGCCGTCGAGTCCGCGCCGCCTGATACCATGAGCACGACAGGAGCAGCCTGCTGTCTCGTCCGGGTCTCATCGACTGCCCCAGGCACGGCATGGTGTCCATAATGCTGAGATACCGTAGGCATTTGCTTCCTCCTCTATTCGTCCGCACCCATTGTATCCTTTGGAATCTTATGTCTCGTCTGCACCTTCATATCCTCGGCAGTGGCTCTAAAGGCAACTGCGCGCTCATCGAGGGCCCGCAGGGGCTCATTATGGTCGATGACGGACTGTCTCGCCGCGAGACATTAAAGCGCATGGCAGAACTGGGGCTCTCGGCTGACAACGTCTCGGCTCTTCTCATTACTCATGAGCATAGCGATCACATCAAGGGCCTCGATATCTGGTGCAAGCACTGGCACGGCCCCCTCTTTGCCAGCAGGGGCACTCTTTCGAACAAAGAAAATCTTTCGCATCTGCCTGTCGAGGAATTCGATCCCGGTGACACCCTTTCCATTGCCGGCATCCACGTGCAAACCTACTCAACATCACACGATGTCATCAATCCAGTCGGCTATCGATTCAATGCTCTCGATGATTCCATCGGCTTTGCCACCGACACCGGAGAGCTATCGAGCCAAGCCATGAACACCCTCAAAGATTGTCGAGTCCTCGCGCTCGAAAGCAACCACGATGCGACCATGCTGCGCGAGGGAGAATATCCCCGCTTTCTTCAGGAGCGCATCCTGTCTGCAAGGGGACACCTCTCCAACGGCCAAGCCGCCGAAGCCGCGCGCGAACTTGTTACCGATCGCACCGAACAGCTCATTGCCATGCATATCAGCCAAGATAACAATCGTCCGAGCCTTACCGTCAAAAGCTATGCCAAAGCTCTGGCCGCAACCCTGGATGACGAGCTCGGCAGCTCCGCCACCCTTCTCCAAGGATCGCGAAAACTCTCGATACGCCCCGCAAGCCAGTATCGGCCAGCAACCATTCAATAGACTGTCCTAAACAGCAAAAGGGGCCGGGAATCGCTTCCCAGCCCCTTTTGTTGTCTTTTAATAGCGAAGAACACCAACGAAGTTATTCGATGGAGATCTTCGTAACGTTCTTCTTCTCGACAATCTTAGGAACCGTAACGGTAAGGATGCCGTCGGCGTACTTTGCAGAAAGGCCCTCGCTCGAAGCATCCTTCAGGTACACACCGCGCGTCGCACTGTACGAGCTAAACTCCTTCTGCAGGAAGTTCTTGCCCTCGTTCTCTTCGCTCTCCTCGACATTCACGCTAATGGAAAGACGACCCTCATTGAGCTCAACGTCGATGTCATCCTTGGCGACGCCAGCCAAATAAGCCTTGACCTCGTAACCGTCGCCCTTGTCCTCAACATCGACGGGAAACGCCTTAGAGGCGATAGAGTTATTTGCCAGGTCGGTCATATCATCAAAGAGATCAAACAACGAGCTAGCAGAGGGACGAACTCCAAAAACCGAACGATAAGGAACCATGCTTGCCATGACTACCACTCCTTTAAAGGACTGCCGAGCCATCTTCTAGGTGGCAGGGACTTCTTTTGACGCTCTAATATATGCCCACCCAATTCGTATATATACACTTTGATATAAAGTTTTTTAAGTCTCTTTCTATAAGCATATCTAAGTCTTAGTGACTAAGGTTTTAACGAGGTTAAGGTTCTTTGAACAGAGCCTTGAATACCGAATACGCGCCTGTCAAAACGAAGCAGGGGGCTTACAATGAGCGCATACTCATTGCTAATGACAACCTAAGGGCATCATGGACGATCAGACCTCCGACAATTCGTATGAGCCGCTACAGAATGATAGTTCTGCCTATTCACAGCCCATACGCTACCATCGTCCCCATATTTCCCAAGAGCCCATTAACGATGCAGAGCCTGAGTATGTAACTCGCAATCGATATCAAACCCTTGAAGAATCTCAATCAGCTCGTAGACACATGGGTGTCGCCTCGAGCGATCCGGTGTATCTAAAAGATGCCCCCTTATCCAAAAACAGCGTATGCAGCCAGGAGCAATCACAAACACCCACCAAGCAGCATCGCAGAGGACCCCGTCCCAAGCAAACTCTAACGCATTCCGCACGCTATCTTGAGACGCCTAAGCAGGGGAAATCGATATTTACATCGTCAAACAGACGGCGCAAACAGCACCGCCTCCAAATCGCGCTCTTGATCATTGCCGTCGTGGCAATCGCGCTGGTCATTCATTTTATTTTCTTCAAATAGAGAAAGCTATTAAAGCATAGAGGCGTTTAGCCCATATCGACCAAACGCAAAATAGGGGGAGGCCGCAAGGCCTCCCCCTTCTTCAGTCCAAGCGTACGGCTCGGTGCCGTCCACCGGTCAGC
>DXLP01000049.1 GCA_019414645.1 Collinsella sp.
GGTCACCAAGCACAACCTCAAGTACCGCCGCTACTACCACCAGTTCGACTACTAAGAGCTGGCCGCAGGGCCGATATCTTGGCTGGTTGATATCTCGACCCTACACAAGGGCGTCCGCATTCGCGCGGGCGCCCTTTTTGCGTTGCCGTCGGCGCAGGGTGTCCTCGGCGGAAATCTCATCCCGGAATTTCGGCTCAGAGTGGGATGCGGTTTCCGGATGCGTCCCATTCTGAAGCCCCGAAACGGGACGCGCTTTCCGCTTGGGGTCCGATCCGGAAAGCTCATCCCGTTCCGAGCATCAAATCCGGGACATGCTTTCCGCGCTCCGCCCCTTGCAGAAAGCGCGTCTCCTTCCAAACACAAATCTTGCGGTACAGCTTCTGCAAAGACGCGAAGTGGCCGCTGACAGCAAAGAGGGGCTGCCGAGACAATGCCCGACGGCCCCTCCCCTCATAACTTGCTATCGATGCCAATCGCCACAAGGGCGCGGCTGCCTACTTGCTGATCGCGCCCGTCATATAGATAAACTGCACGCGATTTATATGTCCGCCCTGCTCGCCGTTGACAAAGTCCGTCGGCGTAAAGCCGGGGTTGAGCATTTCCTCGATCTTGTCCTTAACGGTGTCGATGACCTGAGTATCGAGATTGCTCGTTCGGTCGGTAAGCTCCTGCATGCCGTTGCCGAGCTCGGATGCGCCGCTGGCAAGCGTACCTGCACCCGAGGAGAGAAGATTCATGCCGCCAGCAAGGCTAGCAGCACCTGTCTTGAGCTGCGCCGCACCGTTGTTGAGCTGTGATGCGCCGTTGGCAAGCGCGGGCGTGGCACCGTTGAGCTGCTGTGTGCCCGCAGCAAGCTGGTCGGTGCCCGCGGCAAGAGCCGCGGCGCCATCGCTCAGCTGACCCGCGCCCGTTGCTGCAGAGCCAACACCGGCGACAAGACCGGGGTTCACGGCCGTGGGGTTTGCCGGGTTGATCGCGCTGTTCATATAGGCGATGGCTCCGGCCAGGCTCAGCTGTTGGCCATCCTGGACAGTGGTGTAGCCCTGAATGGCGCTATCGAGCGCGGTGACGGCACCCTGGGCGCCGCCCTGGGCGCCGGCCGCCTGGGCCAAAGTCGTAACCTGATCGGTAAGCGTGCCAAACATGGACTCGGCACCCTTAAGGTCCTGCGACACCTGCGTGTTAAGACCCTGCGCGCCCGCAACGGCATTGGATGCAGAATCGAGAAGCGCGGTAAGACCCGTCGCATCGGCGCTCGATGCCGCCGTGGCGGCGGCACCCGCGCTGGTAGCAGCACTGCCGGCACTTGCGGTGGCGGCATCCAGCTGTGCCGTAGCCTCGCTTAGCTTGGCTGCCGCAGCCTTGGCGGAGTCGAGATCGGCCGCGTTATCCAGCGCGTCCTGAGCATCGGCGACCGCCGCCTTGGCAGCGGCAATAGATGCAACGGTGCTCTCGGCGCCAGCCTTTGCGCTCTCGGCGTTAGCCTTTGCCGCATCGTTGCCCATGGCGCTCGCGGCCTGCTTTGCCCCGCCGAGCGCCTGCTGTGCACCGGCAAGGTACTGCCCCTCGCCGCTGAGCGCCGCCGTAAGACCCTGCGGCCCGTACAGCGCGCTGTAGGCGTTGCCCGACGTAGCGGTCACGGCGTCCTGGGCCGCCTTGGCCGCAGCCTGCGCCTTGGCAAGGTTTGCCTCCTGAGCCTGCTTGCCCAGCGTCAGCGCGTCGACGTACGTATCGGACCCAGCGGCAATTCCACTTATGCCGCCCGAGATCTGCTGTGCGCTCCCCTGCAGCTTGGAAAGGCCCGCCGAAAGATCGGACGCACCGCCCTTAAGCTGCACGGCACCGGCATTAACCCCCTCGGCACCGGCATTAAGGTTGCTCACGCCTTCGACCAGCGTGGGGACCTGCGCGTTGAGCTGACTCGTACCCGCCGCGAGCGCAGCGGCGCCACTGGACAGCGTGCCGGCACCGGTATTGGCCGTGGCAAGCGAGGCCGCGAGCGTCTTGACACCGTCGGCAACCTGGCCAGCACCGCTATTGGCCGTAGCAATACCGTTGGAGAGCTCCACGAGCTGGCTCGTATCCATGCTGCTCGAGTCCACATCGATGGCAAGATTCAGCGGCACGCCGACAATCTGCCAGCCATCAAACTCAAAATCCTCAACATCGGTCGTAATGGTGTAGTCTCCGGTGCTGCCGGGAATCACCATGTAGGTAAGCTGCGTGTTGGAGCCGTTGGCAGCAACCGTGGCGCCCTCAGCCTCAATATCGTGTGCCTCGGCATCCTTAAGCTGACCGGTAATCTGAACCAGGTAGTTATCGGCATAATCGCCACCGGTATAGTCGTCATTCTTTTCGACCTTGAGCTTCATGGTGAGCTTGCCGCTCTTGCCCGCCAAATCCTTGGCGTCGATATCGCGGCCATCGAGCTGGTATGCCACGGTGACGTTCCACGGCATCTGAGTGTTCTTGTCCAGATCGCCCTGGTAGACAAAGTCCTGCACTCCCTGGCCCGTAACGGCAACCGACCCGCTGTCGTCCGTTAGTTTTTGAGTCGTCGATAGGTTGGTCACTTTGTTATAGGTGCCGGCATCGTCGATCTTGACGCCCTTATTGGCCTCGAAGCTATTGACCACGTAAACACCCGTGCGATTGCCGTCGGCATCGGTTTTGACGTATACGACCTGGTTTTTCTTATATCCCGGCGTGCTGTTATCGGAGTCCGTCGCCATCTGTTCACTCGTAGCCGAGGCAGCGCTCGTCGACCCTACGCCGTCGGCGAACACAACGGCACCGGGAACGGTAAGGGCCACGGTCAGACCGGCGGCAAGAGCGAGCGCAGCGATGCGCTTATGGGGACGACGTACAAGATCGCGTTGGGCTTTGAGCTCTTTCGAAGCGGTATCAGTGGTATGGGTATGCATTGCGGTATTCCTTCCAACTGCTTTGTAAAACGTTACTGAGCGGAGCCGTCCGCAGCCGATGCCTCGGTGGTATCCGAAACCGGATCCTGGGCATCCTTGGGCAAAAAATGAGCTTTGAGCGTGGTCTTGCCGATGAGGCCATCGAGCACATACAGGAAACCCGGCAGCGCAAAGAGTACGGCGACTAGGGAGATGCTCACGCCGACGCCCAGGAACCAGCCGATCTGCTTGAGCACGCCGTGGCTCGAGATCGCATGGATCAGGAAGCCACTGATCAGCAGAACCGATCCAGAGGTCAAAACAGGAATCGTGCAAGCTTCCATGGTCTCGAGTAGCGCTTCGCGCTTATGCATGGTCACGCGGTCCTCACGATAGCGGTCAGCAATCAGGATGCCGTAGTCGACGGCAACGCCCAGCTGGATGGAGCTCACAATTAAGTAGGCGAGGAAGAACTCGTGCATACCGGTGTAGAGCGGTGCAGCAAAGTTGATCCAGATCGAGGTCTCAATCACGAGCACCAAGATGATCGGCAGGCTCAGCGACTTGGTGGCCAGCAGCAAGACCGCGAACACGGCCACGACGGCGATGAGGTCGACCTTGCCCTTATCGACGGTGATGGTGTCCTTAAGGTCGGTGGTGCTCACGCCCTCGCCGGCGAGCATTGCCTTACCCGGATAATGTTTGTCCGCGATACAACGAATCTTCTTGACCAGCTTAAATGTACTCGGACCCTCGTAGGGCGCGGTAACCGTGAGCACCAAACGGCTGTAGTGCTCTCCCTCCACCAGATCGAGCGTGTCCTTTTCGGCCATGCCCGTGGGGATATAGGGACTCGCAACGTCAACATAGCTCTGGATGGACTTGACCTCGGGGAGCGCCTTGAGCTCATTGGAGAGTGCCTGCTCCTCGCTCACCTCTCCACGGGGAACGAGCACAACGTAGGTATCGGAGTTGCCAAAGACCTCCTTGACCTTGTCCATATCCTGACCAAGCCGCGTATCCGAACCAAAAATGTGCGAAGTGCCGTAGTAGTACGTGATATCGCTGGAGGTCGATGCCACACGCGCAAGGTAAACCACGGCGAGGATCACGACGGCAGCGGGGATACAGACCTTGAGCACCAGACGGGCGAACTTACCCAGCGGCGGGACAAAGGGCCTGTGCTGCGATTTTTGCACAAAGCCATCGAACTGAACGAACATCGAAGGAACAAAGGTAAAGACCGATACCAGGCTGATGGCGATACCCTTTGCAAGGGCAAGACCAAGGTCGGGGCCGATCTTAAACTGCATGGCGGCAAGCGCGATAAAGCCGATGCAGACCGTGCAACCGCTCGAAAACACGGCGACCGAGGACAGGCAGCACGACTGCACCATGTCTTCGGCAACGCTGCCGTGGCGGCCACGCTCCTCGTTAAAGCGGTGCAGCAAAAAGACCGAGAAGTCCAGCGCGATGGCAACCTGCAAAATGGAGCCCGCAGAGTTGGTGACAAAGCTAATCTCGCCAAAGATGAGGTTGGTGCCCCAGTTGATAAACACCGAGACGCCCAGGCCCAGCAGCACCAGGATGGGTTCGGCCCAGCTGGTAGTCGTGATGACCAGAATCACGAAGATAATCGCTATGACAGCGACCGTGATAATGCTGATCTGCTGCTCGGTCGATGTGGTGGCAAGCGCGTTAGACATGGCCGAGCCCGTAATGGCGCCCTCGTCGCCCACGATATCTCGAATAGCGTCGGTTGCCTCGATCTCCTTTTCGGAATTAACCGTCACCGTAAACAGGGCGTTGTTCTTTTTGTAATAGGTCTCAACGGTGTCTTTGTCTTGCGTGGCAAGCGGCTGATCGATATCTGCCGCGTCGTCAAGCCATAGGACCTCCTCGACGCCGTCGACCTTTTTGATTTTGTCCTTGTATTTGAGCGCCTGAGCGATCGAGACATTGGGCACCATAACGCGACAGTTGGGAATGTCACCCTCAAACTCATCACCCATGGTATTCAGAGCGACGGTCGACGCCGCTTCGTCGGGCAGATAGCTCGTAATGTCGTAGTTAACGCCTACAAACTGGCGCAGGAACAGGCATACCAGTGCTGCCACCGCATAGAACGCGATGATGGGTTTGCGGTGCTTCACGACCCATCGAAATAGCTTCTCTTTCAACCTCAATCCTCCATAACGCTCAGCCTATGTTTTGCTCTTTGTTATATTCCACATTTGGTAGTTATACAACATGTGTAGGATAAAGGCGCCATAAAGATATGCGATTGACGCGGTCCCGGAGCCAAAACTGCCGCTGCAGAAGCAGTTCGGAAAAGGTCCTCAGCGGAAACTGCATCCCAGTTTTTAGACGAAAAACGGGATATGGTTTCTGGTTGGCCTAGATAATCGTCAGATTTAGCTGAGCGTCTGCCCCTATGTTTCCAAATGAATACGGTGTGAGCTGCGGACAAGGATTTTCCCCGCAAGCACTCTAGTATGCTAAAGTACCCAAAAGACCGGCGGAGCTATGCCGGTCGTTTGTTCTGTATGCAACACAGCATGAGGAGGCTCACCAGATGACGGCCACACCGTGGGGATTCCGGGACATATTGCCCGAGGAGGCTCAGGCGCGCGAGGAGATTGCGCTGACGGTGAAGGGCTGCTTTAGGGAGCATCATTATCTGCCGGTTGAGACGCCGCTGCTCGAGGACAAGGGCTCGCTCGAGGAGGGCGGCCGTATCGCGGACACGCCGTTTAAGCTTTTTGACGATGACGGCCGCTTGTTGGTGGTTCGTCCCGACAATACGTTGCCGATCGTGCGTTTGGTCTCGACCCGCATGCGCGCGGCCGACTTGCCGCTGCGCCTGCGCTATGAGGCGCCGGTGGTTCGCGAATGCCAGCGCAATGCCGGCGGTTCGCGTCAATTTACCCAGCTGGGTTTTGAGCTCATCGGCGCGGGCGATACCGCGGGCGATGTCGAGATCGTCTCGCTGGTGGCCGAGGCCGTTCGCAAGTTGGCGCTGCCCGATGCGCGCATTATCGCAGGTAGCGTGCGCCCGTTTAAGGAACTGCTCGCGGCGTGCGAGGATCGCGAGCTGGCTGCCGAGGCTCTGCGCTGCGTGCACGCCAACGACTTTGTGGGTCTCGATGCCCGCGTGGCGGCAAGCGCCGAGACCGATGCCGTTAAGGCCGCCGTCAGCGAACTGCCGCGCCTGCATGGTGGGGCCGAAGCGCTCGATCGCGTGGATGCGCTGCTGGCGGCTGCCGGTATTGTCGCGCCGCTCACGCGTGAGCTGCGCGCGCTGGTCGAGGGCCTGGCGCCCGAGGACGCTCAGGTGCTGTCCTTCGACTTTTCCATTATGAATTCTTTCGATTACTACACGGGCCTGGTCTTTAAGGCCTATGCCGGTGGCCTGCCCGATCCGGTGGGCTCGGGCGGTCGCTACGACTCTATCTTTACCGGCGCGTTCGGCGACGGCATCGAGGTGCCGGCGGCGGGCTTCGCCTTTTCGCTCGAGCGTCTGGAGGCCGCGTGCACCTCTGCCGAGGACGCCGCCTCCGATGGTGACCACGCCGTAGGCCGCGGCGCCGAAGGCCCGCTACGCATCGCCGTGCCCAAGGGCTCGCTTAAGGCCGACACGCTCGACGTGCTCGAGGCCGCGGGCCTGGACGTCTCTGAGCTGCGCGACCCCGGCCGTCACCTGATTGTGCGCGGTCGCGACACGCGTGCCGGCGAGGGCACGGTCGGCGATATCGAGTTTGTCATCGTGCGTCCCAGCGACGCGCCCGCTTTTGTGGGCTGTGGTGGTGCCGATTGCGGCATCTGTGGCTGGGACTCGCTCATCGAGGCAGACCTCAACTTGCTGCAGCTGGTCGATCTGGGCTACGGCCTGTGCACGTTTATCGAGGCAGAGCCCGCGTGGCGCGCTGGCCAGGCCGAGCGCAACTATGCCCGTCGCGGGTCGCTTCGTGTGGCCACCAAGTATCCGCGCATCGCGAGCGCCTGGTATGCCGAGCGTGGCGTGAATGCCGATATCGTCTCGCTGCACGGCAATATCGAGCTGGGCCCCATCGTCGGTATGACCGACCGTATCGTGGACATTACCGCCACGGGCGCCACCCTGCGCGATAACGACCTGGTTATTACTGGTCGCATTATGGACTGCACGGCGCGCTTCTTTGTCAATCCGGGTGCCGCGCGCCTGGATCCGCGCGTACGCAATCTGGCAGATCGCTTGGCAGCTGCTGTTAAGGACAAGCATTTTGAGCCCGTCGCGGGCTCGGCACAATAGCGCGAGCACGCACGGGCGCCCCAACGTACGGGCTGCGGGCCGACTGGCGCCGCCGCCCGGCCTTTCGTTTTTCGAACACAACCTCGACCGATAGGGGATACCGATATGAAGACCATCGAGCTTGCTCCCGGTGAGCGCCTCGTTACCAACCAGCTCAACCGAAAGGGCGTGCTGCCGCAAAACATCGTCGACGCCGCGCGCGATATCGTGGCCAACGTGCGTGCCAACGGCGATGCCGCGGTGCGCGACTATTGCCAGCGCTTTGACGGCGTTGAGCTGCAGAGCTTCCGTCTGCCGCAAGAGCAGATCGATGCCGCGCTCGAGGGCCTCGATCCCGCTTTTGTCGCGGCGCTCGAAAAGGCTGCACGCCAGATTCGCGAGTTCCACCAGCGCGAGGTCGAGCAGAGCTGGTTTACCACGCGCCCGGACGGCACGATGCTCGGCGTTAAGGTGACCCCGCTTGCCGCGGCTGGCATCTACGTGCCGGGCGGCCGTGCGCAGTATCCCTCCACCGTGCTTATGAACGCCATTCCCGCCAAGGTCGCCGGCGTTGAGCGCGTGGTCATGGTGACCCCGCCGCAAAAGGACGGCCTGATCAGCCCCTACACACTCGCCGCGGCAAAGCTCGGCGGCGTGGACGAGATCTATATGGTGGGCGGCGCCCAGGCCGTGGCCGCACTGGCGTACGGTACCGAGACCATTCCGCGCGTCGACAAAATCACCGGCCCGGGCAACGCCTTTGTCGCCGCTGCCAAACAGATTGTCTCGGGTGACGTGGGTATCGATATGGTCGCCGGTCCCTCCGAGGTCTGCGTGCTGGCCGATGCTACGGCCAAGCCCATGGTGGTCGCGGCCGACCTGATGGCCCAGGCCGAGCACGATCCGCTGG
>DXLP01000005.1 GCA_019414645.1 Collinsella sp.
TATGGCCCGTTCGTCTAGCGGTTTAGGACGCCGCCCTCTCAAGGCGGAGATCACCAGTTCGAATCTGGTACGGGCTACCACGCATTTGATACCCGGGCTTCCCATGGAAGGCCGGGTTTTTTATTTTCAAACAACCGTCTGCAATTCCCGTTTGAACCAGAGCTTTGCGTTCTGCCTATGGCCCTTACGGGTACAATAACCAAGATATTTTGACTGTTAGAAGGAGTCTCATGACGGAGTCCTCTCAGCATACGTCTAAGCCCCAGGTCGAGGTTGAGGCCTCGGGCGGAGATGACAATAAGAGCGCACGCCGCGGCGCCATCTTTATCGGCGTCGTGCTGGTAGGTTATATCGTCTATCTGGTGGTAACCGGGCAGATGGGGCAGTTCTGGGCCGCTATGTCGAGCGTCCAGGCGTCATGGCTCGTTGTCGCGTGTCTTTGCATGTTCATGTACCTGTTCTTTGGCATTGTGGCCTATGCGATCGCCGTCTGGCTCGATCCCAATTCGCCCGTCGGCATCCGCGACCTGATCTCGGTCGAGGCGAGTGGCATCTTCTTTGGCAACCTGACGCCCATGATGATGGGCTCGACTCCCGCCCAGATCTACCGCCTGACCAAGGCGGGCCAAAACGTGGGCGAGGCCGGCGCCACGCAATTCACGCGTTTTATCGTGTACCAGTTTGGCCTGGTCGCCTGGGGCGCTATCCTGCTGCTCGCCCGTATGCCGTTTTTTGCCGAACGCTACGGCGACATGACGCTGCTGTGCGTCTTTAGCTTTGGTGGACACTGCTGCATCTTGCTTGGCATCTTCGCCGTCGCGCTCATGCCTAAGACCGTCACGCGCGTCGCCCATTGCATCATCAATTGGCTCGAGCGCATTGGTGTCTCGGCCACTAAGATCGAGGGTTGGCGCACGTTTGTCGATGGCGAGATCTACTCCTTCTCCGAGAAGTTCAAGCTTTCGGCCGGACATTTTTCTTCCATGCTGCTCACCGTGTTTATCACCATGCTGCAGCTCGCGTTTTTCTATCTGGTTCCGTATTTCCTGATGCTTGCCTTTGGCCACCACGAGGTCGACTTTTTCTCGGTCATGGCCGCGAGCGCCTTTGTCCAGCTGTTAAGCTCTGCGGTTCCCTTGCCCGGTGGAACTGGTGGCGCTGAGGGCGGCTTTGCATTGTTCTTGGGTCATTTCTTCGGTTCGGCTTCGACCGCCGGATATCTGCTGTGGCGTCTCATTACGTTTATTGCGCCTACCATTTTGGCTGCGCCCCTGCTGGGACTTAAGAGCGCCCACAACGAGAGCATCCATGCGCGCTGGGATCGCGTGATGCGCAAGCTCGGCCGCACGCCTCAGACGCCCTCTGCGCCCACTAAGCCGCACCCCACGAATGCTGTTACCGTTGATCCCAAGAAGCACGCTCAGAAGGCTTCTGGGACCGCAAAGCCGGCTCATAAGGCCTATGTGCGTCAGACAGGAGACGGTATTCGCGTATCTCCGTCGGCACTCAATAAGAAGAAGCACCCTAAGTCGCAGTAGGGCAGTCGTGCGTTCTTCATGATGCGAGGCATATTTGTGCTGTATGGGGGATAATCCTCTTACGTAGATTATCTCTCATCTGTTGATGAATGCTCGCATATCGAAGGGACACGCCCATGGCAACCAGCAAACCGCGTCTTGATCGTCGCATCGTTCGCAGCCGTAATGCCATCCTTTCGGCTTTCGAGCGCCTGCTCATGGAAAAGCCGCTGGCAGACATTACGGTGAGTGCTATTGCGCGCGAGGCCAATGTCGACCGCAAGACCTTTTACGTTCACTTTGGTACGGTTGACGGCCTGCTCGATGCCATTGCCGTCGATGTGGTGGAGATGATTGTCGACTCGGTCGAGAAAACGCTTGCTTCAATGGACGGCGACACCAACGAGCGCGCTCTTGGCGCGGCGGCGACCTTCTTTAAAACCGTTAACGAGGCACTGTGCAACAACTTGGTGCTTAATCGTCAACTTATCGAGAACATTCCGCTCGATGATTTTATGGCTCGTCTTCGTGCGCCGCTCGAGCACGAGATTGCCGAGCGCGATCTGCTGCCTCAAGGTCTCAAGGACGAGATGTTCGACTATTATCTGTCGTTTTTGCTGTCGGGTATTATCGGTATCTATCGCACGTGGGCATTGTCTGATGGCTCGGTTCCTATCGAGCGCGTCTCGGAGGTTGCCAACGACCTCACGCTCAACGGCCTTTCGAGTCTGGAATCTCGCTTGGATTAGGCCTAGTTGGGCTCGTCGGCGTGGAAATTCCTGTTCACGAGGTTCTCCGGCGCCTTGGAGACCTCGCCGGCGTAGGAGCTGTAGCCTGAGGATCCTTAAAAAAGTCCAGTTTATCCTTCCCACTCCAATTGGGAATCCTCCGATGCGCCTTCGCACGCTCGCATGACCTCGATACCATGCGAGCGTGCGAACTCGACGAGCTCTGCGTTGCGGGCGTTTATGGTGCCGAAGGCGGCGGGGCACACGATAAGGCGCGCACAGTGGACGAGGAGCTCTTTGGCGTGGGCTATGGTTTTATCCCCGATAGGCTCGAAGGCGCGCTCGGCCACGCATTCCGCCGCCAGGTCGCGCGCGAGCTCACAGTCGATGTCCCCTTCGTGCAGAACGCCCGCGTAGAACGCCTTGCCCTGCCGGATGAGCTGGCGAAACACAGCCGACCCCGTACCCGCGCCGGCGATGACGAACGTGTGCGCATCGCCGTGCGGGCGCCCAATTTCCACGCTGCCGAAGCGCTCGTTGAAGGTGCCATGTTGAAGGCCGTAGAGCTCGCCAATCGTCTCGCGCGTGAATATGTCCTCGGGTGCGCCGGCGCGGAAGACCCGACCGTCCTTCACGCAAATCACCTTGTCGGCGCTTTTCTGCGCGAGCTCGAGTTCGTGGATGGACATGATGACAGCCACATTCTGCGATTTCGCAAGGTGGCGAAGTATTCGCAGCAGGTCGATCTGGTAGCGGATATCGAGATACGATGTGGGCTCGTCGAGCACGAGCACACGCGGATCCTGCGCGATGGCGCGTGCGAGCATGACGCGCTGGCGTTGCCCGTCGCTTATCTGCATGAAGTCGCGCTCGGCGAGCTCTTCCACATGTGCGGTTTTCATGGCCTCGTCGACCCGACTATGGTCGTCGGGCAAGAGTGTGCCCATTCGCCCGGTGTAGGGATGCCTTCCTGCCTCTACGATATCGCGGCAGGTGAGGAGCTCGGTCCGGGGGCGATCTGTCAGCATAACGGCAAGGTTCCTTGCGAACTCCGCCGTCTTCCATCGGGAAATCTCCCGCCCGTCGAGCTCGACCGCGCCGGCAAGCGGTGCCAGATGGCGTGTGATGGTTTTCAAGATGGTCGACTTGCCCGAGCCGTTCGGCCCGATGAGCGCCACGACGTCGCCCGCGCGAACCTCCAGATCGACGCCTTCGACTACGACCTTCTTGTCGTAGCCCGCCGACAGGTCGCTTATGCGGAAAAGCGGTGCTCCGTCAGCCTGCGTTTCGACCGGGGTTTCGAGGTTCGACTCCGCTCGGAGGAGGCGTTCCGCGCGCAGTCCCGCACGAGCCGAAAGTGCCTTCTGGCGCTTTCGCGCGAGCTCAGGACTGTCTAAGCATGGAATGCCCCCTCCGAGCGTTTTGGGCCGCGGCATGAATTCCCCCATCTACCTCACTCGTTTCTTCAACATGAGCGCGATAACCACCGGCGCGCCGAAGATGGCGGTGACGGCGCTGATGGAAAGCTCGACGGGAGAGAACAGCGTGCGCGCGATCAAATCGCAGCCCGCGCAGAAGATGGCGCCTCCCAAGAAGCACGCAGGAATCACGCGGATGGGCTTCGACGACTTCAGCGCCGACTTCACGAGATGCGGAACTGCGATGCCTACGAACGACACCGGACCAGCGAAAGCGGTCACGCAGGCGGAGAGCATGCTCGCTAGAAGGACGAGCACCACGCGGAAGCGTGCGACGTTCACGCCGACGCTTTTCGCGTAGGCTTCTCCCAGCTGGAAGGCGGAAAGGGGCTTCGATATCGCGAATACGCATGCGCTCACGGTGATCACCACGACCGCGATGACCGCGACGTCGTCCCAGCTCGAACCCGAGAAGCTACCCAAAGACCAGTTGTGCAGGTTCACGATGGACTGGTCGTCGGCGAAGGCGATGAGGAAGTTCGTCGCCGCTGAGCAGATGTATCCCACCATGACGCCTGCCACGATGAGCATGGCCATGGAACTTATGCGCCGTGCGATGAGGAGCACGAAGCTGATGGTGATAAGCGAGCCCAGAAACGCTGCGGCCACCATGGCCGGGGAGGACATGGCCTGGTTCGCGCCCAGAAGTACAATCATCGTAAGCGCGACGACGAACTTTGCGCCCGAGGAGACGCCCAAGATGAACGGGTCGGCGATGGGGTTGTTGAAAAACGTCTGCAGCAGGAACCCGGAGAGCGAAAGTGCCCCGCCGAGAAGCACGGCTGAAAGCACGCGCGGCAGGCGAATCTCCCAGATGACTTGGCTTTCCATGGAATTGGCCGCGCCGCCCGAAAGGATGCCGGGGATGTGGTCTGCGGGCACGAGCACGCTCCCGATGCACAGGTTGGCCCCGACGAGCACGATGAGGGCAACAGCGAGCAGCGCCGTCACGACGCGACACCGCGCGGCGCGCCCCGATTCGTCGTATGCCATGGAAAGCCGGCTTCTCATGGCGCTAGCCGAGCTTTCTCAGATAATGGAAGTCGCTCGCGTCATCGCCGGTGAACGCCCCGTGCAGCTCGTCGATAATGTCGGCGGTAGAAGTCATCTGCTGGTACATGTCGGCGCTTGTGACCCAGGCGTTGCCGTTCTTCACGGCTTTGAACTGCGACAATAGCGCGTTTTTGCCTACGAAGTCGTTCAAGGTGGCAACCGATTCGTCGATGGTGCCGTTGTAGATGATGATGTCGGCATCCTTCGCCGTCGCGTAGAAGCGCTCCATTTCGAGCGTTACTGATGAACCTGACGTCGACGCCGTCTGCGCGTCATCGAGCGCGTAGCTGCCGCCTGCAAGCTCGATCATCTGCGCCACGTAGTCGCCCGCCCGCCGCGTGACGGCGGCCCCGTTCGAGTTAATGTAGAAATACGCCACGGTTTTACCTGACGACGCGAGCCCCGACGTTTGCTCGACGCGGGTCTTCTGCTCGTTGAACAGGTGCGCGGCCTCGTCTTCCTTGTCGAACAGGACGCCGAAAAGCTTAATCCACTCGACGCGCCCGAGTGCTTCGGGCTCGCTCGACGACTGTTCGGTGAGCACGACGAGCCCGAGCTTCTGCAGCTTTTCCTTCACATCGGGCGTGTGGTTGATCATGGTGTTCTCGATGGCGAGCGTGCAGCCCGAGGCCGATATTCGCTCGTAGTCGGGCTCGCTGTACTTGCCGCCGTAGGCGATCGCCCCACTTTCGAGTGCGCTTTTGAAGCCCGCGACCGAGCAATCGTCGGCCTTCGTGCCCGACATGATGATATTGTCGTTCGCATCGAGCGCGTCGACCAGGCACATCGTCGCCGACGACACGAGGTACACCTTGTCGGCGGGGCGCCTTATGACCGCGATGTCGGAGCTCAACCCATCAGGTACCTTCGCATCTTGCGGCACCACGAGGAAGCGCTCCCCGTTCGAAATGCAGATAAGCCGCAGGCCGCCTTCGAACTCGTCGACAGTGAAGTGTTCGGCGTATTCAAGCTGAAGCGTCCCCGTCGGCTTCCAGCCGCAGCCCAAATCGGCGTTGTGGAAGTCGGCCGCGGCGCTTGAAGCCGTTCCCGCAGGGGAGCCGCCGCTTGCTTCGTCGCCCGATTTCTCCTTCATGGTGGATGAGTCGAAGTGGATCGTGTAGTCGATGGTGTGCGGCGTCGACATGGCGACGGTCTCGGCCGACACGGCGATGTCCTCGTCGAGCGTGACGGGTATCTCGAACGTGGAGTTGCCGCCGTCGTTTATGGGCGCGTAGTCCACGCCGTCGACGGTCATCTTGTCGTAGTTCGAACTCGACCAGGTGATGGTCGCGGTGTAGGTGTCGCCATCCTTCACAATTGTGGTTGGTGAGGCGATACTTGCGCGCCCTGACCCGCCGGAAAGCGAGACGCTCACAGTGTATTCCTGAGAGCCCGTCGTGGCACCGGTCGCGTTCGGGCTCGCACTGCACCCCGCGAAGGGAAGCGCGAGCAGGGCGACGAGAACGCAGGCGATCGCGCGCGCCGCGATTCTGTGGCGCTTTCTGTTTTCCCCCTTGGGAAGAATCGACCGCATGGCGTTACTTCAGTGCGTCGGCGCGCAGATCGACGCCGGCGGATTCGAACACGAGCGTGCGGTCGTACCACTGCTCTTTTCTAATACTCCACGCGGCGCAGGCGGTGTCCTCGTCGAGCGCTTCAACGGGCACGTCGTAGGTGTACTTGCCTTCCGCGTTTTCCACATAGGGGATGAAGTCGGCCTCGCTCGCGGCGGCAGCCTCGTCACTCGTGCCCATGAAGAGCTTGCCGTAGCCCGTGCCGGAAAGTGTCATCACGCAGTGCATGGAGCCGTTTTCCACGATGAGCTGGGCGTCCACAATCCTGAACATGTTCGAGCTGGAATCTACGGTGATCGGATAGGTGCCGTCGGCCACCTTGTCGGCGGTGATGGGGGCAGCGCTTGCGCCCTCGGGCGCATCGGCCGCCTGTTCGGTCTTTTCCTGGGAATCGGCATCGCTTGCCTTTGCGCTGTCGATTGAATTTCCGCCGCAGCCGGCGAGCGAGAACGCGAAAAGCGCCGCCGACAGGGCGAAGGCGAGGGTTTTCTTCAACATGGAGGGGGTTCCTTTCAATCGCTTCGACCGCCCGCGCCGTGCGGTGGGCGGGCGGGATGCGAATGCAACGGGCATGCGCCGTCGGTCGGGGAAGGCGCATGCCCGTTGCACGGGGACGCGACCGGCGCCCCCGTGCGCGGCGAGTTTACAGCTTGGCGATGGCGTCGTCCACGTGCGAGACGTAGATGTCGTCGACCGCGGCGTTCTGTCCCAGACCCTGGAGCAGGCACGTCACTTCGAAGCCAGCGGCCACGAACTTTGCAGCCCAGCTGTCGGGGTCGGTCTCGTCTGCCATGTCGTTGTTCGCGTGGTCGCCCGCGACCACCATGAACGGCGCGAGCACGGCCTTCTTGTACCCTGCGGCGCTCGCGGCGGCGATAACATCCTCACAGGTCGGCTCAGCCTCGACGGTGCCGACGAAGAACTGCGTCAAGCCCTCGTTCTTAAACACTTCCTGCATCTTGGCATAGTCGGCGTTGGAATCGGCTTCGGTGCCGTGGCCCATGAGGCACAGCGCCGTCTTGCCGTCGTCGAAGGACGCCATGTTCTCCTTAATGGCTGCGGCCACCTTCTTGTAGTCGTCGTCGGAGGTGAGCAGCGGGTCGCCGAGCGAGATCTTGTCGAACTTGTCGGCGTACTTGTCGAGCTCGTCTTTCACGTCGGCGTATTCCAGGCCAGCCATGAGATGCGTCGGCTGCACGACAATTTCCTTCACGCCGTCTTCCACGCAGCGGTCGAGCGCCTCGGTCATGTTGTCGATCGTGATGCCGTCGCGCTTCTTCAGCTTGTCGATGATGATCTGCGCGGTGAAGGCGCGGCGGATGTCGTAGTCCTGCCAGTACTTCTCGCGGATAGCGTCTTCGATGGCGCCGATGGTGATGTGGCGCGAGTCGTTGTAGCTCGTGCCGAAGCTCGTGACGAGGATGACCGGCTTCACGGCCTTCTCCTTTTCGCTCGATTTCTCGGAACTCGCGGAGGTGCTGGAGCAGCCCGCGAGCGCGACTCCGGCGAGCGCGAAGGCTCCGGTTGCTGCGGCGCCCATGAAGCCGCGGCGTGACATCTGGTCGGACATGGTTTTTCCTTTCCTCGGTTTGCCGGTCCCCCGGCGACAGTTGCTTGTCGGCACAAGCGAAAGAAAAGCGCGCCCCTCGGGGTTCACAAGGAGCTAACGCCACGGCGATGCCGTGAGGAAAAGGCGAAGCAGTCTGGCTTGGGGCGCGAGACGGTTCGCCTGCGCGTCCTACACAGTAATGTCCCTTGCCCAGGATTCCCACCTGGTTCCCTCCGCAAGCCAGCGCGGGCTGTGCGGGCGCCGCGCCGGTCATTTCCTTTTATCCGATTGTCATATGCTCGTTGCCGAAACTTTTACTATGATAGAGGGCACTTGTGAACGTGTCAAAGTCAGGGCGGGCGGCATTGCGCCTCCTGCCTGCGTATTTGCGCCGATTGCCGCCGCAGGCGCCGTGTTTTGTCCGCTGCGCGAATGGCGGCGTAAACGGTTGCGATGAGAAACGGGAAGGGAAGGCTCGGATGATTCATATCGTTGGCGCAGGCTCGGGCGCCGCCGACCTTATCACGCTGCGCGGGGCGCGCCTTCTGCGCGCGGCCGACGTGGTCGTTTGGGCGGGGAGCCTTGTGAACCCCGAGCTGCTCGCCGAGTGCAAGGAATCCTGCGTCGTCTACGACAGCGCGCACATGACCTTGGAGGAAGTGCTCGACGTGATGTGCGCGGCGGATGCACGGGGCGAGGAAGTGGTGCGCCTGCACACGGGCGACCCGTGCCTGTACGGCGCCATCCAGGAGCAGATGGACGCGCTCGACGCGCGCGGCGTGGACTACGAGGTGGTGCCCGGCGTGTCGAGCTTTTGCGGTGCCGCGGCGGCGCTTCGCCAGGAATACACGCTGCCGGGAATCAGCCAGTCGGTCGTGATCACGCGGCTTTCCGGACGCACCCCCATGCCCGCGGGCGAGGGCATGCGCACCATGGCGGAAAGCGGCTCGACTATGGTCATCTTCCTGAGCTCGGGTATGCTCGCCGAGCTTTCCGCCGAGCTTTTGGCCGCGGGCCGCAGCTCCAATGAGCCGGCGGCGCTCGTGTACAAGGCGACCTGGCCTGAGGAGCGCGTGGTGCGATGCACAGTGGGCACGCTCGCCGATGCGGGCGCGCGAGAGGGCATCGACCGCACGGCGCTCGTGGTGGTGGGCCGCGTGCTCGGAGCTCGCGGCGGACTTGCGCACGACGGCGCGCAAGCGGAGTCCTACGAGCGCAGCAAGCTTTATGACCCTTCGTTTGCCACGGGGTATCGGAAGGCGAGCAGCTAGCGTGGCCTTCGAGCACTACATATATACCGGGACGACCCGCCTGCGCTGCGGCTACACCACGGGGAGCTGCGCCGCGCTCGCGGCGAAGGCGGCCTGCGAGATGCTCTTGTCGCGAAAGCCCGTCGGCCGCGTGTCGATCGTCACCCCCGGCGGGCTGCCCGTCGAGGTGGACGTGGTCGACGCATGCATCGGCGAGGGGTGCGCCCAGTGCGCCGTGCGAAAGGACGCAGGCGACGATGCCGATGTGACCGACGGCGTGCTCGTGTACGCGCGCGTGGAACATGCGGGCTCGGGCGCGGGCGCTGCGGGCAGCAAGGGCGTGCCCGCGCGCGAATCGGAAGTTTCCGTCGATGGCGGCGTGGGCGTGGGGCGCGTGATGTTGCCCGGGCTCGAGCAGCCGGTGGGGGCGGCCGCCATCAACGCGACGCCGCGCGCGATGATCACTTCGGCGGTGCGCGAGGTGTGCGCCGCGCACGGCTTTTCTGGAAATATTGCTGTGACGATTTCGGTACCCGAGGGTGTTGCCCTTGCCGAAAAGACCTTCAACCCGCACCTGGGGATAAAGGACGGCATCTCCATCCTGGGCACGACGGGCATCGTCGAGCCGCGCAGCCTCGCTGCCTTGCGCGACAGCATCGAGCTCGAGATCCGGCAGCATGCGGCTATGGGGCGGCGCGGAGTCGTGCTCACGCCCGGCAACTACGGCGCGCAGTTCATCTCGGGGCATTTCCACCTAAACGGTGCGCCGGTGGTCTTTATCTCCAACTTTGTGGGCGATGCGATTGATTGCTGCGTTCGCGAGGGATTTACTAATGTCCTTCTTGTGGGACACATCGGCAAGTTGGTGAAGGTCGCGGGCGGCATCATGGACACCCATTCGCGTACCGCCGACTGCCGCGCGGAGATTCTGGCCGCCCACGCGGCCTTGGCCGGCGCGGGCGCGAAGACCGTGCGTGAGATCCTGTCGTCGGTCACGACCACGGCGGCGCTCGAGGTAATCGAGGCCGCCGGCGTGGGGGACGCTGCGCGCGCCTCGCTCGCTGCGGCAATCGAGGACAGGTTGCGCCGCCGCGCGGCGGGCGCATGCGACATCGCCGCGGTCGTGTTCGACGCCGAGCGCCGCGAGCTTTTCCGCACGTCGGGCGCCGATGCAGTTATCGGGAAATTGGGGGCGACGTATGAGTAAAGGCGTTCTGTACGGGGTGCGCCGTGCAATCGGCTGGCCGGGGACGAAGGTGGTCATGAAGGCGCGCCGCTCGCTTGCGGACACGAAGCGCTTCCTTTGCGAGGAGGGTGCCTTCGACGGTGCCGAGCTTGTAGAGGACTGTGGGCTTCCGGGCGAGCGCGTGTACCGCTCGCTCGACGATGTGCCCGATCGGGGCAGCTACTTCTCGACGATGGTGGTGCGCTAGATGAGGGTTTCCTGCATAGCGTTCACTGAGAGGGGGTATGCGTTGGCGGTGCGCACCGCACACGCGCTTTCCGATTGCGCACAGACAGGTGAAGACGACCCTGGCTGGGACGTTTCCGTTTCGCGCGGGTTCGGCGAGGGGAAGGCCGACCTGCGCGCATGGACGGCGCTCGCGTGGGAAGCGTCGGACGCGCTTCTGTTCGTGGGCGCGGCGGGCATCGCCGTGCGGGCGATCGCGCCGCATGTCGCTTCGAAGGCAACCGATTCCGCGGTTGTGGTGATTGACGAGGCGGGGCGCTTTGCCGTCCCGCTTTTGTCGGGGCATTTGGGCGGTGCGAACGAGCTTGCGCAAACTGTGGCCCGCGCGGTAGGGGCCATCCCCGTCATCACCACGGCGACCGACGTCCGCGGCGTGTGGGCGGTGGATACGTGGGCGCGCTGTGCGGGGCTCGCCGTTTCGAATCCCGAGGCCATCAAGCGAGTGTCGGCGCGGCTGCTTTCGGGCGGGCGCGTGGCACTCTATTCCGACATGCCGATTTCGGGACAGCCGCCTGAGGGGGTAGACATTGCGTCCGACCGCGCTCGGGCCGATATCGTCGTGTCGCCGTTCGCTGGCGCGAATGCAGGCGCGTTCGTTCGCGCGGCGGAGACAACGGACGAGGTCGTGCCCGCCGGTGAGACGGGGATGCCGGCGGGCATGCGGGTGCAGGCGCCTGCGCCCGAGCCGCTTCGCCTTGTCGTGCCCTGTATCGTTGCGGGCATAGGGTGCCGTCGCGGTGCGTGCGCCGAAGCGATCGGGGAGGCGTTTCTTCTCGCGTGCGGGCAGGCGGGCATCTCGCCTTTGGCCGTGCGCGAGGCGGCGACGATCGACGTGAAGGCGCACGAGGAGGGTCTGCTCGCCTTCTGCCGCGCGCGCAATATCCCGCTTGCGACGTATTCCGCAGAGGAGTTGTCTCAGGTCGAAGGCAGCGTTTCGCCATCTGATTTCGTGCGCGCGACGGTGGGGGTCGACAATGTGTGCGAGCGCGCGGCGCTCGCGGGCGGGGGCAAACTTATCTTCCCGAAGCTCGCTCACGGCGGCGTGACCGTCGCGTTTTCCAAAGTATCTATCGAACTTTCGTTTAAGGAGCGGTGATGGGAAAGCTCTTCGTGGTGGGGATCGGCCCGGGCGGCCCCGACGGCATGACGATTGCGGCTCGGCGCGCGCTCGAGGCGGCCGACATCGTTGTTGGGTACACGAAATACGTGGAGCTCGCGCTTGCCGCCGTGCCCGACGCGGCGCATCTCGCGACGCCGATGATGCACGAGGTCGAACGGTGCCGTCTGGCGCTTTCGCGCGCGCAGAGCGGAGAAGCCGTGGCGCTCGTGTGCAGCGGTGACGCGGGCGTTTACGGCATGGCGAGCCCCGTGCTGGAGCTTGCGGAGGACTACCCCGATGTAGACGTGGAAGTTATCTCCGGGGCCACCGCGGCTCAGAGCGGGTCGGCGGTGCTCGGCGCCCCGCTTGCCCACGACTTCGCGGTCGTGTCGCTCTCCGACCTGCTCACGCCGTGGGAGGTCATCGAGCGCAGGCTCGCCGCCGTGGCGAGCGCCGACTTCTGCATCTGTTTGTACAACCCGCGCAGCAGAAAGCGCGCCGACAGGCTCTCGCGCGCGGCGAAGATTATGCTCGAATGGAAGGCCCCCGACACGCTCTGCGGCTGGGTACGCAACATCGGGCGCGAGGGGCAGCAGTCGGGCATGTGCAGGCTCTCCGAGCTGGGGGAGCTCGACGCCGACATGTTCACCACCGTGTTCGTCGGCAACGCGGACACGAAGCGCGTAGGCGGCCGTATGGTCACGCCGCGCGGGTATCGGGAGATTCCATGCGAAAGGTAACGATAATCGGGGCGGGGCCCGGAAACCCCGACTTGCTCTCGCGCGCGGCGCTCGACGCGATCGACATCGCCGATGTGGTCATCGGCGCTCATCGCGCGCTTGCCGGCATCGACGTGCCGCCCGACGTGGTGAGATGCGAGCTCGTGAAGACGGCGGACATCGTCGCCGCGCTCACCGATGCGGCGTCGTGGCAGCGCGCCGTGGTCGTGATGACGGGCGATGTGGGGCTGTTCAGTGGCACGCGCCGCCTGGTGGAGGCGCTCTCCGGCGACGCGCAGGTGGACGTGCGCGTCATTCCCGGCATAAGCTCAGCGTCGTATCTCGCCGCGCGCCTCGCGCGTCCATGGCAGGATTGGCGCTTCGCGAGCGCTCACGGCGTGGCGTGCGACATCGTGGCCGAGGCCGAGCGCGCAGGTGAACTCTTCCTCGTCACGTCGGGCGGGGAAGACCCCTCGCGGCTTTCGGGTGAGCTTGTGCATGCGGGCTTCGGGGACGCGCGCGTGACGGTGGCCGAGCGCCTGTCGTACCCCGAGGAGCGCATCACCTGCGCGACCGCAAGTGAAATTGCAGGTCAGACGTTCGACGACTTGAACGTGATGCTTATCGAGTTCGCAGGCGGCGCCGGCTCGCCCGCGGGTTCTAGCGTAGCCTCTGAGGCGCCTGCCGGTGCGTCTGCGCCCACGGCGGCTTCTTCCGCGGCGGACTCTGCGGGCGCATCCCGCGCCGCGAGCTCCCGCTGGCCGTACGCTTCCTCGGGCATTCCCGACGAGCTCTTCATCCGCGGCGACGTTCCCATGACCAAGCAGGAGGTGCGCGCCGTCGCGCTCGCGAAGCTGCGCCTTACCGCGACCGACACCGTGTGGGACGTCGGCGCCGGCACGGGGAGCGTGTCGATCGAGGCGGCGCTCGTCGCGCGAGTGGGGTCGGTATGGGCGGTCGAGCGCAACGCGGCCGGCGTGCGGCTCATCCGAGAGAACGCGGATGCATTCGGCTGCGGCAACGTGCATGCGGTCCCCGGTGTCGCCCCCGAAGCGCTCGCGAAACTGCCCGTCCCCGACGCCGTGTTCGTCGGCGGGAGCGCGGGTGAGCTTCCCTCCATCGTGGAGGCGGCGCTCGAGAAAAACTCGCAGGTTCGCCTGTGTGTGCCATGCGTCACCGTTGAGACGCTCACCGAGGCGTGCGCGCTCCTCTCGGGTTCGCGCTTTAAGGGGTTCGAGGCGTGCCAGGTGTCGGCCGCCCGCGCCGAGGCTGTAGGCTCGCACCATCTTATGAAGGCGCAAAACCCCGTGTTCCTCGTCAGCGCGCGTGGTGCAGGTGGGGAAGGCGGCGCCCGGTGAGCACGACCATCCCGCGCTTCATGGTCGCTGCGCCCTCGAGCGGGAGCGGCAAGACGGTCGTTACGTGCGCGCTCCTGCGCGCGCTCGCACGCCGCGGCCTTGCATGCGCGGCCTTCAAATGCGGCCCCGACTACATTGACCCGCTCTTTCATCGTCGCGTCGTGGGTGCGCGCTCGGGCAACTTAGACGGCTTCTTCACCGACGCCCCGACGCTGCGCGCCCTGCTCGCACGCGGCGCCGCGAGTGCGGATGTCGCGGTGCTCGAGGGGGTCATGGGCTTCTACGACGGCATGGCGCCCGGCGTGGCCGACGCGAGCAGCTACCAGGTTGCGCGCGACACGGAAACGCCGGTCGTTTTAGTGGTGAACGGGCGCGGGGCGTCTTTATCGCTCGCCGCCGTAATCCGCGGCATCGCCGAGTTCCTGCCTTGTGCGAACGTGCGCGGCGTCGTGTTGAACAAGACGAGCGCCGCTGCCTGCGCCTACGCGGCGCCTGCGATCGAGAAGCACACGGGCGTCGCGGTTTTGGGGAATATCCCCGCCGACGAGGCGTTCTCGCTCGAAAACCGGCATCTGGGGCTTGTGACCGCCGACGAGGTCGAGCAGCTCTCCGCGCGCATCGACAAGATGGCCGAGCTGGTGGAAAAGACCGTCGACGTCGACCGCTTGCTCGAAACAGCGGCGACGGCACCCGATATCCGCGAGGAACCTTACCGGTTGGAGCCGATCGCGGGAGCGCGGCCCATCGTCGCCGTCGCCCGTGACGAGGCGTTCTCGTTCTACTACGAGGAGAACCTGCGCGCGCTCGAGGACCTGGGTTGCGAGCTGGCCTTTTTCAGCCCCTTGTGTGATAGTGAGTTGCCCCGGGGGACAAGCGCCCTCTATCTGGGAGGCGGCTACCCGGAGCTCCATGCGCGGCAGCTCTCCGAGAACGCGCCTATGCGCGAGGCGGTGCGGCGCGCGGTGGAATCCGGCATGCCGACGGTCGCCGAATGCGGTGGGTTTCTGTACCTGCAGCGTGAAATCGCCGATAGCGAGGGGCGGCGCTGGCCTGTTGCGGGCGCCCTTGAAGGCGCAAGCGAGAACGGGGGAAGGCTGTCCCATTTCGGGTACGTGGAGCTCACTTCCCAACGCGACGGGCTCTACGGGCCGCGCGGCACACGCATCCGCGCGCACGAGTTCCACTACTGGCAGTCCACCTGCCCGGGCGGCGACTTCTGGGCGCAGAAGCCCCGGCGCGACAAGGGCTGGCCGTGCATGACGACCACCCCGTCCCTGGTTGCGGGCTTCCCGCATGTGTACTATCCTGCGAACCCCGACGTTGCGCGCACGTTCGCGTCTGCCGCAGCGTCGTTCGCAGAGAGGAGACGGCATGGCTGAAGCAACCGAAACCGCGTTGGCCTGCATCCGCGAGGAAGTCGAGCGCGCGTTCTCGTCGGCGCCGGGCGCCGTGCTCGAAGCCGCGCTCTCCCGGATCGCGCCCGCAGACGAGTGCGCCCGCGCCGCCGCGTACGCCGAGTGGGACTCCATCGCGCATCCCTTGCGGGGATTGGGCGACTTTGAAGACGCCGTCGCGTGTATCGCCGCGGCTCAGGGGAGCGCCGAGGTGGCCGAGTTTCCCCGTGCACTCGCGGTATTCTTCTCCGACAACGGGGTCGTTGCCGAAGGCGTGTCGCAAAGCGGGCAAGACGTGACGCGAGCCGTCGCGCGCAACATGTGCGAGGGGGCCACGAGTGCCTGCCGCATGGCGGCGTTCGCGGGTGCCGAGGTCGTGCCCGTCGACGTGGGTATGGCCCGGGGCATAGAAGACGCGCGCATGGTGCGCGCGAACGTGCGGCGGGGGAGCGACAACATCGCGCACGGCGCCGCTATGTCTCGCGATGGGGCCGTGCGCGCAATCGAGGTCGGAATCGCCGTCGCGTGCGGGCTTGCCCGCGCCGACGTGCGCCTTCTCGTCGCGGGCGAGATGGGCATCGGCAACACGACCACCTCGGCGGCGGTGGCCGCAGTGCTCCTCCGGGCGGACGCGCGGAGCCTCGTCGGGCGCGGCGCGGGGCTCTCGGACGCCTCACTCGCGCGCAAGCGCGACGTGGTCGAGCGCGCTATCGACGCGAACTCGCCCGATCCCGCCGACCCGATCGACGTGCTCTCGAAGGTGGGCGGCTTCGACATCGCGGCGATGTGCGGCTTCTACCTGGGGGCCGCGGCCTCGAAGGCTCCGGCGCTCCTCGACGGGGTAGTATCCTGCACGGCGGCCCTGTGCGCGGCGCGCCTGTGCTCCAACGCCTTGGGCTACCTCGTGGGCACCCACGCATCAAGTGAACCCGCAAGCCAGGAGCTCCTTCGCGAGCTCGGCATAAAGGCACCCCTCGACGCAGGCATGCACTTGGGCGAGGGCGCGGGCGCCATGGCGTATCTGCCCCTTCTGGATTCGGCGCTGCGCGTGTACCGGGATGGGAAGACGTTCACGGCGACCGGCATGGCTGCTTACGAGCATTTCGAGGCCTGGAAATGACGGTGACGCTCGTTATCGGCGCCGCCGCGAGCGGCAAGAGCGCCTACGCCGAGTCCCTGTGCCTCGGGCACGACGGGCCCCGCGTGTACCTGGCAACGATGGAGCCCTTCGGGGAAGAGGGCGCCCGCCGCATCGCGCGCCATCGGGCGCTGCGCGAGGGCAAGGGGTTTTCCACCCTCGAGCGCACGCGTGACGTGGGCGCCGCAGTGCCCGGGCTTCCGCGCGGCTGCACGCTTCTTTTGGAGGACGTGGGCAACCTGGTTGCGAACGAGCTCTTCCCGGAAGGCGGCTTGCCCCCACGTGACCCCGACGCTGCGGCGCGCGAGGTGCTCGGAGGCATCGAACGGCTCGCTCAGGCCGCTGTGCATACGGTGGTGGTCACCGTCGACGTGTTCGCCGATGGGATGCGCTACGATGAGGGGACCGAGGCGTGGAGGCGCGCGCTCGCGCGCGTGAACGAGGGCGTGACGGCGATGGCCGACCGCGCAGTCGAAGTGGTATGCGGGATTCCCGTGTGGATGAAAGGCGAAGGACCTACAAGGTGAAGATAGCAGAGGCAATCGGCGCGGCGTTCGGAACGTTCTCGCGCATCCCCGTCCCGAAATCGGCCTGGACCGATTTCGGGTCAACCCATGCGCTTGCCGCGTTTCCCCTGGTGGGCCTTGCGGAAGGCTTCCTCATGACGGCGTGGGGGTACGTGGCTAACCTGCTTGTCGTGCCCGCGACCATCGTCGCGGCCGTGCTCGTGGCGCTGCCTGTGGCGGTGACGGGTGGCATCCACCTAGACGGGCTCTGCGACACCTCCGATGCGCTTGCAAGTTGGGCCCCGCGCGAGCGAAAGCTCGAGATCATGCACGACCCGCGGGCGGGCGCCTTCGGGGTCATCGGTGTTGTCGTGTACCTTATTCTGCAGTTTTCCCTGTTCACCGCGCTGCCGCTTACGGCGGGGGCGTTCCTCGCGCTTCTGTGCTCGCTCGTGTTCTCCCGCGCGCTTTCGGGGCTCGCCGTTGAATGCTGGCCTGCCGCGCGGGCGGACGGCATGGCCGCGGGACTCTCGCCTTCGAAGAAGCGCGCGGCGATCGTCGTGCCGCTTTGCGCTTTCGCTGCGGCTTCGGCTGCAGGGATGGTCGCGTGCGCTCGGGCCGTCGGCGCCCTTATGGCGGTGGCGGGGCTTTTGGCGCTCGCGTGGTATCGCCATGTTGCCCTGTCCCGCTTCGGCGGGGTGACGGGGGATTTGGCCGGATGGTTTCTGCAATGGGCCGAGCTCGCGATGCTTGCCATGCTGGTGGCGGGGGGCATGCTCCTATGATGCTCGTGGTAGGTGGCGCGCATTCGGGGAAGAGGACCTTCGTGCGCGAAAAGCTCGGGTTCGCGGCGGACGATTTCGTCGACGCGGCGCAGCTTGCGGAGGGCGTCGTGCCCGCGGTTTTTGCCGGCCGTGTCGCGTACCGTGCTGAGGAACTCGTACGCACGCTCGACGCTGACCGGGCGCTCGAGCGGCTGATTGGCTTCGACGCAGTGATTCTGACCTTGGTCGGCTCGGGGGTCGTCCCTATGCGTGCGGAAGACGCCCAATGGCGCGAGCGCGCGGGGCGCCTGGGATGCGCGCTCGCTGCGCGCGCCGACGTCGTCGTGCGCATGACGTGCGGGATTCCCCAGGTCATCAAAGGAAACCTTG
Organism: Collinsella sp.; assembly: GCA_019414645.1. Lineage (GTDB taxonomy): Bacteria > Actinomycetota > Coriobacteriia > Coriobacteriales > Coriobacteriaceae > Collinsella. Next base: position 17,989 of record DXLP01000005.1, read on the forward strand.
CCGATGCGCCTCGAGGGACGCTGGGCGCGGGCGCGCCTTTGGAAGTCATCTTCGTGCGCCATGGTGCCACGGCGGGCACGGAAGACCATCGCTACAGCGGGGCGGGCACCGACGAGCCCCTGTCGAGCGCGGGCGAGCGCGCTTTGCGCGACCTCGCGTGCGATCGTGACGTGTTCCGTGTTATCACGAGCGGCATGGCCCGCTCCGACCAGACGGCACGCATTCTCTTCCCGAACGCGGAGCTTATGGCGTGCCCCGGTCTGCGCGAGATAGATTTCGGCGACTTCGAGGGGCGAAGCGCCGCCGAACTTAAAGAGGATGCGCGTTACCGCGCCTGGGTAGACTCCTGGTGTGAGACGCGCTGCCCGCATGGCGAGGGCAAGAGCGATTTCACCCGCCGCGTCGTCGCGGCGTTTCGGGAGGCGTGCGAATCGGAGCGCGCCCAGGGGAGTGGGCGCGCCGTCTTCGTCGTTCACGCGGGTACCGTGAAAGCGCTGCTCTCCGAGCTAGCTGTCCCGAAAATGGGATACTTCGACGTGCATACCGAGCCGGGTGGTGCATGGGCCGCCACCTGGGATGGGCGCTGCCTTCGCGACGTTCGGCCCGCTTCGGGGGGCGATGCCCGGTGATGACGATTCTTGCCGTCGCCGCCGGGTTAGCGGCCGACCTTGCCTTCGGCGACCCGCGCTGGCTTCCCCATCCCGTCGTCGCCATGGGGCGCGCGATCACGTGGGCCGAAGGCCGCCTGCGGGGCGCATTCCCGCAAACGTCCGCGGGCACGCGCGCCGCAGGGCTTGTGCTCGCCGTGGCGCTTCCGCTTGCGTGTGGGCTTTTGACCTGGGGAATCCTGCATCTTTGCGGCATGGTTCACTCCGGCTTGCGCTTCGTGGCCGAGGCATGGGCAAGCTATCAGATTCTCGCGGCATGCGAGCTTCGCCGCCAGAGCCTGGCCGTGGCCCGCGCGTTCTCGAAGGGCGGCCTTGTCGCGGCTCGCGAAGCCGTCGGGCTCATCGTGGGACGCGACACGTCTGTTCTCGACGAGCAGGGCGTTGCGCGCGCCGCCGTGGAAACGGTGGCGGAGAACGCGAGCGACGGCGTCATCGCGCCGCTTTTCTACCTTATGATCGGGGGTGCGCCCTTGGGCATGGCGTACAAGGCGGTGAACACGCTCGACAGCATGGTGGGCTACAAAAATGAGCGCTACATCGACTTCGGCTGCGCCTCGGCGCGCCTCGACGATGCGGTGAACTGGATTCCCTCGCGCTTATCGGCCCTGCTCATGATCGCCGTGTGCCCGATCGTCGGGCTCGACGCGCGCGGGGCGGCGCGCATCTGGCGCCGCGACAGGCGTCGCCATGCGAGCCCCAACTCGGCGCAGACCGAGTCAGCGTGCGCGGGCGCGCTCGGGCTGCGCCTGGCGGGACCCGCGGTGTATTTCGGCAAGCTCGTTGAGAAACCGACGATAGGCGACGTGTCCCGCGAAATCGAGTGGGGCGACATCGCCCGGGCGACAAGGCTCATGCTCGCCGCGTCCGTATGCGCGCTCGTCGTCTTCGGCGCCGCGCGCGCGGCGGTCGTGCTTGTCGTGGGGGCGATGGTATGAGGGAAGACCACGCCGCGTCCCGGGCTGCCGGGGGAATCCTGCGCGCCCGTGCGCATGGGGGCAGCCGGCAATCGCTCGGCATCGCTTGCGAAGGGGGCGCCTCCGACCTCATCGACTTCTCGGTGAACGTGAATCCGGCAGGCCCATCGCCGCGCGCCGTCGCCGCAGCTTGCAAGGCGCTTTCTCGAATCGACGCCTACCCCGATAGGGAAAGCCTCGCCCTCGTTCGTGCCCTAGCGCGCACCCAGGGCATTCCCGAAGATACTATCGTCTGCGGCGCGGGCGCGTCCGACATCATCTGGCGGCTCGCTGCGGCGGTGCGCCCGAAACGCATCGTCGTGTGCGCGCCGACGTTCTCTGAATATGCGGAGGCGGCATCTTACTACGGCGCATGCGTGCAGGAGTTCCCGCTCTCCGAAGCGGACGACTTCGACGTGCCTGCCTCCTTCGCCCGCGCGATCGAGGGGCCGGGAGACGTGGCGTACCTCTGCAATCCGAACAACCCGACGGGGCGCCTCGTCGACCCCCGCGTGATCGATGCCGCGGCTTGCCGCTGCGAGCAGGCGGGCGCGCTGCTCGTCGTGGACGAGTGCTTCCTCGGATTTGCGCCCGACGCCCGCGAAAGGAGCGTGGCCGCACGCGCCGCGTGTTCGCGCCATGTGGCCGTGCTCTCCGCGTTCACCAAGCTCTACGGTATGGCGGGGTTGCGGTTAGGATATCTGATCAGCGGAAACGCCCAACTCCTCGAGGGCATTCGCCGGGCGGGGCAGGCGTGGCCCGTCTCCTCGGTCGCCGAGGCCGCGGGTATCGCCGCCCTGGAAGACGTCGAATACGTCTCGCGCACGCGCGATGTATTGGCGGGCGAGCGAGCGTGGCTTTCCCACGAGCTCTCCTCGCTCGGGCTTTCCGTCGTGCCGTCGGATGCGAACTTCCTTTTAGTCCGCACGCCGGCGAAAGACATCCCCGAGCGCCTGTATAAACAGGGGGTTTTGGTCCGCACGTGCGACTCGTTTTCGGTACTGTCCCGTTTCTGGTGCCGCGTCGCGGTGCGCACGCGCAAGGAGAATGCCCGGCTTGCGATGGCGTTCAGCCGCGCGCTTCGGGCGGAAGGCGCATCGGGCGAAGGCGAACCCGACGAACGGGGCTGCGCTTCTTGCAGCGGCGCTATGGCGGGCGCGTATGGCCGAGGCTCGACGAAGGAGGTCGATACCCGTGGGTAGGGCGAAGCCCATCATGATCCAGGGCACCATGTCGAACGCGGGGAAGAGCCTGCTTGCGGCGGGGCTGTGCCGTGTGCTTTCGCAGGACGGCCTGCGCGTGGCTCCCTTCAAGAGCCAGAACATGGCGCTCAACAGCGGTGTCACGGCCGACGGGCTCGAGATGGGGCGCGCCCAGATCATGCAGGCCGAGGCGTGCAGCATCGCGCCCGACGTGCGCATGAACCCCATTCTGCTCAAGCCCGAAAGCGGCCACCGAAGCCAGCTCATCGTGGCCGGCAAGGAGCAGGGAGCCTTCGCTGCGAGGGACTACTTCGCGCGAAAGAAGGCGCTCATGCCGCAGATTTTGGAGGCGTTCGATTCGCTCGCGGAGGAAAACGACGTCATCGTTATCGAGGGCGCCGGCAGCCCCGCCGAAATCAACCTTGCCGAAAACGACATCGTCAACATGGGGCTCGCGCGCGCCGTGTCCTCCCCCGTGCTGCTCGCGGGCGACATCGACCCAGGCGGGGTGTTTGCCCAGCTTTACGGCACGGTCGCGCTCCTTGCGCCCGAGGACCGCGCGCTTTTGCGGGGGCTTGTAGTAAATAAGTTCCGCGGCGATGTAGAAATCCTGCGCCCGGGTTTGGCCCCGCTTGAGAAGATGTGCGGGGCCCCCGTCGTGGGGGTCGTGCCGTATCTTACGCTCGACCTGGACGACGAGGACTCGCTCGCGCCGCGCCTATCTGCCCGCGAGGCGCGCGGCGTCATCGATGTCGCCGTCGTGCGCCTTCCGCATCTGTCGAACTTCACCGACTTCGACCCGCTTTCGCGCGTGCCCGGCGTAGGCGTGCGCTACGTTTCCTCGACGACCGATCTGGGCCGACCCGACCTGGTGGTGCTCCCCGGCTCGAAGACCACGCTCGACGACGCGCGCTGGCTTGCGGCTAGCGGCATCGGAGCCTGTGTACGCGCGCTTTCGGGTGCGGGCACGCCGGTGCTCGGCATATGCGGAGGCTACCAGCTTTTGGGTGACGAGCTTTCCGACCCGCACGGCAGGGAAGGCGCTGGCACCGCGCGCGGGCTCGGGCTCATCCCTGCAAGTACGGTGTTCAGGGAGGAAAAGCGCCTCGCCCAGTCGGAGCTGCGCATCACAGGCGCCCAAGGCGCGTTCTCGGTGTGGAACGGCATGACGGCTCGCGGGTACGAGATCCACGACGGCGAAACGATCGTCTCCTGCGCCCCTGCGGGCACGATTGGCGGCAAACCAGAAGGCGCGGCCTGCGGAAACGTGTTTGGAACCTATCTCCACGGCCTGTTCGACGAACCGGGGGTGGCGCTCGCCCTCGCGCGCTCGCTCGCGCGCATGCGTGGCCTGCCCGAGAGCGTCGTGGGTGCTCCGGGCGCGGCGTCCGCGGCCGATCACCGTGCGCGCGAGTTCGACCGCCTGGCCGACTCCGTGCGCGGGGCGCTCGACATGGAGTATGTCTACCGCATTATCGAGGAGGGCGTATGATCCACGTGTATCATGGCGACGGCAAAGGCAAGACCACGGCGGCGATGGGCCTCGCCCTTCGCATGCTCGCCGCAGGCCGCCGCGTCGTCGTCGTGCAGTTCCTGAAAGACGGCGAAAGCGGGGAGGTGCGCCTGCTCGCCGAGCATTTCGGCGTGCCCGTGTTCGCGGGGAAGGCGTCGGACAAGTTTACCTGGTCCATGACGTCGGAAGAACTTGCCGCGACGCGCGAGCTGCACGATGGGAACCTCGCTTCCGCGCTCGCCGAGCTCGAGGGCGCGCAGGAGGGGCTGCTCGTGCTCGACGAGGCGCTCGACGCGCTTTCGAAGGGGCTTGTCGACGAGGCGCTCGTGGACCGCGCGCTCGATATGTCCGCGCGCGGCGTCGAAGTAGCGCTCACCGGGCGCGCGCCTTCCCGCAAGATCGTGGAGAAGGCTGACTACATAACCGAGATGCGGTGCGAGAAACACCCCTACTCTCAGGGGATATGTGCAAGGGAAGGAGTGGAGTACTAGATGGATTCCAAGGAGATGGCGCCCGGCGACATCGAGCGGCGCAGCTTCGAGATCATCACCGAAGAGCTCGGCGGCCGCACGTTCCCGCCGCTCGAAGAGCCCGTCGTGAAGCGCGTCATCCACACCACTGCCGACTTCTCGTACGCCGATTCCCTCGTGTTCACCCATGATGCCGCGCACTGTGCGCTCGACGCACTGCGCGCAGGGGCCACGGTGCTCACCGACACGAACATGGCGCTCGCAGGCATAAGCAAGCCCGCGCTCGCGAAGCTCGGCTGCAAGGCCGTGTGCTACATGGCCGACCCTGATGTCGCCGCAACGGCGCGCGCCGCGGGCACGACTCGCGCCGTTGCGAGCATGGACAAAGCTTGCCGCATCGAGGGTCCGCTTATCGTGGCCGTCGGCAACGCTCCCACAGCACTTCTGCGCCTCGCCGAGCTCATGGACGCGGGGAAGATCGCGCCCGCGCTCGTCGTTGGGGTGCCGGTCGGGTTTGTGAACGTGGTCGAGGCGAAAGAGGAGCTACTCGCGCGACGCGTGCCGGCCATCGTCGCGAGGGGTCGCAAGGGCGGCTCGACTGTGGCAGCCGCCATTATGAACGCGCTGCTCTACCAGATCACGCGCACGGGTGGCGCGAAGTGACGGCCCCCGCATCCGCGCCGGCGCTGCGCATCTTCGCCGGCACCACCGAGGGCCGCCTTCTGTGCGAATGGGCGAGCGGGGCGGGCATCCCCGCCCGTGCCTACGCGGCAACCGAGTACGGAGGAGAGCTTTTGGGCGAGCTTCCGGGCATCGAGGTGCATGCGGGCAGGCTCGACGATGCCGACATGGAGCGCGAGCTTTCCGGCGCGCGCGTCGTCGTCGACGCCACGCACCCCTTCGCTACGCTCGCAAGCGGCAACATCCGGGCCGCTTCGCTCGCCGTGGGTGCACGATGCCTGCGCCTTGCGCGCCCGGTCGAAGCGTTGCCCAAAGGCGTCGTGCCGGTCGCGTCGATCGCCTGCGCGGCGCGCTTTCTCTCCGAGAACCCGGGTCGCGCGCTTCTCACGACGGGGAGCAAGGAGCTTGCTCCCTACACGCGCGTCGCCGATTTCGCGGAGCGCTTCTTCGTGCGTGTGCTCCCGCTGCCCGGTGCTATAACGAAGTGCATCGACGCGGGGTTTTCGCCGTCGCACGTCATCGGCATGCAGGGGCCCTTCACCCGCGAGCTCAACGAGGCAATGCTTCGGCAGGTGGGCGCCCAGTGGCTTGTGACCAAGGACTCGGGAACCGTAGGCGGCACGGCCGAGAAGCTCGCCGCCGCGCGCAACGTGGGAGCGCGCTGCATCGTGGTCACCCGTCCCGCCGAGGGAGGCGGGGCCCTTTCGCTTCGGGAAGTGGAAGACGCGCTCTTACGGGAGTTCGCGCGCTAGGCGCTCGCCGCGCCTAGCGCGCCCTCCCACCCGCGAGGAGGAGCGCCCCGAGCAAGCTCGACCCGTATAAGCCCGTCATCCGCCAAAAGCTCGAGCACGACGCCCGGAACTGGCGCAAGCAGCCCTTCAATAAGTTGCGGTGAAATAGTGTCTGTTTTTGCTGCTAGATAGCGTATTCAGTCCCTAATTCACCGCAACTTGTTGGTGGTGGCTTACTGGTAGCGTAGGCACTCCACCGGGTCGAGCTTTGCCGCGCGGCGAGCGGGGTAGAAGCCAAAGATTACGCCGATGCCGACGGAGACGGCGAAGGCCAGCAGCACCGTGGCGATTGAAAAGCTCGGTGTGATTTGCCCGCTGGCACCGAGCTCGCCAAGAATCCCTGATCCTGCGGCAAACATCGCAAGAGCCCAGGCCAGCAGATAGCCAATCAGGACACCCAGCAGACCGCCGGTGATGCACAATGCCGAAGACTCGGCCAAAAACTGGGCGGTGATATCGCGACGACTGGCGCCCAGAGCGCGGCGGATGCCGATCTCGCGGATGCGCTCAGTCACGTTGGTGAGCATCATGTTCATAATGCCGATACCGCCGACAAGCAGCGAGATGCTGGCGACAGCACCCATGATGAGCGAGAACGCGCCCATAAAGGAGTTGAGCGCATCGATGGCGCTTTTCATGGAGGTCGCCGATACGCTGTCGTACTCATCATCCTCCGCGATGCCCTTCATCGCGCGCACCTTGGACTCGATGGTCTTACAAAGCTCATCCATGTCCGTGCCCTCGGCGGCGAGTGCCGTCACGCTGGGGAATGAAGGATTCTCGTCGCCAAACAGCCCGGAGATGGTTTCGCGTGGCATATACAGCGTGAGCGAGCCCATGGAGTCGCTGCCGCCGTCGATAACGCCGACAATCTGCACCTCGCCGTTGGACACCTTGATGGTTTTCCCCAGCGCATCCTGTTCGTTGCCGTAAAGCTGATCGGCGCCGCCGCGGCTGATGAGCGCCACGCGCGAGCCTGATTGGGACTCGGCCTGGGAATAGGTACGCCCCGCAACGAGCTTGCCGGCCCCCACCGCGTCGAGCATGTCGCTATCGACGCCCTGCGCCATGACGGTATAGCTTTTATCGCCGGTCTTGTACTCGGTGTACGCGCTGTCGACAATTCCGATCTGCTCTATCTGCGGCACCAGTTTTTGAAGCTTCTCGATGTCCGACTCGGTGAGTTCTTGCGACGAATAGATTTGCACCATGCGTGCCGCATTGAGGCCCAGACTGTTGACCAGGCTGTTTTGGATGCCGCCGATGAGCGAAGTCATGGCGATAACCGAGGCGATGCCGATGACGATGCCCAGGATGGTGAGCAGACTGCGCCCCTTGTTTGCCTCGAGCGAGTGAAGGGCTTCCTGGATGAGATCGCGGGCGCTCATGCCATCGCTCCTTTCGGCGGGTTGGCGGAGGCGGAAATCATGGGCAGGCTATCTACGGCGCTGCGCAGGGTCCGTGGTGCATGTGGAATATACGCGCCGTCGTGAATGCGACCGTCGCGTATGGTCACGGCACGGTCGGCCTCGGCGGCGATGCCGGGGTCGTGTGTGATAAGAACGATGGTTTTGCCGCGCTCCTGAAGTCTATGGAAGGTCTCCATTACAAGCGCTCCGGTGGCGGAGTCAAGGTTTCCCGTCGGCTCGTCGGCCAGAATGATGGGCGGGTCATTGACGAGGGCGCGCGCGATGGCGACGCGCTGCATCTGTCCGCCCGAGAGCTCTGATATGCGGTGGTCCCAGTGGTCGACCGGCAGCGTGACGGCCTGTAGCGCGTGCACGGCGCGCATTTCGCGCTGGCTACGGGGCACATTGGTGTAGGCCAGCGGCAGCATGACGTTTTCGATAACCGACAGGCGCGGCAGCAGGTTGAAGCTCTGAAAGACAAAGCCAATGCTCAGGGCACGAACTTCGGTGAGCTCGTCATCGTCAAGCTCGGCCACGTTGAGCCCTTGCAGGTAGTAGTCGCCCGCCGTCGGCTTATCCAGGCAGCCTAGGATGTTCATGAGCGTTGATTTGCCCGAGCCCGAGGGGCCGGTAATGGCGACGAACTCGCCGGGATCTACCGCCAGGCTCACGTTGTGCAGGATGTGGGCGCAACCTGCCTCGCTCTCAAAGATGCGGTGCACGTTGCGGATGTCGATAACGGGACGCATTACATGTCCTCATCGGCAGACATACTGCCCGAATCCGCGCTGTAGCCGCCGTCAGCCGTTGCGTCCGCTCCGGTGTCCATGACGAGGGTGTCACCATCGCGCAGCTTGGTAACCGGCACGTTGGGGTTGATCTCGTTGCCCTGGTCGTCGCGCTTGACCTGTGTCTTGCCGACTACGGTTTCGTTGTCGTTTTGCGTCACGACGGGCACCTTGACGCGGCGGGTTTGCTTGCCCTCGTCATCGGTTGCCACGTTGACGTAATAGTGTTCGCCGTCTTCGGTCATGAGCGCCATCGTCGGCACCATCACCACGTCGTCGAGCTGCTCGGTCACCACCGAGACCTCGGCCGTCATGCCCGGCTTCAGGCGCGCGTCGGGCGCCTCGATGAGGATGTCGACGTTAAAGGTCACGCTGCCGCCGCCGTTGGCGGCGTCGGAGTTTGCCACCGACGCGATAGCCGTGACGGTTCCCTGGCTCACGATATCGGGAAACGCGGGATACGTGACGTTGGCGCTCTGCCCAACGGCGATCTTGGCGATGTCCTTTTCGCCCACCTGCACGGTCACCTTCATCTTGGATAGGTCGGCGATCTGCATGCACTGCTTGCCGCCGCTCGTATCGCTTTCGCCCATGATCATGCCGCCTGTTACCGTTGCGCCCACCTTGGCGTTAAGCTCCACGATGCTACCCGAGCTCGGGGCCGTGACCGTGCGACTGGCGGCCTTGGCGTTCGCCTGGTCTAGGTTTGCCTGGGCCGAAGCGAGGCTGCGCTGCGCGGCCGATACGGCGTTCGTGTCCGCTGATGCGTCAGAGACGCCAGCCGCTGCGGAAGCTCCCTCGACGTCCGTCGTTGGGGTGGCCTGCGCGGCAGCTGCGGCTTTCTGCGCGTTGGCGAGGTCTTCCTGAGCGGCTGCAACTGCACGCTGCGCCTCGGCAACGTTGCGATCGAGCTCGTCGTTTTTAATGGTCATAAGCATGTCGCCCTCGTTGACGGATTGGCCTGCCTGCACGTTGATCGAATCGACCGTGCCGTCGACAGAAGGGGAGACCACTGAGGACGAAATGGGTTTGAGCTGGCCTTTCGCCTCGACCGTTGTGGTAAACGTGCCCTCGGTCACCATGTCGGTCACAGGCCCGCTAGCGCTCTGAGGCTGCGCATTGATAACCAGGGTTGCGACAATGGCAATGAGCGCGATGGCACCTACGACACCGGCAGCAATACCGCGTCGAATCAGCTTTTTGCGTCGGCGCTCGGCACGTTTTGCTTTGAGATTGGCATATGCCTCTTCATCGGAAATCTCGGCCGTATCGTTCGTGCGTCCGTTCTGCTTATTGACATGTACGTCTGTAATCAGAGGAATCGTTTCGGTGGCACCTTCGGGCGTGCGCTCGGTATCATCCGGGCCCGGGGTGATCGTGGGGACATTCGGCATAGCGTCTCCTTTATAGAAAGAACCTCGATAATTATATGCGCCCACCGGTTGGGGCGGGCGCATAGGACGGTTTCTTTCGGAACTGTTAGATTGGTCGCAGCGGTTCCACGTTGTAGGAATGCGCGCGTTGCACTACGAGTGGACAACCACGCACAGGCCGACTTTGATGCAGTCGTGAAGTGCCTTGGCGTCTGCCAGGCGCAGGTTGATGCAACCGTGGCTGCCGCACCACTTGTACGACTCGGCATTATCGAAGCTCTTGTCGTTTTGCCAGGTGGCGTCGTGGAAGCCGATCATGTTGCCCTCAAACGGCATCCAGTAGCTCACCGGGCTCTCGTATTTGGGCTTACCGGTCTCGGGGTCCTTGGCTCCGATCAGGGTGCTGCCGCCGTCGTTGCTGTTGATCTGCCACACGCCTTCGGGGGTGGCGTCTTCGCCCGGTTTGCCGGAAATAAAGTTGGCCTCCCAAACGATATTACCGTTCTCGTCGTAGTAGCGCGCGTGCTGCTCGGACAGATCGACATCGATGTATGCCTTCCAGTCGGGCTCTCCCTTTGCAGTAAAGGTGTCGGCCTTCTGGGAGTACTTGATCTCGATCTCGCCGGTCTGCTTGTTGTTAATGGCGTCCTCGACCTGCTTGGCGAGCGAGCTGCTGTCGATGGACCAACCAAAGTCGCCGCCTTCGACGGCGCACTGCTTGCCATCGGCGCGCGTCCACCAGCGAGTGGAGCCAACGGTATTAAAGCCGTTGGCGAGCTCGGCTGCCCAGCTACTGATCTGCGACGTATCGAGCGTGGGGTTGGCCGGATCGGCAAAGCTGATCCACTGCAACACGGAGCTGCCATCAACCTTTCCGGCATCCTCGCCGTTGAGCTTAAGGGTCATGTTGACGCCCAGGAAGTTGTTGGCGGCATCACATGCAGCCTGAATCTGATCATCGGTCAGCGTTCCATTGAGCGGCTCATAGGCATCGTTGCCGAGCTTGGAAAGATCTACGGTTTCGGCCAGCGAGGCAAGCTCGAGCTCGGCATATTTAATGACATGCTCGCGGTTGAGTTTTTCGTTGGAGCGCGCCTTCTCGACGGTAAACTTGCCGGCCTGTTCGTCATAGGAGCTATTGGCCTCGAACGTGCCCGAACGGCCCTCGTTAAACTCGTCGATGGCGGCGCCCAGATCCTTCTCAAACTGCTTTTGGTTAAAGGTGTCGGAGAGCATGGACAGGTCGACGTCTTGATCAAGATCGACTTCGTTGGAGGTGGCGGTTGCTTTGGTCTTGCCGCTTAAGGATTCCACAAGGCGGACCGGCCATACAAAGGCTTCGTTGTGGCTGATGATTTCTTTTGCGGCAGCTTCGCCGTCGACGATGGGCTCATCGGACTCGGGCTGATAGGTCCAGCTAAAGTCATCGCCTGTCACGGCGAGCTTATAGTGCTTCCATGCCGAATTGACCTTGGTGGCGGCAGACGAAGCGTTGGAGAACGAGACGTCGACGCCGGCGATGGTGGTGTTGGGGTAGGCTACCTGCGAAAATGCTACGACGCCTACGATATAGACAATGACGATTAGACCCAGGACGACAAAGAGCGTCGTCTTTTTGCCCGACTTATTGTTGCCGGCGGACTTGCGCGCGGGCCCGCGATCGCCTCGAGCGTGCGTGGGGGGCTGCTTGGGCGCATTGCCGTTTGCCCGGCGCTGCTGACGTTGTTGACGCTGCTGTCGCTGTTGGTTCGGGTGTTGGGAAGCGTTTGCTGCACTACGCTGCTGACCGTGGCTCGGCGCGATAGGACGCGGCGACTGAACGCTGCCGGTGTGCCTGCTCGGCTGCTGCGGATCGGGAATCAGTTGAGTTCGATCGTTTTGCGACATCGTATGCATATCCTTCGATTTTCGCCTTGCGGTTCATCGTGTTTTTACTGGGCTTGCATTATAGCGATTGCCCTGCTGTTTGTGGTACGGAAACGGTGGCATTCAAAAGAGGTGGGACATTTGTCCCACCTTTGAGTCGTTCTTTGCCGCTATCCGCACACACCGCATTTTGCACAGGCCGAAAGTGCGGCCGGAGCCTGCGCGATGCCGCCCTTTGCCGTCTCGCGCAGCGTGGCCGGCAACGCGTGACCCACCGAGAGCATGACATGTGCCATCTGGTCAAACGGCACCAGGCTCTTAATGCCTGCGAGGGCGAGTTGTGCCGAGCTAAAGGCCGCTGCCACGCCGATGGCGTTGCGGTTTTGGCAGGGCACCTCCACGAGGCCACCGACGGGGTCACAAACGAGGCCCAGTAGGTTACTCAGCGCGATGGAACTGGCGTCAAGCGCCTGCTCGGGCGTGCCGCCGAGCATCTGCACCAGCGCGGCGGCTGCCATGGCGGCGGCGCTTCCGACCTCGGCTTGGCAGCCGCCCTCGGCGCCGGCAACGCAGGCGCTTGTGGTGAGGTTGAGGCCGATGGCGGCTGCGCAGTAGAGCGCGTCCATGACTTGCTCGTCGTCGAGCTGAAGGTGATCGGCGAGCGCCAGCACGCAGCCGGGCACAACACCCGCGGATCCTGCCGTCGGAGCTGCGACGATTACGCCCATGGTGGCGGAGCGTTCGAGCACGGCCATCGCGCGGGCCACAGCTTCGGTCTGAACGGGGCCCATCAGGTTTGCACTCAAATCGTTGCGGCCGGTGGCTTCGACGAGCTTGGCCTCGCCGCCGATAAGCCCGCCGAGCGAACGCTGCGGATTGGCGATGGGGGCCGTGGTCTCCTCGCGCATGACGTCGAGCACGCGGCGCATGGCGGCGACGGCGTGCGCCTCGCCGGTCAGGCGCGCCTCGCGCACGGCCATAACGGCGCCGATGCTGAGCCCCAGTTCCTCGCACGCATCGAGCAGCTGCTCACCGTCGTCGAAGATCTCCTTGGCCGAGACGCCGGGAGAGAGCGACGAGGCAGAACCGGGGAGCTCGATAAACGTTGCGTAATCGACATTGTCGAGCTTGCGTAGCATGGGGACGACGGTGTCGTCGGGCGCGCCGTCGGTCTCAAAGACGGAGTAGGCCTGGCCGCCCACCTCGGTGCGGTAGGTACGGCAAAACGCGATGTTTACATGGGCGTAGGCGAGCAGGTTCGTGAGCGCGGCGAGCACGCCGGGAACGTCCTTGTGCGCCACGAAGAGCGTGGAATACATACCCGAGATGTCGACGCCGACGCCGTTAATGCGGCTGATGCGCATCTTGCCACCGCCCAGGCTCTCGCCGCGAACCTGTGCCGTGGCGCCCGTGTCGTCGACCATGTCGATGTCGACGGTATTGGGGTGAATAGAGGCGTCGTCGCCCTTGATGTCAAAGTGATATTCGAGGCCCTGCTCGCGTGCGAGGTCGAAGGCCTGCTTGATGTTCTCGTCATCGGTGTCGAGGCCCAGGATGCCCGCGACGAGCGCACGGTCGGTGCCGTGGCCGCGGTAGGTGTGGGCGAAGGAGTTCCACAGCCCAAAGGTGACTTTGGTGATGCGGCCTTCCAGCAGGCTGGCGGCAACTTGGGCGCAGCGCAGGGCGCCGGCGGTGTGTGATGAGCTGGGGCCGACCATGACGGGGCCCAAGATCTCGAATGCCGAGGTCGTAGCTAGTGTTTGCGGCTTGCCTGCCATGGGTGCTCCTGTTCTATCCCGTCGTTCCGAGGACTTTGGTATTTGGTCGCCTGCTCTACAGTCCTGGCTCGCACGGAGGCCACATTAAGTGGCCTCCGGCTCGTGCGGAACTCGCGACCGATCAAATACCAAAGCCCTCGGAACTAAGGATACATGGTAGAGGCGCGTGTGCTGCAAAATTCATTAGCTGGTGACGCAGCGTAGGCTCATATCGAAGCATCTTCACCACCGGATTAATAAAAAAGAAGCACCGCTTGGGGGCGGTGCTTCTTTTGAAAGCGCATGCGTGTTGTGACCTTAGCGGCTCTTAATTACAGGCCGCAGGCTGCTTTGAGTTCTTCGACTCGGTCGGTCTTCTCCCAGGTGAAGTCGGCGTCTTCTCGGCCAAAGTGACCGTAGGCTGCCGTCTTTTCGTAGATGGGGCGACGCAGATCTAGGTCGCGGATGATTGCGCCCGGGCGCAGGTCGAAGGTCTTCTCTACGGCCTCGACGATCTTGTCCTCGGCAACATTCGCGGTACCGAAGGTGTCGACCATGATTGAGAGGGGCTTGGAAACGCCGATGGCGTAGGCAAGTTCGACTTCGCAGCGGTCGGCAAGGCCGGCGGCGACCACGTTCTTGGCAACCCAGCGCGCGGCATACGCGGCGGAGCGGTCGACCTTGGTGCAGTCCTTGCCGCTAAAGGCACCACCACCGTGACGGCCGTAGCCGCCGTAGGTGTCGACAATGATCTTGCGGCCGGTGAGGCCCGTGTCGCCCATGGGGCCGCCCACGACAAAGCGACCGGTGGGGTTCACGTAGATGTCCGCGTTGTCCCACGGCATGTTCTCGGCGGCCATGACCGGGGTGATGACGTGCTCGATGAGGTCGGCCTTGATCTTGCCCATGTCCTCGATCTCGGCGGCGTGCTGCGTGGAGATGACGATGGTCGTGACCTCGACGGGCTTGCCTTCCTCGTAGCGCACGGTGACCTGGGTCTTGCCGTCGGGACGCAGATAGGCGAGGGTACCGTCGTGACGCACGGCGGCCAGGCGCTCGGCTAGGCGGCTTGCCAGGTAGTGCGGCATGGGCATGAGGGTCTTGGTCTCGTTGGAGGCATATCCGAACATCATGCCCTGGTCGCCGGCACCGATCAGGTCGATCGGGTCGGTGATAGCGCCGGTCTGGGTCTCGAAGGACTCGTCAACGCCTTGGGCGATATCGGGCGACTGCTCGTGGATGAGGCTCATGACGCCGCAGGTGTCGCAGTCAAAACCGAACTTGGCACGGTTGTAGCCAATGCGGCGGATAACGCCACGGGCGATTTCCTGAACGTCTACGTAGGCCTGGGTGCGAATCTCGCCGGCGACGATGACGGTGCCGGTGGTCACGAGGGTCTCGCAGGCGCAGCGGACGTTCTCCACGTTGGCAGGCACGCCGTTGGGGGCGATGTAGCCCTGCTCCTGGAGCTCTATTTCTTTGGCAAGGATTGCGTCGAGGACGGCATCGCTGATCTGGTCGGCGATCTTATCGGGATGACCTTCGGTCACCGACTCCGACGTAAACACAAAGGATCCGTGTTGGGGTGGGATGGAACGAAGCTCTTCTGACATGATTGTCCTTTCAAAAACGCGTCCCGGCGACCGTTACCATTCCGCCGGGCTCTGTATGCAAGGGGACATCATAGCGCGTAAATCCAACATTCACACCCTTTCCGCACCTACTCATTGGGGACAGACTTAAATGAGTAGGTCGGTGCTCATTGGGCGGTCATTTAAGTCTGTCCCCAATGACTGGGTCGGTGCCCTTTGTGCGGAGGTTGCTTTGTTGCTTTATACTGGTGCGGTTAGACATCCATCCTGCAATCGAGGAGATTTCCATGGCATCAGACGTTCGCGTCCGCTTTGCACCCTCACCGACGGGCAAGCTGCACATCGGCGGCGCCCGCACCGCTATCTATAACTGGGCTTTTGCCCGCGCAAACGGCGGCACGTTCATCCTGCGCATCGACGACACCGACCCCACCCGTTCCACCGACGAGAACACGCAGATCATTCTGCGCGCCATGCGTTGGCTGGGTCTTGACTGGGACGAGGGTCCCGAGGTGGGCGGCGACTTTGGTCCCTATGCCCAGACCGAGCGCCTGGACCTGTACAAGCAGGCCGCCCAGCAGCTCTGGGACGAGGGCAAGGCCTATCCCTGCTTCTGCACCAAGGAGCAGCTCGAGGCCGATCGCAAGGCCGCTCAGGAGCGCAAGGACCCCTTCCAGGGCTATCAGCGCCGCTGCCGCGATCTTGATCCCGAGGAGGCCCGCCGCCGCATCGAGGCCGGCGAGTCCTACGTCCTGCGCATCAAGGTGCCCGAGGACCGCGGCGACGTCGTCATCCACGACGCCGTCCACGGTGAGGTGACCTTCGACGCCAAGGAGCTCGACGACTTTGTCATCTTCCGCTCCGATGGCACGCCCACGTATAACTTCGCGACCGTCGTCGACGACGCCATGATGAAGATCACCCATGTCATCCGCGGCGACGACCACCTGTCCAACACCCCGCGTCAGGTCATGGTCTATGAGGCCCTCGGCGCGCCCGTGCCTACGTTCGCCCACATCTCCATGATCTTGGGTGCCGACGGCAAAAAGCTCTCCAAGCGCCACGGCGCCACCTCGGTGGAGGAGTACCGCGACGCCGGTTACCTGTCCGATGCCTTCGTCAACTATCTGGCTCTGCTGGGCTGGTCGCTCGACGGCGAGACCACGATCATCCCGCGTGATGTCCTGGCCAGCAAGTTCTCGCTCGACCGCATCTCCAAGAACCCGGCGACCTTCGATCCCAAGAAGCTCGACTGGGTCAATGCTGAGTACATCAACGGCATGACCGATGCCCAGTTTGCCAACGAGATCATGGTCCCCGAGCTGCACGAGGCAGGCCTCATCGAGGGCAACGTCGAGTACGGCGAGGACTGGATCGACGCGCTCGCTGCCATCGTCAAGCCGCGCACCAAGATGCCGGCCGACGCCGTGACCGTCGCCGCTCCCATCTTCGCTACGGCCGATACGCTCGAGTATGATGAGAAGTCCGTCAACAAGGGGCTGGCCAAGGAAGGCATGAGTGCCATCCTGGATGCCGCCAAGGTCGCGCTCGAGGGTGTTACCGAGTGGACGGCCGAGGCCATCGATGCCGCGCTTGAGCCGCTGCCCGAGCAGATGGACCTCAAGAAGCGCGTGGTGTTCCAGGCCGTGCGCGTCGCCGTCTGCGGCAACATGGTGAGCCCTCCGCTGGGCGAGACCATGGCGCTCGTCGGCCGCGACGACTGCCTGGCGCGCATCGACCGCGCCCGCACGATGGCGCTGTAGCAGCCGCGTAAACGCATGTATCCGAGCCCCGTTCACCCGAGCGGGGCTCTTGTTTCTGAAGACGCATGGGATGGGAGGTATAGGGGCCATGGCCGAGCAACTGTCGCTGTTTGGTTCGCCGGAACCGGAGGAGACTCCGGCCAAGCCTGAGTTCGCGCCTGAACCCGTCGCCGCCTATGCGAGCGTAGTCCTCGACATTCCCACCCGTGCGCTGTCCGAGCCGTTTGCTTATGGCATTCCCCGGTCCCTTGCCAACGAGGCGCAAATCGGATCCACGGTCCTGGTCCACTTTGGTAACCGTGCCGCCGCGGGCTATATCGTCGACATTGCGCCTGAGCTGGGTGACCTGCAAGGCATCAACGCCCTCGACCCAGCCCGCATTAAAGCCATCGAGGCTATCCTCAGCAAACCGCTCTTTACCGCCGAGGCTGCCCGTATCGCACGCTGGATGAGCCGCGAGTACGTCGCAACGCTTTCCGAGTGCCTGCGTTTGTTCTTGCCCCCGGGTGGAAGCCCGCGCGTGGTCAAAGGTGACGACGGCGTGCGGGCCGTTGAGCGCCCCGCCGTCAAACCCATCCAAAACCGCTGGGTCATGCTCACGCCTGAGGGTTTCGACTATACGCCGCCCAAGACCGCCGTTCGTCAGCGTCAGCTCATCGAGGCGCTCCAGTGCGGCCCGGTCACGACGCGCGATCTCAACCTGCTCTACAACAGTATGTCGGCGACCATCAAGGCGCTCGAAAAACGCGGCGTCGTGGTGGTGGAGGAGCGCCGCGCCTGGCGTGGCTGCAGCGAGCAGACCACGTTGTCCTCGGCAAGCGGCAAGGCGCCGGTCGCGCTCACGGACGGCCAGCAGCAGGCGCTCGCGCAGATTGAACGCGCGCGCCTTGACGCCCACGGCGACGTGGTCCTTGTCGATGGCGTCACCGGATCCGGTAAAACCGAGGTCTACCTCTCCGCTATCGAGCGTGTGCTCGCGGCCGGTCGCTCGGCCTGCGTGCTCGTGCCCGAGATCTCGCTGACGGCCCAGACCGTCGGCCGCTTCCGCTCGCGCTTCGGTGAGACGGTCGCGGTCTTCCATTCGCGTCTTTCTGCTGGCGAGCGTCTCGACCAGTGGGATATGGTCGCCAGCGGTGCGGCCCGCGTGGTGGTCGGCGCCCGCTCGGCGCTCTTTTGCCCGCTCAGCGACTTGGGCCTCATCATCATCGACGAGGAGCACGAGACTAGTTACAAGCAGGGCTCCAGTCCGCGCTACCACGCTCGCGAGGTGGCGGCCGAGATGGCGCGCCGCTACCGCTGCCCACTCGTGCTGGGCTCGGCCACGCCTTCTGCCGAAGCGCTCGACCGCTGCCGTCGCGGAACGTACGGCGGTGCCACGTGGACGCGCGTCGAGATGCCCGAACGCCCGGGGCACGCGGTCCTGCCCACGGTTCGCATTGCCGACCTGCGCCGCGAGTTTTCGCACGGCAGCCGCTCAATGTTCTCTAAACCGCTGATGGAAGGCCTGGAGCGCGTTGTAGAGCGGCGCGAGAAGGCCGTGCTGCTGCATAACCGCCGCGGCTTTGCGCCGTTCCTGATGTGCCGCGAGTGCGGCTGCGTCCCCACCTGCAACCACTGCTCCACCGCCCTTACGTATCACGAGCGCACGCACACGCTGCAATGTCACACATGCGGATCCTCCTGGCGCGTGCAGCCGTATCCCGCGCCCACGAGTCGTTGCCCCAAATGTGGTAGTCGCTACCTTGCAAAAATGGGTCTGGGCACGCAGCAGATCGAGGACGCACTGCACCAGATGCTGCCCGAGGACGTCGCCATCATCCGCATGGATGCCGATTCCACGCGCGGCAAGGATGCGCACAAAAAGCTGCTCGAGCAGTTCGATGCCGCCGATTGCGCGGTGCTGCTGGGCACCCAGATGATTGCCAAGGGCCTCGACTTTCCCGAGGTCACGCTTGTGGGCGTGGTCAATGCAGACTTTGCGTTAAAGCTGCCCGATTTTAGAGCAGGGGAGCGCGCCTACGATTTACTGGAGCAGGTCGCCGGCCGTGCCGGTCGCGGCGATCGTCCCGGTGAGGTGATCATCCAGACCTACCTGCCCGAGGATCCGGTCATTCGCGCCGTCGCCGAGCACGACCGTTCTATCTTTACCGACTACGATCTGGACCAGCGGCGCGACGCGCTGTATCCGCCCTTTGTGCGCCTGGTCAACATTTTGGTGTGGTCGGCGAACGCGGATGACGCGCAGGACTACATTGGGCGCATTGCAAAGCTTCTTAAGCGTCGCTGGCATGCCGCCGCGCCCGATTTTTTGCGGGCAGGGAGTGCCGTGCCGCAGGTGCTGGGCCCGGCTTCGTGTGTAATCGAGAGAGCCAAGGACCGTTACCGCTTCCATCTGCTTGTGAAGTCGCCCGTGGGGTACCATGTCTCTGATGATATCGACGCCTGCCTCAAAGAGGTGGGCTCTGTGCGCGGCGTGAGCGTGAGCGTTGACGTCGATGCCTATGATTTGATGTAACAACCCGAAAGGATGGCCATGGAAGCCAACGGAATCGTACTGTCGCCCGACCCTCGCCTGCGTCAGGAGTGCGCCGTGATCGAGGAGATCACCCCGGCGATCGAGGCGCTTGCCGAGAAGATGAAGAAGATGATGTTCGACAACGGCGGTTGCGGCCTGGCTGCTCCGCAGATCGGCGAGCTTATTCAACTCGTCACCATCGACTGCGACTACAGCGACAAGAACGACTACGACCCGTACGTGCTCATCAACCCTGTCATTGTTGAGCAGAGCGACCATCTGGTGCCGTTTAGCGAGGGCTGCCTGTCCATCCCTGGCATTAGCTGCGAAATCGAGCGTCCCGACCATGTCGTCGTCGAGGCGTACGACTTGGACGCAAACCTGATTCGCTATGAGGCTTCGGGCGACCTGTTCTGCGTGTGCCTGCAGCACGAGATCGATCACCTGCACGGCAACACCATGTTCGAGCGACTGAAGCCGATGCAGAGGATCAAGGCAGTCAAGGAGTACCAGGACGCCCTGGCCCGCGGCGCTCGACCGGGCGAGACGGAGTAGGTTTGTCCGTCCCCGGGGCGCCCGCCTATATCATCCCGTGCTCAAACATTCTCGCTGCGCTGCGAAACTGCGCGCGGGACGATATAGGTGGGCGACCCGGGGACTACGTTGACGCTGCTTGTCTCTCCCGGGTGCCGTCGGGCCAGGGAAGGGCGTCTTTGCTGATAGATGCTTTGCTGAAAGAGCTGCTTTTATTGCGGCTCTTTCTTTGGTTTTGGGTATATTTGTTTTTGTTGGACTGTTCTGGCGGATGGGCCGGGTACTTGGCTTTCCGCTGTTCTTTGTAGCCGTCTCGGCTTTGGTTGAGAGGAGACGTTCTTTATGCGTATTGTGTTTATGGGTACGCCTGATTTTGCTGTGCCCTCGCTGGCTTCGCTTGTCGAGGCTGGAAACGAGATTGCGCTTGTTGTCACTCGTCCTGATGCTGTTCGTGGGCGTGGTAAGAAGCTAGAGCCGTCTCCTGTTAAGGCTAAGGCACTGGAGCTGGGGTTGCCGGTCATTGAGGCTAATCGTATGACCCCTGAGGTTGTTGAGGTGCTCCAGGCTGCTCAGGCTGATATTTTCTGTGTGGCTGCTTATGGTTGCATTTTGCCTGATGAGGTGCTGCATATGGCGCCGCTTGGTATTGTGAATGTTCATGCTTCGCTGCTGCCTCGTTGGCGTGGGGCTGCTCCTATTCAGCGTGCCATTCTTGCTGGTGATGAGATTGCTGGCGTTTCTATTATGCGCATTGGGCATGGCGTGGATACCGGCGCCTATTGTGCGCAGGCCTCGACCTCGGTTGCCGGTAAGCATGCTGAGGCGCTGACTATGGAGCTCGCTGAGCTCGGCGGCAAACTGCTTGCCGATACGCTTCCTTCGCTTGCCGATGGCACCGCCGTGTGGACTGAACAGGATGAGTCGCTTGTTACCAATGCTGCCAAGATTTCTAAGCAGGAGATGCGCTTGGATCCGCACATGGCGGCGCTTGATTGCGCGCATCATGTGCTGGCCTCGTCCGATACCGCGCCTGCTCGTTGCGTGATTGCCGGCAAGACCGTGCGCGTGCTCGACGCTGCGCCGGCTGATGTGTCGCTTGGTGAGGGGCTCGTCGCCGTTCAGGCTAAGCGTGTTTACCTTGGCCTTTCCGATGGCTCGGTTGAGTTGCTCGAGGTTAAGCCTGATGGCAAGCGTGCTATGGCCGCTTCTGCTTGGGCTGCTGGCCTGCAGGGTGCCGATCTTTCGTGGGGTGTTTTGTCATGAGCAAGCTGTCTCCCGCGCGCAAGCTTGCGCTCGATGTGCTGATGGAGGCCGATCGCCGCGGCATGTACGCGCGCGACGTGCTCTCGTCCCGTGCTTCCGCCAAGGCCATTGACCAGCGCGATTCCGCTTTTGCCGCCCGCTTGGCGCTGGGTGTTGCCGCCACGCAGGGTATTTTGGACGAGCTGCTCGACCAGTTTCTCGATAAGCCCAAAAAGGTCGCTCCGCGTGTGCGCATGGCGCTTCGTATCTCGGCCTTCGAGATGCTCTACCTGCATACGCCTGGCCGCGTTGCCGTAAGTCAGGGAGTTGAGCTGGTTCGCTGCGGTGCTAAGTCCGCCGCTGGCTTGGCCAATGCCGTGCTGCATAAGGTCGCGGACAACGTTGAGGACTTTGCTACTGCGTCCGATGTGGATGAGTCTGAGCGACGCTTGGTTCGTCTGTCGCGTCTGATGGGTCTTCCTCGCTGGCTGTGCGCTCGCATTATGGCGTCGTTTGACACGCCAGAGGGTGCGCTTAACTTTGCCGGCAATCTGGCCCCCGCGCCGCTGGCTCTGCATGAGAACGCCTTTGCGACTAATCCCGATCCGTATATCTCGCAGCTCGTCGCGCCTGTCTTCCCGGGCTGTCATGCCCCGGTTGATGCCCAGGTTACCGTTTCGTCGGGCGTATTTGAGCGCGCTGCTGCCGTGGCCTCGGATCTTAACGCCCAGCTCATCGCCACAGCTGCCACGCGCCCTGGAAGCTGCCTTGAGATTGGTGCCGGTCGTGGCACCAAGACCTATGTGATGATGTGCCAGGCCAAGCGTGCGGGCTATGAGCGTCAGCATACGGCGCTCGATTTGCATGATCGCAAGTGCGATCTGAATCTCGCTCGCCTGCATAAGGCCGGTATTCAGGGCGTTCGTACGGTTTCGGGTGATGCCTGCGAGCTTGATGAAGTACTGACGTCGTTTGATGCCATGCTTGGCAAGCCGGTTAAGTTCGACACGGTCTTTATCGATGCGCCGTGCTCTGGCACCGGCACCATGCGTCGTCATCCCGAGATCCCCTGGCGCCTGACCGAAAAGGATGTAGCGGTTGAGCTGCCCAAACTGCAACTGACGATGCTCAAGGAAGCCGCCGCGCGCGTGGCTGCCGGCGGCGAGCTGATCTATGCGACGTGCTCGGTCTTCGACGAGGAGAACACGCAGGTCGTGGACGCGTTCCTTGCTTCTCCCGAGGGTGCCGGCTTTAGCGTGGCACCGCTTTCCGAGGCACAGATTCTGCAACTCCCCGAGTTCGATCAGGCCAAGAAGCTCGTATCCGTACGCCAGAACGATCGAGGCCTCTTCCAAAGCGTGCCAGTAAACGCCGACTCCTACGACGGCCACTTCTGCGCCCGCTTGGTCCACAAGTAATGACTATGTTGCGGTGAAATAAGGATTGAATAGCGGCCTCTACCCGCCAAACAGTCCTTATTTCACCGCAACTCATAGAGCTACCTGCGACACAAAGAAACAGCCCCGCGATCGATGCTGATCGCGGGGCTGTTTGGTTCCTAGTGGCTATGCGGGCAGTTGGCGCAGCAGCCACTCGTGGCGTTGGTGCTGGAGCCGCCGCTTCGCTGGTCGGTGTTGTAGAAACCGCTGCCCTCAAATTTAATGCCGCTGGCCGAGAACGTCTTGGCCGCCGGGGCACCGCAGCTGGGGCACACGACCTCGGGAGTCTCGGACATGGGATGCTCAACCTCAAACACGTTGCCGCAGCTCGAGCACTTGTAATCGTAGCGCGCCATAATACTTCCTTTTCAGCACAAAGCGGGCAGATTACTCTGCCCGCAAAAATTCAAACGTCTGTAACTGTACCCTATATCGGGGGTTTTATCACGCTTCGCCCCAGAATCTATGGTTGTTGCGCAGGAGCTGTGCGGTTTTGCCCTCGGCGGCTGCAATGTTCGCCTCGTTAGCCTGCCAGGTCCAGTTGCCCGTGGCCACGCCCGGAACGTTCATGCGCGCGTCGTCGCCAAGCCCCAGGACATCCTGCAGCGGCATCATCACCAGGGGAGCGTCGCTTGCCAGCGCGTCGCTCATCAGCTTGGCCGCCACCTCAACACCGCTCGGTTCATCGCCGCCCGCAAAGGAACGCGTACACCAGCCGGCCAGCGTCGACGTATCGTGCGTTGAGGTGTACAGGATCTTTCCTGGCGTGGGGTGCACGCCGCAACGGACGTCGTAATCGCTAAACTCCAGCACGTCCATGCCGGGGAAACCGCAGGTCGAAGCCATGGCGCGAACACCGGGCGTCAAATAGCCCAGGTCCTCGGCGATAAAGTTGAGCGGACCCAGCTCGTCGTAGGCAGTCTGGAACAGGTCTTTGCCCGGTCCCGCCAGCCAGCGACCGTCGGCGCAGGCCTTGCCGGCGGGGATGCTAAAGTAGCTGTGGAACCCCAGAAAGTGATCCAGACGCACGCGGTCGTAGAGCGAGAACGCGCGGCGCAGGCGATCCATCCACCAGCTATAGCCGTTCTGCTTCATGTGGTCCCAGCGGAACGTCGGGTTGCCCCATACCTGACCCTCGGGCGCAAAGTTGTCGGGCGGCGCGCCGGAAATCTCGATTGCTTTGCCGGTATCGGACAGCCAGAAGTTCTCGGGTTCGCTCCACGCGTCTGCCGAATCGTCGGACACGTACATAGGAATGTCGCCGATAACCTCGATACCCTTCTTGTGCGCGTAGTTCATGAGCTCGCACCAGGCCAGGTCAAAGCGGTACTGCATGTACGCCTGAAGCTCGGCCTCGTTGTGGAAGCGCTTGTCGTCGATTAGATGCTCGTTGTAGCGAGCGACATCTGCCGGCCAATTGTGGCGCGACTCGCCCTCAAAGTACTTTTTGACGGCCATATAGACGCAGTATTTCTCGAGCCAATCGGCATTGCGATGTTTAAACGCTGTGTACAGCGGGTCGGCATCCTCGCCGCCGCGGGCCTTCCAGGTCTCAAAGTCGGCGGCCAGCTCCTCGTGGCTCTCGGGTAGCAGGTCGATATTGCCTGCAAAGGCCGAAGGACCGGCGTATGGGGAGCGGAAGAAGTCCGTGGGGTTGACGGGGAGAACCTGCCAGTAGCGCATGCCCATGGCGGCCAGATGGTCGATAAAGCGACGCGTGGGCGCACCGATCGTACCGGGCTTGCCGTCGTCGGTCGGCACCGATGTGATATGGCACACAACACCCGCACCGTGATCGAGCGGCTCCTGCAGGCGCTGCTCGGCATGGTGATAGATGATCGACGAGCCCAGCGGATACAGATCGAGCGTGACCGTACCGTTATGGATCTCACACTCGTGACCGCTGATCACGTCACTCGCGCATTCGCCGAGCGCCGGGATCGTCACGCGATGCGAATTGCGCAGGCTGCGGTTGATGATGACGGTCGCGGACTCGCCGTCTTTACCGGTACGGTTGTAGGCCAGCACCTCGTCATTGAGCGCGAAGGCCTTGATCTCACCGTCGATCATAAACGGCAGCGCGCGGCGCACGGCCGAGGCATTCTTGACGATCGCAAACGTATCGAAGTCGTGTAGGTTTTCCTTGGTCGGCATGGTGCGGCGGTTGCCCGGATCGGTGAGGCCCTCCAGGCCGTACTCATCGCCATAATAGATCGAGGGCACGCCCGGGAACGTCATCTGCATGAGCGTCGCGAGCCAAAAACGGCTCTTGGCCAGGCCCATCGCGTTCTCGTCCAGACGCCATTTGCTGCGCTCGCACTCGGGCAGCTGCGACTCGTCGGGGCCGCCGCCGAGCACCGAGATAATGCGCGGTCGGTCGTGGCTCGAAAGCAGATTAAGCGCGCAAGACAGGGCCTCACGCGGATAGTTCTCGCGTAGGGTCTCGATATCCTCGGCTGCCTGGTAGGCGTTTTTGTAGCCCATCAAAAAGCCGATGACCATGTCGCGGAAGGGGTAATCCATGGCCGAGTCGAGCTCGGAGCCTTGCAGATAGCGACGCAGATGGCCGTAGCTGATCTTGTTGGAGGCGTCTTCCCATACCTCGCCGAGCAGCAGCGCGTCGGGCTTCTCGGCGAGCACGGCCTTCTTGATCTCGGTCAGGAAATCGTCCGAAAGCTCGTCGGCCACGTCTAGGCGCCAGCCATGAGCGCCGGCACGTAGCCATTTTCGGATCACGCCATCCTTGCCCAGGAGCCGCTCGCGTACCAGTTCGGAGCTCTCATTGATGGCGGGCATATTGCCCACGCCCCACCAGCAGTCGTACGAGCCGTCCTCGTGGAAATAAAACGCATCACGCCACGGTGAATCCTCGCTCTGCCACGCGCCCACGCCGGGGTAGTTGCCGTAGCGGTTGAAGTAGATCGAATCGTCGCCCGTGTGGTTGAACACACCGTCCAGAATGATGGAAATGCCTAGCTTCTCGGCCGCCTCGCACAGCTCGGTAAAGTCCTGCTCGGTGCCCAGAATCGGATCGATCTTGGTGTAATCGGCGGTGTCGTAGCGGTGGTTACTCGCGGCTTCAAAAATGGGGTTGAGGTAGATGGCCGTAAAGCCCAGCTCGGCGATGCGGGGCAGGTCATTCTGGATGCCCTTGAGCGAGCCGCCGTAAAAGTCCCAGGTCTTGATGGATCCGTCTTCGGCGCGCTCGTACACAGGCGGCTCGTTCCAGTCCTCGACCATGCGGCGCTGAATGCCCTTACGCGGTTTTTCGACCTCGGCCAGCGTGCGCTCGCGCCAGTGCTCGTCGCGGGCATAGCGATCGGGGAAGATCTGGTAGACCATACCGCGCTCGTACCAGGTGGGACGGTTCTCACGGTGTTTGTAGACGGTGACCTGGAATGACGGCACCTCAGCGTAGTCGTAGGTTACGCCTTCGCCGCCGGTGCGGCTCTGTGGTGCGCCCAGACGAACCTCGGGCTGGCCCTCAATATTGCAGATAAAGCTGTACCAAATAAGACAGGGCTCGGTGCACTCAAGCTCTGCGGTAAATATGCCGTCGCCCTCGTGCGTCATGGGATATCGAGATTCACCGATCTCATCGACCCAGGTGCGCAGCGTAAGCGTTGCCTGCGCGGGATCGGCGTCCTCCAGAATCACGGAGAGCGAAAGGGTTGTTCCTGTGGTCACAGCGCCAAACGGAGTGCGAAACTGCGGCAGACGGCTGTTGTGTATCAATCTCATAGTACGGTCCAGTTCAATAGAATCACGGCCTGCTGGCCATGGGCTTTACGCACAGGATGTAAGTATATCTGTTGTACACAGGCTGTATAAACAACATCCGTTTACCATCGGCGAACGGTTGTCCTAGAAAATCGTTTTACCAACTACCTACAGAGAAGGGGCGCCCGGTTGGAGCGCCCCTTGCATGGGGTTTGATTAGGTTTTGGATCGTCTTTGGGCTAGCGGCGCTTGCGGGTGGCCGTGGCCTTGCGGACGGACGTCTTCTTGGACGGGGCCTTTTTCTCTGCCGGAGCGGCGGGGGAGACCGGAGTCTCCTTGGCGGGCTCGGGCTTGGCCGTAGCCTTCGGTGCGGCCTTGACCTTAGCGGCCTTCGGCGCCGGCTTGGCCTTTACCTCGGCCTTGGCCTCTGCCTTGGGGGCAGCAGCTTTGGTCGTGGTCTTCTTGGCCGTCGTCGTGGCACGCTTGCGCGTGGTGGTCTTGGCGGCCGGCTTGGCTTCGACGGATGCCTCGGCCTTGGTCTCGGCGGGCGTCTCCTCGACTTTGGCGGCCGGCTTTGCGGCTGCCTTGGTCGTGGCGGCCTTCGTGGTCGTTGACTTCTTTGCCGTGGTCTTCTTGGCGGTCGCAGCCGTCTTCTTGGCAGTGGTCTTGGCCGGTGCCTTGACGGCGGCCTCGGCCTTTACCTCGGAAACGGCCTCGGCCTCGGCGGCCTTCTTGGCAGCTGCGGTTGTGCGCTTGCGCGTGGTCGTTGTCTTGGCAGCGGTGGTCTTGCTCGCAGTGGCCTTCTTAGCCGTCGTCTTACGAGTCGTGGTCTTCTTTGCCGCAGGCTTCGCAGCAGGCTTCACCTCAGGCTCAGGCTCGGGAGTAGCCTCGACCTTCACCTTAGGATCGGTCTTAACGGTCTCAGCTTCAACCGGCTTCTCCTCGGCCTTGGGCTCCTCTGCGGCCACCGGATCAGGTGCAGCCTCAGGCTCGTCGACAACCGCCGCCGGGCGCTCAATCTCCGGGTGCATAAAGAAGTACAGGTCCAGATATTTATCGGCCGAGCGCGTCCAGCTAAAGTCCTGGCTCATGGCCTGCGTGACCAGCTGGTTCCAGGCATCGCGGTTGTCCCAGAACAGGCGTGCCGCGCGGAACACCGCGTCGCCCATCTCGTCGCCGTTAAAGTTGGTAAACGAGAAGCCCGTGCCCTCGCCGGTAAACTCGTTGTACGGCTGCACGGTGTCCTTCAGGCCACCGGTCTCGCGTACGATAGGCAGCGTGCCATAGCGCATGGCGATGATCTGCGACAGGCCGCAGGGCTCAAACTTCGAAGGCATCAGGAACATGTCGGCGGCAGCATACATGCGCTGCGACAGCGCCGGATCGAACTCGATGCGTGCGGCCATGGTGCCGGGGTACTTGTCCTGGAAGTAGCGTAGACCGTCCTCGTAGTCGCGGTCGCCGGTGCCCAGCACCGCCACCTGCACGCCGCCGGCCAGAATACGGTCGAGCGCGTACATGACCAGGTCCATGCCCTTCTGGCGCGTCAGACGAGTGACCATGACCATAAGCGGGCGGTCGTCTCGAACCTCGAGCCCCAGCTCTTCCTGCAGCTTGGCCTTGCACACAGCCTTGCCGGAGCGGTCCTCCACGGTGTAGTTGGCGGCAATGCGCTTGTCAGTTGCTGGATTAAAGCCCGCAACGTCAATGCCATTCAAAATGCCCTGCAGCGCGTACGAACGCTCGCGCAGCACACCGTCCAGGCCCTCGCCAAATTCGGGCGTCTGGATCTCGTTGGCATAGGTAGGGCTCACCGTGGTGATGGCGTCGGCATAGCGCAGAGCGCCCAGCATGTAGTTGATGCTGCAGGCGTCGCAACGCAGCTGCGAGGCGGCCGCCGGAATGTGCGCCACACCAAGGATGTCCTCCATCACGGTGTCGCTAAACTGGCCCTGGAACGCCACGTTGTGGATCGAGAACACGGTCTTGACGCGGTCATACAGCGGCAGGCCCTGGTAGAACTCGCGCAAAAACACGGGCGCCAGCGCCGTCTGCCAGTCGTTGCAGTGCAGGATGTCGCACTCAAAGCCGGCGGGCAGGTGCTGCAGGCTCTCGGTGATGGCCTTGGAGAAGAACGCAAAGCGCTCGCCGTCGTCAAAGAAGCCGTACGGATAGTCGCGCGCAAAGTAGCGCTCGTTGTCGATGAACATATAGGTGACGCCGTCGTGCTCGAGCTTCTCGAGTCCGCAGTACTCATTGCGCCAGCCCAGGCTCACGTAAAAGTCGGAGAAGTGCTCCATCTGCGACTTGTACTCGTCCTTGATGGTGGCGTACTTGGGCACCATCACGATTACTTCGGCGCCGGCGCGCACAAGCGCCGCAGGCAGCGAGCCCGCCACGTCGCCCAGGCCACCGGTCTTCACAAACGGTGCGCACTCGGCCGAGGCAAACACGATCTGCATCTTTTTGCTGGAATCAGCCATATTGTCTCCCTGTTGCAATTCGAGAATAGCCGCCTGGCGCAAACCGGGCGGCTATTCTACGTGTTACGAGCGATGTTGCGGTGCCAAAGCTAGCTCGCGTTGGTGATATCAGAAGTTAACGGGGCCTTTCCCAGCACCAGGATGTTCTCGGGCGTGCCGCGAAGCTCGGTGTTGGTGGGAACCACGTTGTTCTTGTCCAGGATTGCATTCTCAACGCGGGCGCCGCTCTTGATGACGCAGCTCTGGTTGATGATCGAATTGGTCACCGAGGCGCCTTCCTCAACCACAACGCCGCGCGACAGGATCGAGTTGCGCACGGTGCCCTTGATGATGCAGCCGGCCGAGATGATCGAGTTGCAGGCGTGGCTGCCGGTCGCATAGCGCGAAGGCGGCACGTCGTGGGCCTTGGTCAGGATCGGGCGCTCGGGGTCAAAGAGCTGGTCGGCCACGGTCTGGTCGAGCAGGTCCATGCTGCGGCGATACAGCGACTTCTCGCTAAACACGCCCACGACCTCGCCCTTGTACTCGTAGCTGCACACGTCGATGTTACCAAAGTCGCCCTGGAGTGCCTCGAGCAGGTCCAGATAGTCGGCGGCCTGGTAGTGGTCGATGATCTCGAGCAGCGTCTCGCGGTTGACGATGCAGCAGTCCATCGAGGCGTTGTCGCCGTACACGACGCCGGCGCTCACGCCCGTCAGGCGTCCGTTCTCGTTGATCTGCAGCTTGGTCTCGTCATCGACGTTGCGCGTGGCCTTGCAGTACACCACGGTCATCTGGGCGCCAGAGCTCTCGTGCGCGTCAATGATGGTGTTGAGGTCCATGTTAAAGATGATGTTGGTGCCCATCATCACGACATAGGGCTTGTCCGAGCGCTGGAACAGCGTCTTGTTGGAGATAATGTCGCGCAGCAAGAAGCGCATGCCGCCCTTGGTGGTGCCATACGCGTTGCCGGGCACCATGAACAGGCCGCCCTTCTTGCGGTCCAGGCCCCAGTCCTTGCCCGAGCCCACGTGGTCGATCAGCGAGCGGTAGTTGCCCGGCATGACAACGCCGACGGTTTTAATGCCGGCATTCATCATGTTGGACAGCGGGAAGTCGATCAGGCGGTAGCGGCCCAAAAACGGAACGGACGCGATGGGGCGGTCCTTGAGCAGCACGCTGCCGTAGGTCGAAGAGTAGTTAGCGGTGATATAACCGATGGCCTTGCGATTGATCATCGGATCATTCCCCCTTCCCGATAACGACGTCATTTCCAACGACGGCCGTATCCTTGGTGGTATCGACAGAGCCGAGCTTCACGCCCTCTTCGACCGTGGAGTTCTCGCCCAAAATAGCGCGGCAGATGTGCGCGCCGCTCTTAACGTGCGCACCCGGCAGCAGCACGGAGTCCTCGACCACGGCGCGCTCCTCGATGATGACATCGGTCGAAAGGATCGAGTGGCGAGCGGTACCGTAGATCTTGCAGCCGTTGGAGACCAGGCAGTCGTCCAGGCGACCATCCGGGCCAATGTAGTGCGGCGGACGCGTGGTGATGTTGGACATGATGGGGAAGTGCTTGTCAAACAGATCGAACTCGGGGTTGTTGCCCAGCAGGTCCATCGAGGTCTCGTGGAAGCTGGCGATGGTGCCGACGTCCTTCCAAAAGCCGTGGAACTCGTAGCTGTACAGGCGCTTGCCCTCGCCGAGCAGCTTGGGGATGATGTCCTTGCCAAAGTCGTGGCTCGAGCGCTGGTCCAGAGCGTCCTCCTCGAGCGCCTCGATCAGCACGTCGGCCGAGAAGATGTAGATGCCCATGGACGCGAGGTTCGAATCGGGCTTATCGGGCTTCTCGGTGAACTTGGTGATGCGGCCGTCCTCGGGGTCGGTGGTCAAGATGCCAAAGCGGCTGGCCTCCTCCCACGGCACAGGCATAACGCTCACCGTGAGGTCGGCGTTGTTCTCAATGTGCGTCTTGAGCATCTTGCGGTAGTCCATGCGATACAGGTGATCGCCCGAAAGAATAAGGACGTACTTGGGGTCGTTGGCCTTGATGTAGTCCAGGTTCTGCGTAATGGCGTCTGCCGTGCCCGCATACCAGGCGCCGCCGGTCTGCGTCTCATACGGCGGCAGGATCGACACGCCGCCGTCACGGCTGTCCAGATCCCACGCCTCGCCGGAGCCCACGTAGGCATGCAGCAGATAGGGGCGATACTGCGTCAGAACGCCCACCGTGTCGATGCCCGAGTTGGAGCAGTTGGAGAGCGAGAAGTCGATAATGCGGAACTTGCCACCAAAGCTAACCGCCGGCTTGGCGATTTTTTGGGTGAGTGCCCCCAATCGGCTGCCCTGTCCTCCTGCGAGGAGCATCGCGATGCATTCTTTCTTACTCATCGATTTCTCCTTCTGTCATCGATGTTCCTAAACCCATTAGCGACGGGCGCGGCGCAACGTCACGCCCGTCGAGTAATGCCGTGCTGGCATAGGGGAGCTCGCGCGCTTTACGCGTGCCAGATCTCGTCGCGGTACTCGCGAATGGTGCGGTCGCTCGAGAACCAGCCCGAGGAGGCGGTGTTGAGCAGGGCCTTGCGGTTCCAGGTCTCCTGGTCGCCATAGCTGCCGGTGAGCTTCTCCCACGCATCCACGTAGCTGCGGAAATCGGCCATGACCAGGTCGGGGTCATTGTTGTTCATGAGCTCGTTGTAGATGCTCTCGAAGTTGCCCGAAAGACCCGCAAAGGTGTTGTCCTTGAGCTCGTCCATCACGCGGCCCAGGCGCTCGCGGTCGCCGTTGAGGGTATCCCATGCAAAGTAGCTGTTGGATGCCCAGAGCTGCTCGACCTCGGGAGCGGTCAGGCCAAAGATGGCCTCGTTCTCGCGTCCGGCCAGGTCGGCGATCTCGATGTTGGCGCCGTCGAGGGTACCCAGCGTAATGGCGCCGTTCATCATGAGCTTCATGTTGGACGTGCCCGAGGCCTCCTTACCGGCCGTGGAAATCTGCTCCGAGATCTCGGCGGCGGGGTAGATGAGCTGGGCGTTGCTCACACGGAAGTTGGGAATAAAACAGACCTTCATAACCTCGTTGACGCGGGGGTCGTTGTTGATGACCTCGGCCACCGAGTTAATGAGGCGGATGGTCTCCTTGGCGAAGGTGTAGCTCGAGGCAGCCTTGCCGCTAAAGATGAAGGTCGTCGGCGTCACGTGGAAGTTGGGATCGGCGATGCGACGGTTGTAGATGTCCATCACCTTCATGATGTTCATGAGCTGGCGCTTGTAGGCGTGGAAGCGCTTTACCTGAACATCGAAGACGGTGTTGGGGTCGATGACCAGACCGGTCTCGGCCTTAACGTAGGCGGCCAGGCGCTCCTTGTTGGCGCGCTTGGAGGCACCCACGGCCTTCAGAAACTCGGTGTCGTTCTGGAACTCCTTGAGCTTCTCCAGCTCAAAGGCGTCCTTGAGCCAGCCGTCGCCAATGGCCTCGGTCACGAGCTTGGCGTAGGTGGGGTTGGCCTCGGCAAAGAAGCGACGGTGCGAGATGCCGTTGGTCTTGTTGTTGAACTTCTCGGGCGTTAAGGCATAGAAGTCCTTGAGCACGATGTTCTTGATGATGTCGGAGTGAATCTTTGCCACGCCGTTGACGCTATGGCTGCAGATCACGGACAGGTTGGCCATGCGAATCTCGCCGTCCCACAGAATGGCGGTCTGGCGCAGGCGCTCCTGCCAACCCTCCTGCGTGGTGTCGAACGACTCATGCCAACGACGGCTGATCTCGTCGATGATCTGGTACACGCGGGGGAGGAGCTTGGAGAACGTGCCGATGGGCCACTTCTCCAGAGCCTCGGGCAGGATGGTGTGGTTGGTGTAGCTCACAACCTGCGTCACGATGTTCCAGGCGTCATCCCACTCGAGCTTCTTCTCGTCGATGAGGATACGCATGAGCTCGGGGCCGCACATGGCGGGGTGGGTATCGTTGGTATGGATGGCCACAAACTGCGGCAGCAGCTCCCAGTTCGCGCCGTGCTCCTTCTCAAAGGTGTCGAGCAGGCTGTAGATGCCGGCCGATACAAACAGGTACTCCTGCTTCAGGCGCAGCAGACGGCCGTGCTCGCCGGCGTCGTTGGGGTAGAGGATGGCGCTGATGGCCTCGGCCTCGGCGCGCTCGGCATCGGCCAGGGCGTAGTCGCCGCGGTTGAAGGCCTCCAGATCGAAGTGCTCCTCGACCGGCTCGGCGGCCCAGACGCGCAGTTTGTTGACGGTCTCGCCGGCATAGCCCACGACGGGGATGTCATAAGGGACGGCAAGAATATCCTGCGTGTCCACCGTGCGGTAGAACGTGCGGCCGTTCTCCTCAAAGCCCTCAACGTGACCGCCAAACTTAATGGTCACGGCCTTGTCCTGACGACGGACCTCCCAGGGATAGCCGTGGGTGAGCCACTCGTCGGTGGCCTCGACCTGGCTGCCGTTAACGATCTCCTGCTTAAACAGGCCGTAGCGGTAGCGCATGCCGTTGCCGTAGCCGGCAATGCCCTCGGCTGCCATGGAATCCAGGAAGCATGCGGCCAGACGGCCCAGGCCACCGTTGCCCAGCGCCGGATCGGGCTCCTGGTTCTCGATGACGGACAGGTCAAAGCCCATGTCGTCGAGCGCCTCGGCGACCATGTCGCGCACGCCAAAGTTAAGCAGGTAGTTGTCGAGCAGGCGGCCGATCAAAAACTCGATCGAGAAGTAGTACACGCGCTTTTTGCCCTCGGCGGTGGCGCGGGCGTCGCTCTTGGTGGCAACGGTGCGTGCCTTCTCGGCCACGAGCTTGGCCAGGGCGTTAAAGCGGTCGAGGTCGCTGGCGGCCTCGACGCTCTTGCCGCTGATGCTCATGACGGCATCGCGATAGAGCTCGATAAACTCCTGCTTGTTGTCGAAGATCTTATTCATACGTTCCTTTCCCCCGGGGATGTTTCTCCCGGAACGGTTATGACTTGTATCCTACGCCCTCACAGGGCGGGTAAATACAGTGGTAACACCTTTGTTACGCTTTCTTGGCAGAAGCCTTAACAGCGGCTGCCTTGGCCTTGGGAGCAGCCTTTTTGGTGGCTGCCTTTTTGGCCGTGGTGGATTTGGCCGAAGCCTTGGCAGCGGGCTTGGCAGCCTTCGCCTTGGCCGGAGCCTTCTTTGCAGCCGCGGCCTTGGGCTTCACCGAGGACGTACGCTTACGCGTGGCCTTCTTGGGCTCCTCGACCACGGGCGGCTTGTAGCTGCTGGGACCGCGGCGCTTAAGCACCACGCCTGCCAGGCCGGGCACCTTCATCTCAATGGAGTCCATCTGCCCGTTCCAGGGATAGGGCTCGCTCGAGCAAGTGTAGGGCTCCTCACCGGCGTATCCGCTGCCACCAAACTCGGGACGGTCGGAATCGAAGATGACCTCCCAGTCGCCCTCGCGCGGCACGCCCACGCGGAAGCTCTCGTAGCTCGCCGGGTCAAAGTTGATCAGGATCACCAGGTCGTCATCGACGTCCTCGCCCTGACGCACAAAGCTCACGATGGACTGCTTGGAGTTGTCCGCGTCGATCCAGGTAAAGCCGTCGTCGGTGTAGCCGCGCTCGTACAGGGCGGGTTCGTCGGTGTACAGGTGGTTGAGCGCCTTGATAAACGCCTGGTGATGACGGTGGGTCTCGTACTCCTCGGTCAGGAACCACTGGATGGATTCGTAGTAGCGCCACTCAATAAACTGCCCGATCTCGTTGCCCATAAAGTTAAGCTTGGCACCGGGGTGCGTCATCTGGTAGAAGGCCAGCGTGCGCAGGCCGGCAAACTGGCGCCACCAGTCGCCCGGCATGCGGCCGATCAGCGAGCACTTGCCGTGCACGACCTCGTCGTGGCTCAGCGGGCAAATAAAGTTCTCGGTAAAGGCATACATGATGGAGAACGTAAGCAGTCCGTGGTTGCCGGGGCGCCACGGAAAATCGGTCTGCATGTAGTGCAGGGTGTCATTCATCCAGCCCATGTCCCACTTGTAGTGGAAGCCCAGGCCGCCGTCCTGCGGCGGATAGGTCACGAGCGGCCACGCGGTGGACTCCTCGGCCATCATCATCACGTCGGGGTAGTGTGCCTCCACGGCGCAGTTGACCTGACGGATAAACGCGCTGGCGTCCAGGTCTTCCTCGGTGCCGTACTTGTTGAACTTCTTTTGGCCGGGGTCGTCGATACCAAAGTTGAGGTACAGCATGCTGGACACGCCGTCCATGCGAATGCCGTCAACGTGGAAGTTCTCGAGCCAGTACAGCACATTGGAAACCAGGAAGGAGCGGACCTCGCCGCGAGCGAAGTCAAACTTATGCGTGCCCCAGTTGGGGTGAATCTCGTGCTCAAACAGCATGTGACCGTTAAAGGTGGCAAGGCCGTGGGAGTCGGCGCAAAAACCGCCGGGCACCCAGTCCATAATCACGCCGATGCCCGCCTCGTGGCACGCATCGATAAAGTGCATGAGTTGCTGGGGGTTGCCGTAGCGCGACGTGGCGGCAAAGTAGCCGGTTGTCTGATAGCCCCAGGAGCCATCGAAGGGGTGCTCCATAAGCGGCATGACCTCGATATGCGTGTAGCCCATGTCGCGCACGTAGTCCACGAGCTCCACCGACAGATCGTCGTAGGTGTAAAACTCGCCGCGCTGCGCGGGGAAGGGGTCCATGGGGCCGGGGTAGTTGCCGTACTCGTCCGGCTCGCCCTGTGGCGTGTCGCCGTGGCGCTTCCACGAGCCAATATGCACCTCGTAGATGTTGAGCGGCTGCGACATGTGGTTGTGGCTGGCGCGGCGCTTGAGCCACGCGGCGTCGTTCCACTTGTAGCCATCGAGGGTCCACAGCACGCTCGCGGTACCCGGAGGGCACTCGGCCTTAAAGGCATACGGATCGGCCTTGTAGAGCTTTTCACCCTCGTTGGTCTCAATAAGATATTTATAGAGCTGACCCTGCTCGGCGCCAGGAATAAAGCCTTCCCAAATAGCGCTCGTATGCACGGGCACCAGCGGGTTGGCCTGCTCATCCCAGTCGTTAAATTCACCAATGACATGGACACTCTTTACGTCGGGCGCCCAAACGCAAAAGCGCCAGCCGCGCGTGCGCTGCTGCGTGTCGGGATGCGCGCCCATCTTTTCCCAGCTGCGCTCCCACATTCCAATGCCAAACAGGTAGACATCGTCCTTGGAGAGCTCCGGTGTGTGCGGAGCCGGTTTGCGGGTTGCGGGCTTTTTAGCCGTTGGCTTTAGCTTTGTATCGCTCACGTTTGATCCCATCATGACGCGGCAGCGTGTTGCCTTGGTGACTAGATGCGAAAGGTCCAAGGCTGCACGAATCGAAGGGACGGCGAAGTTTCTGTGATTCGTTCCACCTCGCGTGCTCGGTGGAACTTTCGGCAGAAACTACGATAACACCTGTGCGTTAGTTTTATGGACGAAAGCGGATTTGCGGGGGCGTTTAATCGGTAAGCGACATGTTTATACCACTGGCAGATTTGACGTGGTAAAACTCTTGACAGTTTTACCAATTTGGGTTTCAAAATTGTTTGGCTGACGTTTGGTAAAACGTTTTTAGCAGGATGTTTACCATTTGATATCGAAAGGTTCGTTTATGTCCCATACCGCCGCTCCCAAGGTTGCTTTTGTTTTCGATTGCGACGGCACGCTGGTAAATAGCACGCCCGTTTGGGCCTATGCCCAGCCCGAGTTTTTGCACCGCCACGGTGTCGACGTGACGGTCGACGATTTTGCCCAGTTTGAGCATTTGTCGCTCGAGGACGAGTGCCAGGCCTACCACGACACGTGGGGCATTGGCGCGAATGGCGAGGAGCTGTATCGCGAGCTTAGCGACATCCTGATCGATGGCTACTCCAAGGTGCCGCCGCGCGAGGGGCTCCTGGCATTTTTGGAACAGGCGAAGACGGCAGGCATTGACATGTGCGTAGCTACATCCACGCCGGCCAAGCTGGTGCAGTCTGCGCTCGCTGGTGCCGGGCTCGACGCTTACATGGAGTTTGTTACCACGACGGGCGAGGCAGGTCGTTCCAAGCAGTTCCCCGACGTATACGAGCTGGCGCTCCGTCGCCTGGAAGAGCGCCACGGGTGCAAGTTTGAGCGCGCATGGGTGTTTGAGGACGCGGTCTTTGGCCTTAAGAGCTCTGGCACCGCAGGCTTTAAGCGCGTGGGCATCTATGACCCGCATGGCCGTATGAAGCGCGACGACGTGCGCGCCAACTGCGATATCTTTATCGATAGCTATGAGGAGCTTGACCTGGCTCGCGTGCTTTCGTTCGAGGGATAGGCGAGGGCTGTGGCTTGCAAGGTATTAGTGGTCTGCGGCTCGCCCGTGGTGGCGAGCGCGGATCTGTTGCGTTGGCTAACGGGGGAGTGCGATCACGTTGTCGCCGTGGACCGCGGACTCGACGCGCTGCTGGGCGCCGGCTTGAGCTGCGACGTATATGTGGGGGATGCCGACACGGTGAGCGATGCAGGTCGCGCGTTGGTCGATGCCGCCGAAGCCTTTGAGGTAGAACGCCACGACCCCTACAAGGACTATACCGATCTGGCGCTGGCGCTCGATTCCGTCCGCCGTCGTTGGCCGGATGCCGAAGTGGTTGCGACCTGCGCCACCGGCGGCCGCCCGGATATGGCGCTTTCCGTACTGGGTCTGCTCGCGGGCTACGAGGATCCCCCTGTCTGGATTGCCGAAGACAAGGTGGTCGCCCGCATCCTTCGCGCAAGCGAATCGTGGACCATCGAAGGCCACGAGGGGAGCACCTTCTCCATCATCGCCATTGCCCCCAACACCGAGGTAAGCGAACACGGCCTAGAATGGGAGCTAGATCACAGTCCCTTGGGCCTGTTGGCCGATACGGGCATTAGCAACGTCGTCAGGTCAACAGCCACGATCCAAGTCCACACCGGCACCGCCATCGCTTACCTATATCGTTAGGCATTTAGAATCTGACCAAAAAAGTCCTTGCACGTCACGCCAACTTCCCCTATAGTATCTCTTCGTCACGGGGGCGTAGCTCAGCTGGGAGAGCGCTTGACTGGCAGTCAAGAGGTCAGGGGTTCGATCCCCCTCGTCTCCACCATCGTGAATGCAAAGGCCTTCGGAATTCCGAAGGCCTTTTTTCATGCCAATACACATCGCGCCATAAACCCAATCCACACCAACAAAAAGTTGCACAATTTATTTCCCATCTCTGTACATAGTTTGTTAGCCAAACGCGATTATCAGTGTAGATCGCCGTTCCATTTGGGCTTCAGGAACGCCTCTAATCTCCGTTGGCGTCCCAATAACCTGCATTAACGTGAACAACATCCCAAAACAGCCCCCTTAAGCACGTCAAATGAACGATATGTTGTCCAATGCAGTCCAAATCAGTTTCGCTAACAGCTTGTGCTAGGATACCTAACGTTACATGAGTTCAACTGCGCTTCACGGCTCCAGCAAGCCATGAAGCGCAGGGTCGATCAGCATCCGGCCGTAACGGCGGTGCCAGAAACACCACGAGCTCCAATAAAGAAGTCATGCGACGTTGTTTATTTGTACTGAGTTAATTCACAGGTGCAAATAATTGATAGTTTCATGCCTAAACGAAGCAGTCCTACAGTTGTTTGCGTGCGGTCCAGTTTTGTTCCCGCTTGACTGGCTCGCACGCAGCCAGCTGGGGACGCGGTCATTTTGCGAAACACGTCCGTGTCTCTAGCAACTGCATTTGTACATACCGTTCACGGTGGGGCAGAGCCACGTGCTTGTCTGACTGGGCTCAGGGTTTGAATATGGAGCGCCTTCGCGCACAAGCGCCCTGGCGAAGCCATACCCAAACCCCTTGAGCCACACGTAAGACAGCAAGGGGGTGGTGCTCGTGTGGTATGTGATCCAGGTCATTAACGGTCGCGAAGACGTAATGCGCGAGCGCATCGAGCGCATGGTGCCGGCGAGTGCCATGCAAGAGCTCTTTTATCCCCAATTTCAAACCGAGATCAAGGTACACGGCGAATGGGTCAATACGACCAAGCCGCTCTTTCCCGGTTATCTTATCTGCGACACGGCAGATCCCCGTACCGTGCAACAGTATCTGCTTCGCATGGACGACTTTGCCCGGGTGCTTTCCCAGGACGGTCAGTTTGTGCCGCTGGCAAAAGAAGAGGTCCAGCTTATTGGCGGCTTTACGCACAGGGGAAACCGCGTAGTGCCCATGAGCGAGGCCCTAAAAGACGGTGACCAGGTCATAGTGACGGCAGGTCCACTGTTGGGCCACGAAGGCCTTATCAAAACCATTAACAGACGCAAGAGCACTGCTTATTTGGAGCTCGACCTGTGCGGTCGACGCGTAACTACGCGCGTTGGCCTTGCCGTGCTTTCGGCCGAGCAGCGCGTCATGCGCAACCTTAAAAAGGCGATCGCCTAGTTGCAGGCGATCGCTACACAGAACAGGGAGGATCCCCGACCCGGGGACGAAGTCTTGGAAGAAAACGTGTCGGATAAAACTCAATTTGCAACGGATGCGCCCGTGGGGGCGGCGCTCATTGCTCAGGCCATGGACCGACGTGAGGGTGCCAGCCGCTACAAGGCCATGCAATCCATCATGGACTGGGATCGCTCGCGCTTGGTCTACCGCGCTGTTAAGCGCGCCTTTGACGTCGTGTTCAGCGGCTGCGTGCTGGCCGTCATCGCCGTTCCCAGCCTTGCGCTTGCCGCGGCCATCCGCCTTGAGAGCGAGGGCAACCCCTTCTACAGCCAGATCCGCGTGGGACAGACCCGCCCCGACGGCAGCCTGACAACATTCCGCATGTGGAAGTTCCGTTCCATGTACAAGGACGCCGACGAGCGCCTCGTCGAGCTAATGGATCAAAACGAGATCGACGGCGCCATGTTCAAGATGAAGGAGGACCCGCGCATCACCAAGATCGGGAAATTCATCCGCAAACATTCCATCGACGAGTTCCCGCAGTTCCTGAATGTGTTCCTGGGCCAGATGTCCGTCGTGGGGCCCAGGCCGCCGCTTCCGAATGAGGTCGCGGAGTACACCGAGTACGACCTGCAGCGCCTGGCCGTGAAGCCCGGCATTACCGGATGGTGGCAGGTTACTGATCGAAACTCAACTGGTTTCGACGGTATGGTTCAGCGAGATCTTGAGTACATTGCGAGGCGTGGCATTCTCACCGACTTAAGGATTATCGCCCTCACCGTTATTGAAATAATCACGGGAAAGGGTGCGTTTTAGTGCTTAAGTCCTATCTTCATTATCCCGAATTAAACCGTGTGCCCGTGATCGATGTCCCGATCACGGGCACCAATATGTCTGAATGCGTCGATTTCATTACTCATAATATCGACAATCTGCATGGCGAGTATATCTGCGTCTCTAACGCCCATACGTCGGTCATGGCCCATGACGATCCCAGCTACTGGTCCTGTCAGGCTGAGTCCGTTATGTCCGTTCCCGATGGGAAGCCCCTATCGGTTGTCGGCCGAAAGACGGTCACGTCGATGAGGCGCGTGACTGGTCCGGATCTGATGCGCGAGATTTTCAGTATTTCCGCTCAGCACGGATGGAGCCATTACTTCTACGGCAACGAACAGAAAAACCTCGAGGCGCTCAAGGAATCGCTTCAGGAAGAGTATCCAGGCTTGGAAATTGCTGGCATGGAGCCTTCCGTCTTTCGTCCACTTTCCGATGGCGAGAAACGAGACCTTTCACGACGCATTGCCGATTCTGGAGCCGACTTTGCATGGATTGCACTTGGCGCTCCGCGCCAGGAAGTCCTCATGCATGAGCTTAAAGGCGGCCCTCAGCCACTGATGATCGGCGTAGGGGGAGCCTTCAACGTCCTCGCCGGCGTGGTGCCGGAGGCACCGATTTGGATGCAGAACCTAAGTCTCGAGTGGCTATACCGCCTGATGCAGGAGCCGAAGCGACTATTCAAACGATATCTCGTTACTAATACCAAATTTCTCTTTTACCAGATCACGGGCGCTAAACGCAAGGAAGGCAAGTAGATGAAACCCACCAACGCATTCAAAGACAAGACCCTCATGATCACGGGCGGCACCGGCTCGTTCGGCAACACCGTGCTCAAGCACTTCATGGACACCGACCTTGCCGAGATCCGCATCTTCTCGCGCG
Organism: Collinsella sp.; assembly: GCA_019414645.1. GTDB lineage: Bacteria > Actinomycetota > Coriobacteriia > Coriobacteriales > Coriobacteriaceae > Collinsella. Next base: position 58,867 of record DXLP01000005.1, read on the forward strand.
ACGAGAAGAAGCAGGACGACATGCGCCACCGCCTGCAGGAGAAGTCGCCCGAGCTCGCCTCCAAGGTGCGCTTCTTCATCGGCGACGTCCGCAACGCCCAATCGGTGCGCGACGCCATGCACGGTGTGGACTACATCTTCCACGCCGCCGCCCTCAAGCAGGTGCCCTCCTGCGAGTTCTTCCCCATGGAGGCCGTGCGTACCAACGTCATCGGCACGGACAACGTCCTGCACGCCGCCATCGACGAGGGCGTCGACCGCGTCGTGTGCCTGTCAACCGACAAGGCCGCATACCCCATCAACGCCATGGGCAAGTCCAAGGCCATGATGGAGTCCATCATCTACGCCAACGCCCGCAACGGCGCCGGCCGCACCACCATCTGCTGCACCCGCTACGGCAACGTCATGTGCTCGCGCGGCAGCGTCATCCCGCTGTTCATCGACCGCATCCGCAAGGGCGAGCCGCTCACGGTCACCGACCCCAACATGACCCGCTTCCTCATGAACCTGGACGAGGTGGTCGACCTGGTGCAGTTCGCCTTCGAGCACGCCAACCCCGGCGACCTGTTCATCCAGAAGGCCCCCGCCTCCACCATCGGCGACCTCGCCGAGGCCGTCCAGGAGGTCTTCGGCCGCGTTGGCACCCAGGTGATCGGCACCCGCCACGGCGAGAAGCTCTTCGAGACCCTCATGACCCGCGAGGAGCGCCTGCGCGCCGAGGACATGGGCGGCTACTACCGCGTCGCCTGCGACTCGCGCGACCTGAACTACGACAAGTTCGTCGTGGACGGCGAGGTGGAGACCCAGGCCGACGAGTCCTATACCTCCCACAACACCGAGAGGCTCGACGTGGCGGGCACCATCGCCAAGATCAAGACCGCCGAGTACGTGCAGCTGGCGCTCGAGGGCCGCGAGCACGAGGCGGTGCAGTAGGGTGCGCATACTCGTCACCGGCGCCAGGGGCTTCGTCGGCAGGAACCTCTGCTGCGCCCTCAAGAACATAAGGGACGGCAAGGACCGCCGCGAGAAATACTCGGGCCTGCTCCCGCTCGAGGTCATGGAGTACGACGTCGACTCGACGCCCGGGGAGCTGGACGAGTACTGCTCCCGTGCCGACTTCGTCTTCAACCTGGCCGGCGTCAACCGCCCCAAGGACCAGTCCGAGTTCATGGAGGGCAACTTCGGGTTCGCCTCCACGCTGCTCGATACCCTGGAGCGCCACGGGAATAAGTGCCCCGTCATGCTCTCCAGCTCCGCGCAGGCGAGCCTGTCGGGCCGCTTCGAGGGCTCTGTCTACGGCGAGTCGAAGCTCGCGGGGGGGGGTCTCTTCCGCGAGTACTCCGAGAGGACCGGCGCCCCGGTGCTCATCTACCGCTTCCCGAACCTCTACGGCAAGTGGTGCCGCCCGCGCTACAACTCCGCCGTGGCCACCTTCTGCGACGCCATCGCCAACGGCCGTCCCTACACCGTCAACGACCCCAGCGTGGAGCTGGAGCTCCTCTACATCGACGACCTCGTCGACGAGTTGCTGGGCGCCCTGCTTGGCGAGGAGCACCGCTGCGGCTACGAGGGTCTCGAACGCGTGGAGGGCGACGGGTTCTGCTTCGTCCCGAAAACTGACGTCAAGTCCCTCGGCGAGATCGTGTACCTGCTCGGCAGCTTCCGCGACAGCCGCGAGACGCTATCGGTGCCCGACCTCACGGAGGGCTCCTTCTCCAAGAAGCTTTGGAGCACGTTCCTGTCCTACTACGAGCCGGGTCACTTCGCCTACGGCCTCAAGCCCAATGTCGACGGCCGCGGCTCTTTCACCGAGTTCCTGCGCACGCCGGAGCGCGGCCAGGTCTCGGTCAACGTGAGCAGGCCCGGCATCACCAAGGGCAATCACTGGCACATGAGCAAGTGGGAGAGGTTCCTGGTTGTCTCCGGCACCGCGAGCATCAAGCTGAGGAAGGTGGGGGAGGACGCCGAGGGGAACCCGTTCCCCATCGACGAGTACACCGTCTCGGGTTCCGAGATGCGCGCCGTGGAGATGATTCCCGGCTACACGCACTCCATCACTAACCTGTCCGACACCGAGGACCTCGTTACGGTCATGTGGGCCAACGAGCCCTTCGACCCAGAGAGCCCCGACACCTACTACGAGGAGGTCTAGCCACATGGGCAAGGACTATTCCGACATCGCATTCAAGGACGACGGCCGCCTGAAGCTATTCATCATCGTGGGCACCCGCCCCGAGGTCATCCGCCTGTCCGAGGTCATCAAGAAGTGCCGCCGCCACTTCGACTGCCTGCTGGCGCACACCGGGCAGAACTACGACTACACGCTCAACGGCATCTTCTTCCGCGACCTGTCGCTGGACGACCCGGACGTCTACCTGGACGCCGTGGGCGCGGACCTCGGCGAGACCGTGGGCAACATCATCGCGTCCTCCTATAAGCTGATGGTGGAGACGCGGCCTGATGCCCTCCTCATCCTGGGCGACACCAACAGCTGCCTGTCCGCCATCGCGGCCAAGAGGCTCCACATCCCCATCTTCCACATGGAGGCCGGCAACCGCTGCAAGGACGAGTGCCTGCCCGAGGAGACCAACCGCCGTATCGTCGACGTGATCTCCGACGTCAACCTGGCCTACTCCGAGCACGCGCGCCGCTACCTCAAGGACACCGGCTGCGCGCCCGAGCGCACCTACGTCACGGGCTCGCCCATGGCCGAGGTCCTGCGCGCAAATCTGGTTAAGATCGAGGCCTCCGACATCCTCACCGAGCTCGGCCTGGAGCCCAAGCGCTACATGCTGCTGTCCGCCCACCGCGAGGAGAACATCGACACCGAGGCGAACTTCACGAGCCTGTTCACCGCCATCAACGCGCTCGCGGACAAATACGACATGCCGATCCTGTACTCCTGCCATCCGCGTTCCCGCAAGCGCCTGGAGGCCACCGGCTTCAAGCTGGACCCGCGCGTTCGCATGCACGAGCCCATGGGCTTCCATGACTACAACTGCCTGCAGATGAACGCCTTCGCCGTGGTCTCCGACTCCGGCACCCTGCCCGAGGAGTCCAGCTTCTTCGCGAGCGTCGGCCGCCCGTTCCCGGCGGTGTGCATCCGCACCTCCACCGAGCGCCCCGAGGCGCTGGACAAGGCCTGTTTCACGCTGGCCGGCATCTCCGAGAGGGGCCTTCTGCAGGCCGTCCACACCGCCGTCGAGCTCGACGCTGAGGGGTCGCTACCCGAGGCGCCCGTCCCTGACTACGCCGACGAGACCGTGTCCACCAAGGTGGTCAAGATCATCCAGAGCTACACCGGCGTCGTTGACAAGATGGTGTGGAGGAAGGCTTAGCCATGGGTCTCGTTTACAAGATTCTCGACGGTGTTTCACGTGCCTATAACAAACTTCTTCTAATGCCCTCGTTGCGCCGCTCCTTTGCTGCATGCGGCGAGAATGTGACTCTCGGCCGTCGCAGCGAGATCGCCGGAGCGGGCAATATCTACATGGGCCATGACGTGTACCTAGGCCCTGGAACAACGCTGCTAACGACCCGAGCGAAAATTCGCATCGGCGATTATGTCATGAGTGGGCCCAACCTTACCGTTATCACCGGCGATCACCGCACCGACATCCTCGACCGCCCCATGATGGAACTAACCGATGAGGACAAGCTCTCCGATAACGACCAAGATGTCGTTATCGGTAATGACGTGTGGATGGGTAGCGGCGTAACGATTCTAAAAGGTGTCCACGTCTCCGATCACTGCGTAATTGCCGCTGGAGCCGTGGTGACCAAAGATGTGGAGCCTGAGTATTCAATCTGGGGGGGTTCCCGCTCGCTGCCTAGGTTCGCGGCTTAAAGGATAACGATGGTTTCATCTAAAAAAAGTGTACACGCGAAAGTTCTAATGGTCGGCCCCGACCTTTCTTTGCACGGCGGAATTGTTTCCGTTGTGCAGGGCTATCTCGATGGAGGTCTTCCTGAAGCATGTGATGCCTTCGAGTACTTGGGTACGGGTGTTGGTTCCTCAAAGCTCGGTAAGTCTCTCGCATTTACCCGGGCGTTGATTCGCTATGCGATGATCATGCCATCCTATGACATTATTCATTTGCACATTAGCGCCCGTGGGTCCTACAAACGTAAGTCAATTATGGCTCGTATGGCCCATAAAGCCGGCAAGTATGTAATACTGCACGACCACGATGGTGAGTTTAAGAAGGCCTTTGAAGAGGGTGGAGATTCCTACCGTCGTGACGTAAGAAAGACTTTTGGTCTCGCCGACCGAGTTGTGGTTCTGTCGGAAGAGTGGCTCGACTACTTTGCGGAAAACGTTTGCGACCTCGATAAGATTGAAGTTGTCCACAATGGTGTTAAAGTACCGGCGCAGCCGTGCTCACCTTGTTCGCGTCAAGATGTCCTATTTTTAGGACGTCTTGACGCGAACAAGAGCCCTGACGTGCTCTTGCGCGCGTCAAGAAAAATCCTGCCACGTTTCCCGGAGACTAAAATTGTCTTTGGCGGCGACGGTGAAATCGACAAGAACAAAGCGCTCGCCGAGGAGCTTGGCATTGCCGACCGTTGCGAGTTTCACGGCTGGGTCATCGGCGACAAGCGTGAGGCCCTCTTTGAGCGTGCCGCGTTGTTCTGCCTTCCCTCCAAGAACGAGGGGCTGCCCATGAGCGTACTTGAAGCCATGGCGCACGGCATACCGGCTGTTGCCACCGCCGTAGGAGGGGTACCGCAGGTCATCGAGGACGGTGTTAGCGGATTCCTCATTGACGTGGATGACGAGGTAGCGCTTTCTGAGAGTTTGGCCTCGCTACTTGCGGAACCTAAGTTGCGAGAAGAGCTTGGGCGCAATGGCAGGGATCAGGTCGTTCGTAAATTTGGGCTCGACGGGACCCTAGCCCAGGTTGAAGGCATCTACGGAGCGCTTATGCTCGGTAAGGGGACATTTTGTGAGTAACAGCAAACCTTGGCTATCGATCGTGGTGCCCGCATACAACGCAGAGCTCTTTCTCGAGGAATGTGTCTCGAGTTTCGGGCTCGACGAAAACCCCGATGTCGAGGCTATCGTTGTCGATGACGGCTCAACCGATGATACACCAGGGATCTGCGACCGCCTTGCGTCCAGATCTGCGAATGTGAAGGTGATCCACCGTGACAACGGCGGATTACCTTCAGCGCGCAACGCAGGTTGCTTGCGCGCTGAAGGTAATTGGATCTGGTTCGTCGATTCCGATGACGTCATCGCACCCTACGCACTTGATGTTTTGAGGAAGTGTACCCTTGCGACGGAATGCGACGCCGTTCAGATCCAGTTCCTGAGGTTTCAGGACGGCGAGAAGCCGGCTTGGCCGGCTCCAATGTTGTCCGAAAGCCCTGTTGCCCTCTCATCCGAGGAATATCTGCGCGAGATATACCGCGGCCGCGGACAGCACTATATGTGCTCATTCCTGCTGCGATCGGATGCGCTGCTCGAGAGGAATGACAACGCCGCAGCCGATCGCAGCAGGAATGAACTCGCGGGATGGCCTTTCCGCGCGGATTTCTCCCTTTATGAGGACGTTGTCTCGATGGAAGAAATACTCAGGCGCATCGACGGCGTCGAGGTCCTCAGGGGACAATACTACGGTTATAGGCAGTCTGCCGGCTCGATGACGCAGAAGCCGAGCAACAAGGCGGCGGACAGCGGCCTTCGCGCGGTTCTCGACCTCTCTGCGCATGACGACGCCGGTGACCCCAGGGGCAAGCTGTCCCTTGAGATTAGTCTCCTATTTAATGCCTATAAGCTCATCGAATGGCGTGGGACCGAATCCGAGACTCTGCGTATACGGTACAAGGCCGAGATCACCTCCCGTGTGAGGGAAGTCGGCGTTTCCCACCTGGGGCTCGACCGCTTCGGGAGGTTTGTACTTATGAGGACGGGGCTACTCGACTACATTTTCAAGAGGAGGTATTGCCGATGAGCGGATTTAACGCATCCGGGCGAGACGACGCATTATCGAGGCGCAGCGTCGGGCTAGACAGCCTTTCGTCCTCCCCCGTTCTACCGATGATTGCGGCGCTGTTCTTCGTCCTCACCTTTCTCATTAAGGCTCTCGTAGATGACGCCTTCACCAGGGGCGATATTTCCGCGGGTATTGCTTACACCAAGTATGTCACCGCGGCTATCGCCTGCTTGGCGGCGCTGGCATATGCTCTTAAGAACGGCGAGCGAGTGTTCATCAAAGAGTTCAACGCCCTTGCTTTCATCTTCATTATTTTCACGGCGGTGTCCACTTTTCTGCAGGTTAAGACTGGACACTTTTCCACCGGGGTTCTCCTTGAGCTCTTCAAGTTCGCCATCCCCATCATTCTTGCATACACCATGCTTAACGCTTTGACGCCTCATGCGCTTTACCGGTGCATGGTGGCCGTCCTGCTCGTTTCCATTCTCGGCTACCTGTTATCGCTATCCCATGAGGGGGTAGGCGTTTCCGAGATCCTCGAAGCTAGCTTCATGGATTCAAACAGTGCCTCAGAATCTTCGACCTTTTCTGGGATTTTTCTCGTGCTCACCTTCTACTTTGCCTTCTTCAGGCATAAGAAGGTATGGCTGGTTCTCTCCGCCCTATTCTGCATCCTTACTTTCAAGAGGCTTGCAATCTTCGCCGTTCTATTTGCTCTCGTTGTCAGCTTCATCGCGCCTAGGCTCATGAAGATCAAGGTCCCCCGTGGCGCTATAGTTGCCCTAAAGGTCTGCACAGTTCTGGGCGCCTTCCTTTGGACTTGGATGCTACTTCCTGAGCAGCAGTATCTTTTTATTCATCTGTTCGGTGACACGCAGTCGCACTTCTCCATGGGCAGAAGCGATGTGCTTGGTTATTTTTTAAGTTCGGGCTTCGAGAGTTATGGGTACGGCTCCGCCAATGAAATGGCTAAGGCGGTTTTCGCCGCTCCATTTGAGATGGACCTAACAAAGATCGCTTTCGAGCTTACCCCGCTGGTCATGGTTCTGTTCGTGTGGCTTTTCTGGGATGTCGCGGGAGATTCCCTCTGGGGCGTCGTCATCATTGGCTACTTCATGATTAACATGATTACCTCGGATTCGTTGACATCAAACTTTTGTCTCACACTTGCTTACATGACCTGTGGGCTTGTCACGCAGACTTTTGAGCATACAGGGAAATACATGCTGGAGGTTTCTGATAATGCCTTCTAATGGAACGACTACAACGGTTGCGCCTTCCTCCGGCGTGACTATTACCGTCTGCGTGCCCGTCTACAACGTTGAGCGTTATCTTTGTGAGTGCCTAGACTCAATCTTCTCCCAGAATTACGCCGACTTCGACGTTGTCTTGGTCGATGACGGCTCTACCGACAGCAGCGGTGCTATTTGCGATGAATATGCCGCGCGCTATCCGCAGCAGGCCCTCGTTTTCCATAAGGACAACGAGGGCCTGCTGCTCGCGCGCCGCGACGGCTTTGCGCTTGCAGCAGGCGACTACGTTATGTGCGTGGTTTCCGACGATGCGCTTGTCCCCGGGGCCCTCGCTTTAGTTGCCACTACGGCGGCAAAGACGAGTGCGGATGTTGTGCGCTTCGGTTTTACACGGGAGGAGAGCGAGGCCGTACCCGTTGAGTCATCTATCCCTTTCAAACTTTATTCCGCCGAGGAGAAGCCTTCGATATTAAGCGCCCTGTGCCGCTCGACCAGTGGTTCAGAGAACCCTATGTGGTTCAAGGCCATTCGTCGGTCGTGTGTCGGAGTCGATGTGGACTTCTCGAAATTCAAAGGTCTCACGTTTGCTGAGGACTTTCTGCAGACCCTTACCGTATATGATCGCGCTCAGACGTTCTGCTTCATCAATGCCTCTCTTTATTACTATCGCCCAGGTTCCGGAATTACTAGAGCATATGATCCGCATTTCTACTGCGATGTTTGCCGATGTCTCGACGTGGGCGAAGGCTACGCGCGTCGCTGGGAGCGCGAGTACGGCTGTAACGATCTCATGGTCGGTCTCGCCGCTTGCAGGCTTGACTCTGGCGCGCAATATGCGGAATGGATGGCGTCGCAGGGCGATACGGTGGGTCTTGATGACCTCCTCGCCTCTCGTGACTTTGCGCGTTGCCTGACGACATCAGGTGCGGGTAAGTTACTTCGATTTGACCGACGTCTGGTCCTATGGGCATTGAGATGGCGGGCATACCCAATTATAGCTAGCATCGCTATGGCCAGGGCGGCTAAAGCGAGAAGATAGACTGTGTCATGTCAGTTCATTTGAAGACATGCCGCGACATAAGCCTTTTGAATTGGATTTAAAATTGACAAACATTTTTTCAACCGAGGAGCGGGGAGGTATCGCCGGAAACCTGGCATACGCCGTTGTAGCTCAGGGAATAGGCCTGCTCTCGAGCATTCTGACGTCCCTGGTGCTTCCCAAGTTTTTGGGCGTGGAGGACTACGCGTACTGGCAGCTGTTCTTGCTGTACTCATCGTACTCTGGGTTTGCCCTGCTTGGACTCAATGACGGCATTTACCTGCGTCTCGGCGGAAAGCGCTACTCGGAGGTCAATCACGGGGAGTTGAAAGCGCAGCAGTGTGTCGTCGCAGCCTCGCAGCTGTTAGTTGCTGCCTGTTGCCTGGCCGCCGTCCTCGCCGCTGGTTTCGAACCATACCGGTCCCTCGTGCTCGCGCTGTGCGTTTTTTTCGGATTGCTCACAAACCTGACCCAGTGTCTGCGCTATGTGTTCCAATGCACGAACCTCACGCGTATCTCATCACTCGCCGACCTATTCTCCAAGGGACTTTTCGTCGCGTTCATGATGACGGTTCTCCTCGCGGGCGTTAACTCATCGCTGCCGTTTATCTTGGGCTACATAGCCTGCCAGGCGTTGGCGCTTCTGTATGTACTCATCTGCGCTAGGAGCACCCTACGCAGCAAGGCGGCGTTCAAGGGCGTGCTGCGCACATGCGCCGCCGACGTACGGGCAGGTCTGAAAGTCATGGTAGCCTACTACGCCGACTCGCTGATTGTTGGCTTCACTCGTATGTTGACAGACTGGCAACTGGGGCTTACGGCCTTTGGCAAGTTGTCACTGTCTTTCTCGTTGACGAACTTCGTTCTGGGTTTTATCGGGCAAGTGTCAATGGTGGCGTTCCCCGTGCTCAAGCGTTTGGACGCCGAGGGGCAGAGGGAGAAGTACCTTGCCATTAGGCTGCTGCTGCACACGGCTCTTCCCTGTGCGTACCTTCTCTATGTGCCTGCGAAACTGGTGCTGGGGCTGTGGCTTCCGGCATACAGTAAGAGCCTAGTTTACCTGGCTCTTACTATGCCTCTGTGTGTCTATAGCTGCAAGGCGAACCTGCTGTTCAATACCTACCTTAAGATAGGGCGACGCGAGGGAACACTGTGCACGGTGAACGTTGCTGCCATGATCTTGAACGCGGTGCTGGCCCTTGCGAGCATCGTTGGCTTGGCGAGTGTGGAGCTGGCGACATGCGGGATTGTGGCCTCGGTGGCGCTGCGCGACCTGGCTTTCGAGTTAATCATATCGCGCAGGTTTGGAAATCCCGTGGTGCACTTCTGTGTTTCGGAGGCCCTGATTACCGCAGGGTTCATGACGGCGTCGTGGTTTTTGGGCGCGTGGAGCTGGCCTGTGGTGCTGCTGATGCTGGTCGCATACCTATGGTGCGATAGAGACGGCGTAAGGCTGGTTGTAACGGGGGCGAGAAAGAGGCTCGGGCGTGGGTGAGTTTGCGATGACCAAGGAGCGGGAGCTTGAACTCACGGGACCCGTGAAGGCGCTGGCGATGCTCGTCATTGTCTTGTATCATGCATGCGCTATCTACGGCGGGGTCTGGTTCGGCGAGCCCGCTACGCCGTGCCCCGCGCTGGGCGTATTTATTCAGTGGCTCTCCACCATGCATGTGCCGCTGTTTCTTCTTGTCTCCGGCTACATTTGGGCGTACATCAAAATGGAGACGGACAAATATGACGATGCGTGCGTAGTTCTCAAGAAGAAAGCCAAACGCCTGCTCGTGCCTTACCTCTTTGCGGGTGTCGTGTGGGCGGGTCCTGTCTACTGTTTCTTTTATGGTCCTGTCTCGACTGTCGAGTCGTTTGTTCTCGGCAATAACCCCTCGCAGCTGTGGTTCCTGCTGGCGTTGTTCTGGATGTTCGTGTTCGTCGAACTGATGTGGCGCATTAGGCCAGCCTTGTTGTGTAAACGGCCGACGCTGTTAGCATCGGCCGTTGTTGCTTACATCTTCGCACGCGCCGTGTACACGCTGCCTCTCGACCTGTTTCAAATGGCACGGGCCTTCGACTACTTCCCGTGTTTCCTACTTGGCGCGTTGCTGAGACAGACCGACACGTCTCGCTTCTGGCGAATAAAGCCCGCAGCGCTATTTGCGGCCGATGTCGCACTGTTCGTGGCGTGGTACGTCTGCAGCGCCTCGGGGGGGCTCTCGGGGCGGCCTCGAAAGTCCTACTGTTTATTTTGAGGCTTGTGGGTCCGCTTGTACTCCTGTCGATCTTCGGACACGCCGAGTGGCTGATAGACAAGGTTCACGGAAGCCTATTCGAGAAACACAGCTTCGGAGTGTACCTGTTTCACCAGCAGGTTGACTGGATTCTGCTGAGCCTCATCAACGTACCTGGTGTTCCGCCTTTGGCGATAGTTGTGACGCTATTTTTCATATCCCTCACTGTGAGTTTGGCGATTAGCATCGTGCTCAAGCGATGGAAGGTAACGGCCAAACTGCTCTGAGACGTTGCGGTAGATAAGAGGCTCTCGTAACTAATTCGTTATTCGGTATAGACAGCATTCATTTTTGCGATAACCGCCTTAGTCTTGCCTCGTACTTTGGTCCCTTGGACGCGATCGGCATATCTCATAGGGCGTCGGTGATTTCGGGCATATAGGATTCGAGAACGCTAGCAATAAAATGCAGCTTACGGTTTTTTCTGGTTCCTCGGATTCTATTTGCTTCAGCGCCTTTAGAAGGCAATTGCCAATGAGTCATGCGCATGATGCAGCAGGTCCTTCTGGGGCTTGCTGCATCATTCGGTTTACACCGGCGTCGAACTCGACGCCGAAGGCGCGCTGCCGATCGCGTCGGAAGTGTTGGTGTAAGGTGACGCCCTTGCGTCCGCTTAACGAAGATCGGCCCTCGTTCTAGATTCGGAAATCACCACAACAGCTGTTTCTAGGAAAGGAAGAATACCGCTACGCAAATCTTCTTTGACTCGACGCTGGACATGCTCGCCATGCCCTGGTTCGACGGCGGCGCCATCAACATGCGCGACCTGCTCAGGCGCCTTGCCGAGCAAGTAATGTACGATTGGCTGGTCGCCGTGGTCGACCAGCCGTGCGGAGGTGGGACGAACAGCCGCAACGGCAACCGTGAGAGGTTGCTCGCAACCTCCGTCGGCGCGCCGACGGAGCGCATCCCGAAGCTGCGCTCCGTCTAATTCCGCGCGAGCTCCATCAAGGGCGTCATGAAGCGCATGAAGGCCAAGGGCGTGCCCGTGGTGGTCTACGAGCCCACGCTGGACGCGCCAGAGTTCTTCGGCTCCGAGGTGACCCACGACCTGGAGGCCTTCAAGGCCGGCTACAACGTGATCGTCGCCAACCGCTGGAGCGACGAGCCCGCGGATGTGGCGGACAAGGTGTATACGATGGATCTGTTTAAGCGCTTCCAGTGCGACGGTGGCAAGTCGAGGTAAGCCGGTCCGTCGGATCCCGCGTCCTCCAGCACAGCCGCGTACGGTAGTTCGTTCGATTTATATTCAATTAGGCACACCATCCGAAATATCCGCTTACTGCGCCTCGGGCGCTCATATTGAATCGCGGATGAGCTTGCATCCTGGCGATGGCCGAACGCGGTGCCAAGCATTCTCCCGGTACCGTTCCTCTGATGTGCGGCATGAGGGTTCGTGTTGCTCGTTTGTACCGGGGCGGCAGAACGACTACATGACATCGAGTTGCGCCGTTTGAGGTCACCATAATGGTTATCGAGGTGACTGACGGGAATTCGCCACGGAGAAACGGAAAGGCTTTCTGATCCTGATCAAGCAGGTTCGGAACTACCGTCATTGGAACTATTCTGACTCAGCATCACAGACAGTTTCATGCTTCTTTGCGATCAACTTCTTTGCAAGTTCGAAGACACTTTCGTCGTAATATGGCCAATCTACGAAGTTTTCGAGGTACCCGCGGCCCGTTTTGGCCGACAGCTCATCGTTTATCTTGAGTGTAATCGCGACGAGCAAGGTCAGCATGCGATAGTAATCGGATCTAATGTTCTCCGCATCAGGGTCGGCGATCGGTGAATGCGCATGGTCGTATCTGTTCCTGAGACCCTGTGAGTTGGGGAAAGAGGCGTCGTTGAACATGTAATCGAGATATGCAGCCTCGTCGGGTGTGAACAGCTTGCCGCAGTACGACAGCATTTCGTCTGAGACAAGGCCATCGATGAGCGCTAAATCACCGTCTCCGCATCCCCCAAGCGCAATTGCGCCATTATCCCAAACGGCTTTCAGACAAATTGAGCGAGGGGTTGGAGAGAGAGCGCCTGTTTCTTCGCACGCACTTACCAGCTGTCGGTCGACTAATTGCTGGAGTACCTCGGCGTACGCAGCATCAAAATCGTCGAAGGTGATCCTGGCATTCGTAATCAAATCGAAGAAGCAACGAGCATGGTCGTTATGGCCTCTTCTGTATGTCAGCATGCACTGGTCGGAGAACAGATAGAATCCCCACCTGTTAAAGCAAGCTCCGTCGATTGCATATTTTTTCTCAGAGAGTGCGTTGAGGGTTCCAAAAGTTTTAAAGCTTTCATAAGGGAAATAGTCTCCGTCGATTTTTCCAATCCTCGAATATATTGAATAGGACTTAACGGCGCGCTCGATCTCTGGCCCTATCGACTTGCATTTGTCGAGCCACGAAGCTCCGCTTGACGGCAGCGCCAAGCTGAAACCATTGATTGAGTACTCCTCTGCAAAATAAACGTTGTACGTCCATTCGAGTGCATCTTCGAGCCTTGTACCGCGGCTTTCGAGGAAATTCGCGTATGCGACAACTTCGACATTGGCGAGAAATTCCCGCATGTTGGAGATCGTATTCATTCGGTATTCCCCCAGCACGCGGGACCCCAGCGTCGCAAGCAGGCCGCTCTCCTCATGGGAGTGAGCAGGCGCGGACATGAGACCGCATAGGTCTACTACGTCCAGTAGGTACCTGCAATTGTTCATAACGCTTGCATGGTCGGTGTATTTTCCGAGCCATGTTTCGCTAAAGCTGCAGGTTATGGTTAGGCCATCGACCTTTATACCCTTGCAAGCAATCTGTTCAGGGTCGATTTGCACCTCGGCTCCGTACTTAAGCCTAGTACCTTGCCGGAATATCGCAACCATAGCCTCATCGTGGGCGCGCTTTGCTCGCACCTTAACGTCCGGCGAGGGAGAGAATCTACATTTCGTAGCGCCAGAAGGCCAATTGAAAAGGACCTCCATGCAATTCGGGTTGGCGCGCTGGTCGTCGAGGTAGCCGGTCATTATCGAATCGAAGTCGCCTTGGGAAAGGCATTTAGGGAGGTAGATTACGTTCTGGCTCCTTGATTCTGTCGCGTACTCGTGGATGATCAGCTCCGCGGAATAATACGGATTGTCGATCAGTGATTTTCCTAGCTCTGTATCAAATAATTTGACGAGTTTGTCGTTCTCCAAGATAGAAGCTAAGCATTCGACATGTCGCGAGAGAAGTTCGTCAATTTCCTCGCCGGAGATCAGCGTCTCTGCGCCGCAGGCGTGCAGCAGGCTCCAGAACTGAGTGGCGTACTGAATCTCGACTTCCTCGTAAATATCGAGGATTCCCGAAGACTTGAGTGCCTCACTCGTATACTTGCAGGCGTTCGCGAAGAGCGCAGCGACGGCACTTGCGGCGTCGCCGACTTCAGCTTCCTTAAACAGTTCGGGGACCGTTTCAAAAGTGAGCTTAAGCTGATGAGCCTCTATCGCGTCATTAATCGTCGCGATTTGAATGCGAGGACCCTCCTTCAGGATATGAAGACAACGGTCCATGAAAACTCCTGCAGCCCAGTCATTGCGGCCATAGGAAACAATCCTAGTGTGGTTGAAGTCTCGCAACGCTAGCCTTTCTCACGTAATGCTGACTGCATAAGAATACCGCTGGTTCGGCCTCGTCGGTGGTCAACGATGGCGCGACGTAAAGTATTGCTTCGGCAAATTATCCGCCTCGCCATCCTCTTGGCCTCGAAGATGGGGTCGCCGATTTGAAGGAGAAACTATTGTCAGGCTAATTTCACATATATAGTCTGACCATTTCTTTTTATTGACATTACGCAAAAATCGCAATGTCAAATTGTGACTAGGAGTTATATCAGATGGTTTACGAATCCTGTTATTGGAAAGATGACTTACGATCATACGCAACAGAATTACGGGACTTTTCCACTTGTACCACTCTGGAAGACGAGTACCGTGATTATCGCCTGGAAAAGGCTCTCCTGTTGTCCGCCTTTACCGTTCGCTTACTCTTGGATGCAAATAAGCTAAGCGACGGCATCGGTTCGCTTTACCTAAAGGTCGACTTATATCCTGCAAAGAAGGAAGCCCAAAAAGACATCTCGCCCTTGAACAAACGCTTTATTGATGAACGATATTTCGACTTAACTAAATCCACATCTTCATCCATTTCCTTACGACAACTCACGAACCAACTAATTCATTCCGCGGTCGTTGTTATGTTTTCATATGATGAATCAGATTGCGTGCTTGGCTTTTTTGTTGTCTCTGACAAGGACTATGAAAAGCACTTGTGCTATTGCGGCCTGAAGGAGTGGATAAGCGTAGTGGATGCTGTTGCGGCTGATGATGTTGTCTCCGCTCGGATATGGAAGGACCCGAAAACTGGGAAATGGAAAACCGTAAAGCTAGCCGCAGCTGATTTAAAAGATACGGACTCCATCCCGAACCATTTTGATTACGGAGCGCTTGGCTCAGAGACCCTTGAGGCTATTCGCGAAGGAGAGGCGTTCTTGG
This sequence comes from Collinsella sp., assembly GCA_019414645.1. Taxonomy (GTDB): domain Bacteria; phylum Actinomycetota; class Coriobacteriia; order Coriobacteriales; family Coriobacteriaceae; genus Collinsella. Next base: position 73,904 of record DXLP01000005.1, read on the forward strand.
CAACGGGGGAGCCCAGTCGCCTTGACAACGCCGTCGATTCTATCAATGCATCTCTAGAAAATTCCGAAGCCTAAGGTATTTTGATTTGCCATCTTGACGATATCCAATTTCCTTTCACCGATTAGCAAAACGATTTACACCTAATTATTGTCACTGTTCAGGGGTATTTCCTTTGTTTGTGCCTTGATCTCGCTAAACTAATAGCTGCTGCTACCAGCGCATTTTCTGGTGCACATTCTATTGGCTCCTGCGAAGATCGGAGCGGGTATGTTTGCTGCCGAGTCCCACACCAGCCGTCATTACATTGCGATTGTTGCCATGGCCTGCCTATGCGTTTTGCTGGGCGGGCCTTCTTATGCCGCGGGCGCGGAGAGCCTCATCATCGCGGGCGCGACGTACTACGAGCCGGGCGTGTCGGGCCCCGGCTGGGCTTGGACCGATGCCGACCACCTGGAGCTTAACGGCTACGCGGGCGAGGCCATCGGCGCCGAGGGCGACCTGGTGCTCACGCTTACAGGGCAAAACTCCGTGACGGAGTCGCATGCGCCCGATGCGGACATCACGCTGTGCGGCATGGAGGTGTGGGGCAACCTGACGCTTCGCGGTACCGGGACCCTGACGGCGACGGGCTCGCAGTGCGGGATCCACGCCTCGCAGGCGCTTGTGGTGGACGGATGCACCGTCGACGCCCGGGCGGACGGGGCCGACGTCACGGACGAGGCCGTGGCCGGCGTGATCGCCGGCGACATGGCCGTGCGCGGTGGCGGGCGCGTCGTTGCCGCGAGCACCGGGTCCGGAGCGGGCGTGCGCGCTTATGGCGTGTATCTGCAGGACTTAGGCCTTGGCGATGGGGCGGCCGGCTGTCGGCTTTCCGTCGATGCCTCGTGGCTCGATGCGGCAGGTACCGATGGCGGCGTCGCGTGCTTGGGCGGCTCGCTTGTGTCCGCACGGTTTGTGACGCCTGCCGGCGGGGCCTTTGGTGCTGACGGCGTGGTGAATGCTGCCGGTGCGATGGCACCGCATGTGGTGGTTGAGCCCGATGCCGCCACGCCACCGGCAGGGGAGACCGATGGAGACGACGTGCCTGGATGCGGGGAGGGTAAACCAGATGGTAGTGCCGGCCCTGCTGCAGGGCAGCCCGGTGCGGGGCCGACGACGGATCCAACGGTGAAACCTGCGGCCACGTCGCCCAAAACAAACATAACGATCAAGACGACGGTGACCAAGACCACAGTGCCTGCGTCCTCTAAGCCTAAAGCCACCAGCACGACCGCAACGACACTCCCCAAGACCGCCGACAGCGACTGGATTGCCGCTTCCGTAACGCTTTTCCTTCTGGGAACAACGCTCCTGGCTGCCGCATTTCGCTGCTAAGGCCCCGTTTAAGTGAGACCAGAGAGGGATGAATGCAGCTATTGCAGAAGTCTTTAGCCTACTACTAAATCAATTTCTTAGAGATTGGTGCCGTATCAGCCATCGCTGCGACGGCACTATTTTGTTCAGCTCGACTGCCTCTCGATCCATTACCGATGTTGAGCCTTACACCCCATCTGCCAGAGCGATAAGATAATTGCAATCCAAATGCTACCGTTTATAAAGCTTCATTTGGACCCAATTGCCTATATCACTGGAGTCATAACATGAGGAACTACTATCAAATCAAAACCGTCGCATCGGCCCCTCCAAGGAGGCTCATCCCGATCGGAAAAGTCATCAGCGTTACTGGGCTTGTATTGGCAATTGTCAGTTTCTTTTCCGCTCTGCCATCGAGTGCCAACATATATGGCTCGCTTTCTTTTACTTTCTTACTCCTTGGCTTATTCTTTTTTGTGGACGGGCTCTTTCTTGTTATTACTGCATCAAGGCAACAAGAGAATCTACTAGGGCTACGCCAATCGCTCCTAGAAGATGATCCTCAAATCGCCGCGAGCGCCGAAGAGTTTATGTCTCAGCGAAAGGCCCTGACACAGCAAGGCGAAATTACTGGCATCTTCATTGTCCATAATGCAACCAAAGATCTGTACTACGTAGGCCAAAGCGCAAAGGCAATTGATCGAGCGGCCATACAGTTTCTCGGTAGGGGCAATTGCGATGTGTATGCCGATTACAAGTACGGTGACTCATTCAACGTGCGAATAATCCAGCTGTCGGAAAGCGGCTACGAAAGTCTCAATGAGCTAAAACGCGCAGCGATACAAGCGCTCGAGGCTGCTGGCGAGGAGCTTTATTAAGGGCGACTGTTAGGATTAATGCAATGGCAAGCTCAAATAACACAGGCAACAACGAGGAATTAACGCCGTCCGTCGAAGAAACGCTTCTTAACGAATCCGGCTCGATTGCCAGGGTCAAATCGTTCTCATGGATTTGGTTTATCAATAAGGAGCGAATCCACGACATAAATCCTGTCCAATGCGGCAAATGGATGTTCTTCTTCTCTCCATTCAAAACCGCCCTCATGGACGACATTGTCGGAACCGCAGTTCTTGATGGCGTCGTCGTAGAGGCCAAATACTCGAATCCCGAAACGCTCATCGCGGCGGGCTCGAAACAAGGTGTCTGCTGCTTTTACCTAAACGGAAACGATAGAGAAAGCCATAAGAGGGTACTGAGCTACATGCTGGAAAACGGGCTAATCAGGAAGACAAAGACTGGAAAGCTGTATAACATTTCGTTCAAGTTCGACACTGAGACCTACGCAGGAAAGTACAAGGGGAGCGGCTTCTCCGGAAAGATAAAGCTCGCGGACTTCGTTGACCTGGAGACGGGAGAGTTTATTTAAGGGTGCGTGCCGAGTAGAGAAGTTGAACTTACTTCACCTGTGTCCCCTTTGGGGACAGCCGCCAGTGCAATACCTCAGTGCTATACTCGTTGTCCTAAGGAAGTGGTTCATATGTACTTGAGCGATACTAAGATTCAAGAGCTTATCGACAACAAGGTGCTGCTCAATGCCGATGCTTCGAACATCGGCCAGGTTACGTATGACTTGCGCACCGACGGATTCTACATTAATGAAAGCAAGCAGTTCGAGGTCGAGCTTGGCCCCGGAGACTCGACTTTTGTCTCTTGCGTTGAATGTGTCGCGCTACCCAACAATCTGACCGCTAGCGTACTTCTGCGCAATTCGCGCATTCGCCAAGGGCTTTCTTTGGATGCACCGCTCTATTTCCCTGGCCATGGAACTAGGCTGTTCTATCGTGTTACAAACGTAAGCGGCAGCACCATTACCCTCGATAAGTCTAAGGGCATCGCGCAGGTCGCATTCCAGCACGTCGAAGGCACGGTTGCCCATCCTTACCATGGAGCCTTTTCCGATGAGCTTAACTTTAATGGGCTCGCCGACTATTCCGACGTCTATGCCGGAGAGCTCAAAAAGGTTGAAGACAAAAAGGAAGAAGTTGCCAATATCGAATCTCGTATTTACGGTAATGTGCTGGCACTCTTTGCCGTCTTCGCCGCGATCTTTACGCTCGTGAACGTTAATGCCGGAGGGATCTCTTCCGATATTTCGACCGTCCGTTTCGTTGCGCTTGACCTGCTAATTATCGGCGGATTTCTGGTCCTTGCGTCTGCAATCGAGGCTTTTCTTATTAAGGACAAAAAGAAGAAGGCACGACTTCCGCTCGGGATAGGTGTCACGTGCATTGTCTTTGCTGTTGTCCTTGCATTCCTCTAAGTACTTAGAGGATTAGGGGAAAGCAATATAGGTTCTGAGACGGGGTGCCCCGGCGTTTGCCGTGGCACCCCTATTTGTTGATCGGACTTCCATTTTTCAAATTACATGGCCGCCATAGCAGCCCCAAGACATCTGCTATTTAAAAAAGCATGTCTCGAAAGCGTAAAATCGGGGTCTGGTCGACAGATCTCGGTTTTTCCCGCACTACGCCTGGATCCAGGACCTCGTATCCGAAAGCCGCTCCCGCGACGAGCTCGTCAAAGAACTAAGGCGCAATTGCGTTGTGTGTCTCGACGGTGCGTCGCACGTATAAAATCTAAGCATCCAAACTCTAACTATGAAATGGAATGGACGCCACATGGAGATCCCAAGCACCCTGTGCAGCAATGTGTACGACTTCGCGTTTTGCCCCGAGCCCTGCTACGACCGCCTGGTCGACCTCGCCGACCCCGAGGACTGGGGTCCCGGCAACCGCATCCTCAAAAACTACCTGTCGTTCTCATTTAGCCGCGCGGTGTTCTTGACCGAGCGTGACGTGGACCAGACCGCCCCGTCCAACTTACCGCTGGTGTTCGACGACGACCGTTGCCTATTCAACACCGGCCTGTACACGCGCCGCTACGAGACCATCTACGGCCTGTTTGAGCCCAACACCAAGCCCGACGCGCGCCAGCGCTGGTTTTTGAAGGGCTTCTTTAAGGAGAGCGACCCCATGCTGGTCTCATTTGAGTACCTGCCGTGCCGCGTGCGCTTTGCCGAGGACCCCTCCGAGCTGGTCTTTGACTACCGCCTTCCCATCCGCTCCAACATCGACCACATTCTGGGCGACGAGGAAAACCTTACGCGCATTCCCGCCAGCCTGATGGGGGAGGGCAACTCGCTGCTGCTGCGCCGTGCCTTTGAGGGAGCCGTCGTCGAGGCCGCCCGCCGCGCCGCAGCCAACTATACGCTCGCGGTGCCGCAGTTCTACGGCGGCCGGATCCAGCTACTCCTACCGCTGTGCCTGACCGGCGACAAGCCCGAGCTGGCGCTGACCATCCAACGCGAGGACGGTTTCTACGCCGCGCGCACCTGCCTCACGCTCGACATGGCCTACAACAACGCGCGACTTATCTGCCGACCTGAGACTTCGTGGATTAAGCGGTAAATGGTAGTTTAGCTGCTGTTTTACCCATTGCTTTGGTTGCTTTGGCTTGGCTAGCACTCACGAATTTGAAATCGAGGGCAAAAAGTTCTTGGTAAACCACGCACGGCTATGATAGTATCTCTTTTGCCTAAAGGCGACGGGCGATTGGCTCAGGGGTAGAGCATATCCTTCACACGGATGGGGTCACAAGTTCGAATCTTGTATCGCCCACCATCTAAAGCACAGGTCAGAGGTGTTAAACCTCTGACCTTTTTCTTTTTTGACACCAAGGGTGATTCCAAAACGAATCGTAGTCGTATAAGGCGTCATTTTTTTCGCACCCTTTTTGCTGACGCCATTGCATGTTTTGTATAAAACGCATGCGTATTTTCATTGAATCCCCCATGTGATCCGCGCGCAAATGTGGAGACAGGGACCACATGCCCAAAGCTCCTTCCAGCGGTTTTCTATCACACGACGGTTTTTCGGCGGAACTCGGCATGCTTTTGTCAGCATTTGGTTTGCTTCCCGTACTTACCCGCATGATGCCCCGGTAGATAATCGGCCATGCCCGCAATCCGCACGGCCTACGGTCGAAACCAGGGGAGGCCACATGGACGAAATCGTCTGCGCAAACACCGCATTCCGCTACTGACGCTGCCCGCCACAGGTGCGCGATCTCTACCCGCGCCTGCCCAACTCCGAAGAAGGCTGGCGAGCTCTATCCCAAGCCCCATTCGTAACCGACGTCCTCAAGACCCCAGTCATCACAGCAGCATCAACTCGAAGCAACCTACATTCCGAGACAAGACGTACCATCCGATGGAACAGCGCCTATACAGAGAAGGTCTCGATCGACACGGGCATGGGCTTTAGCGTCACAGACCCTCTTCATACGCTATTCACCATGACTCGAAGCGTTTCTTCATGCGACCTGGTTCTGGCCATGTACGAGCTCTGCGGATGGTTTTCGGTTTTTAAACCATCGCCCGCGGTCGACATGGCACTTGAGCAAGCAAAATCAGAAGAAGAGCAGTACACCACAGAAAGTCTTTTTGAACTAGATGAAACCCAAGACGAGGCCCCATGGAAGCGAGTCTATGCTCGTGCGAGCCAGAAGGACAGCGAGAATGATCAAAGTGGGCAGCAGAATGACGGATCCGGAAATAAAGCAAACGGAAAAGGCACATCGCTCTGGATGAGAAAGCCTCTTATTGAAATAGAAGAACTGCACAGATTTGCAGCGAAGGTTAAGGGCGAGATGTGGGGAAAACAATTCTACGAAGCCGCACGGCAGGTAATGGGTATTGCGGCATCCCCGCTAGAAGTTGCTGGAATCATGTTGCTAAGTCTTCCGAGGCGTACTGGCGGAGCGGAGTTTAAAAACATATACGTCAACGACTTAACACCGCTGTCGAATTCAGCTCGAAAAATCGCAGGTCAGAAAATCTGTTACGGCGATATCGTCATCGTAAACCCAATAATAATGAAAGCTGTGCTTATCGAACTTCAGGGAGAGGTTATCCATGGTTCAGGCGCCGTGCTGGACCACGATGCCGCACGAATGACAGCATTACAAAGCATGGGATACGACGTATTTCTTGTAACCCATGACATGCTCAATGATCACGATCAGCTTGATGCCATCATTCACAGTGTGTGTGAGCGATTGGAGTTGCGCTACAAACCAAAAACCGAGGCGATGAGATGCGCTGAGACCAGATTGCGAGCCAACGTTCTGTGCAATTGGCTTGGTATTGGTAAGTAATATTGTTCAAGTGAGCATTATTACTACTTTATATGCTGCCAGTAATTAAGTGCCATTTTAAAACCACGCCGGTTTACTACGTTGGATTGGGGGTAGCTGAGCACACCGAATTCGTCGCTCGTAAAACCGACGCTCCTATAAGTTGTCAAGAGGCAGTTTGCGGGAGCGCTCTCTCCAATTCGCACAGGAGCTCGTAATACCTCCTCTCCAGTTTCGTCGACCGCCGTTTCCCCCGTTCCAAGTGCCCGAGTGTGGCTGCGGACAGGCCGAGCTCCGCGGCGGCTTTCTTCTGAGTCACCCGCATCGCCTTGCGCATCTTCGCGAGCTCGGGGCCTTCCGGCGCGGCGC
>DXLP01000050.1:0-3393 GCA_019414645.1 Collinsella sp.
TATTCAGCCCTAGTCATCGCACAAAGCCCCTTCGGCAGCACACGGTGCAGCCAAGTCACCGCAGGCCGGGGCGGGAGGCGGTCCTTTCTCTCGGAAAACTTCGCGAAGCCCAGTTTCCGAGAGAAAGTGTCCGGCTGCCGCCCCGGCCGGCCAGGTCAACTACACCGTGTGCTGCGGCAGGTCCTGCAGGGCGATGACGTCCATGCCCATGTCGTTGGCGCTGCCGTGACCCTGCTGGTCCTCACGCACCGCCTCGATGGCACTCACGTACGTGTTGGCGGCAGACATCGCGGTCACGCAAGTCACGCCGCGGCGCACGGCCTCGGTGCGCAACAGATAACCGTCGCCACGCGAGCCCGGGCCGTACGGTGTGTTGATGATCACCGCGATCTTGCCATCGGCGATGAGGTCACCGATGTTGGGACGCTCGCCGTCGTGCGGGCCGCTGATCTTTTCCACGACCTCACACGTCACGTTGCCTCCGCGCAGCACGCGCGCCGTACCCTCGGTAGAGCAGATGTCAAAGCCCAGGTAACGCAGGATACGCGCGACCGAAAGGATATGACGCTTGTCGCGGTCGCACACGCTAATGAACACCTTGCCGGCGCTCGGGTCGGGCAGCTTGTAGTCAATCGCCAGCTGCGTCTTGGCATATGCCTCGGGATAGCTCTTGGCGATACCCATGACCTCGCCCGTAGACTTCATCTCGGGCCCCAGGATAACGTCGGCGCCCGGGAAACGGCCCCAGGGCATAACGGCTTCCTTCATGCAGAACCAGTCCAGCTGACGCTCGTCGCTCGGCAGGCCCAGGCTCGCGATGGAATCGCCTGCCATGATACGCGCCGCGCACTTGGCCAGCGGCACGCCGGTGGCCTTGGAGATAAACGGCACGGTACGGCTGGCACGCGGGTTGGCCTCGATCACATAGACGGTCTCGCCCTTAATGGCGTACTGCACGTTGACCAGGCCGCGTACGCCCAGCGCCATCGCGATGCGGCGCGTAGTCTCGCGAAGCTTTGCCTGCAGGCTCTCGCTAAAGCTGAACGGCGGAATGCAGGTCGCAGAGTCGCCGGAGTGAATACCGGCCTCCTCGATATGCTCCAGAATGCCGCCGATGTAGACCTCTTCGCCATCGCACAGGGCGTCGACATCGGACTCGATCGCGCCCTCCAAGAAGCGGTCCAGATACACCGGGTAGTCGGGGCTAATGCGCGCAGCCTCGGCCATGTAATCGCGCAGACGCTCGGCATCGTAGGCGATCATCATGCCGCGGCCGCCCAGCACGTAGCTCGGACGCACCAGCAGCGGGTAGCCAATATGCGCGGCCACGGCCTCGGCCTCCTCAAACGAGGTTGCCTGGCCCGCCGGCGGATACATAATGCCCAGCTTGTCGAGCAGGGCGGCAAAGCGCTCGCGGTCCTCGGCAAAGTCGATGGCATCGGGCTTGGTGCCCATGATGTTCACGCCGCTCTCCTCGAGCATGCGCGCCAGCTTAAGCGGAGTCTGGCCGCCGAGCGTCACCACGACGCCGTCGGGTCGCTCAACATCGATGACATCCATGACGTCCTCGTAGGTGAGCGGCTCAAAGTACAGACGGTCGGACGTGTCGTAGTCGGTCGAAACGGTCTCGGGATTGCAGTTGACCATGATGGTCTCGAAGCCGCGGGCCGCCAGCGCATAGCTCGCGTGCACGCAGCAGTAATCGAACTCGATACCCTGGCCAATGCGGTTGGGGCCGGCGCCCAAGATCATCGCCTTGGGCTTGTCCGCCGGCGTGGTCTCGTCGGGAGCCACGCACTTCTTGGCATCCGGGCTCGTGCGGTAGATGTTCTCGTACGTCTTGTAGTGGTACTCCGTGGCGCTCGAGAACTCCGCAGCGCAGGTATCGACCGTCTTCATGCTGGGAACCACGCCAAGGCCCTTGCGATAGGCGCGCACAAAGCGCTCGTCCGAGCCGGTCAGCGCGGCGATCTCGGCGTCGCTCGTACCGTACTGCTTGAGCAGACGCATCGCGTCGGCGTCGATATCCTCCACACGCAGGCCGCGAATGCTCTCCTGGACCTGCACCATGTCGTTGATGCGGTTGAGGTACCACGGATCGATGCCGCAGATGGCATGGATGCGGGTAATGTCCCAGCCACGGCGCAGGGCCTCGACCACAAAGCAGATGCGGTGCTCGGTCGGGGTTGCCACGGCCTGAGCGAGCTCGTCGTCGCCTAGCTTGTCGGCACCCTCCTTGCCACCGGCGCAAATGCCCTGGTGGCCGTCCTCCAGCGAGCGCATAGCCTTGCCAAAGGCCTCCTCAAAGGTACGGCCGATCGCCATGATCTCGCCCACGGCCTTCATGCGCGTGGTGAGCGTGGGGTCGGTACCCTTGAACTTCTCGAAGGCAAAGCGCGGCACCTTGACGACGCAGTAGTCGATTGTGGGCTCAAAGCAGGCGGGCGTAGCCTTGGTGATGTCGTTGACGATCTCGTCGAGCGTGTAGCCCACGGCCAGGCGCGCGGCGGCCTTGGCGATGGGGAAACCCGTTGCCTTGGAAGCGAGGGCGGACGAGCGGCTCACGCGCGGGTTCATCTCGATGACGATCAGGCGGCCGGTGTTGGGGTTCACGGCAAACTGCACGTTGGAGCCACCGGTCTCGACGCCAATCTTCTCCAGAATGGCGAGCGATGCGACACGCATGCGCTGATACTCCAGGTCGGAGAGGGTCTGCGCCGGCGCCACGGTGATGGAGTCGCCGGTGTGCACGCCCATGGGGTCGAGGTTCTCGATGGAGCACACGATGATGCCGTTGCCGGCGTGGTCACGCATGACCTCCATCTCATACTCTTTCCAACCCTCAATGGACTCCTCGACCAGTACCTCGTGGGCAGGCGAGAGCTCCAGGCCCTGGCTCACGATGGAGACGAGCTCCTCGTGAGTATGCGCGATACCACCACCGGCGCCGCCGAGGGTAAAGCTCGGACGCAGCACGCAGGGATATCCCACGCGCTCGGCGATGGCCTCGGCGTCGGCCACGCTGTAGGCATAGCCCGAGCGCGCGACCTCCAGGCCGATCTCGGCCATGGCCTCGTTAAAGAGCTTGCGGTCCTCGCCGCGCTCGATGGCGGCAAGGTCACAGCCGATCATCTCGACGCCGTACTTGTCGAGCGTACCGTCTTTCGCCAGCTCGACGGCGGCGTTCAGACCGGTCTGGCCGCCCAGCGTGGGCAGCAGCGCGTCCGGGCGCTCTTTCTTGATTACGCGCTCGATAAACTCGGCAGTGATGGGCTCGACATAGGTGCGGTCGGCAAGACCCGGGTCGGTCATGATGGTCGCCGGGTTGGAGTTGACCAGGATGACCTCAAAGCCATCCTCCTTGAGCACCTTGCAGGCCTGGGCGCCGGAGTA
>DXLP01000050.1:3493-7160 GCA_019414645.1 Collinsella sp.
AGGCGGTCCTTCGCGGTGTCGATGTCCAGGTAGTTCTCCTCGCCGTCCATGAGTCGCGTAAAGGCGGTAAAGAGATAGTGAGCATCGGTGGGGCCAGGCGAGGCCTCGGGGTGGTACTGGACCGAGAAGCACGGGGCGTCGAGCAGCTGGATGCCCTCGGCGGTGCCGTCGTTGAGGTTCACGTGCGTCAGGCGAATGCGGCCAAAGCGCTCGTTCATCACGACCGGCGCGATTCCGCGGCGCACCCAGACGCGCAGATCTCCATCGGCCGCATGCTCGGTCTCGCCGCCGGAAAGCTCGGGGACAAGCTTGCCCAGGCTGGGGAACAGCAGGCCAAAGCCATGGTTTTGCGCGGTAATCTCCACGCGACGGCTTACCAGGTTCACGACCGGCTGGTTGCCACCGCGGTGACCGAATTTAAGCTTTTCCATCTGGGCGCCGCAGGCCAGGCTGATCATCTGATGGCCCAGGCAAATGCCAAAGACCGGCACCTTGCCGATCAGCTGCTGCACCTGCTCGTAGGTCTCCACCACGGCGTCGGGGTCGCCGGGGCCATTGGACAAAAAGACGCCGTCGGGATTCATGTCGAGCACCTCACTCGCGGGCGTGTCCCACGGCACGACGGTAAGGTCGCAGCCGGCGCGGACCAGCCCCTCCAGAATGCCGCGCTTCACACCGCAGTCGTAGGCGACCACTTTGTGACGGGCAGGAGCGGCAACCGCAAGCGCAAAGTCATGCGTGGCAGGCAGGTCGGCGGCCACAAACTCGTGAGGTACGGGGCAGCTTACGGTCTTGACCAGGTTCTCGCCTACCAGCGTGGGCGCTGCGGCCAGACGCTCGGCAAGCTCGTCGACGTCGAAGATCTCGGTCGAGATAATGCCCATCTTGGAACCATTGTCGCGCAGATGGCGCACCAGGGCGCGGGTGTCGACACCTTCGATAGCGACGATGCCGTGAGCGCGCAGGCACTCCGGCACGCTGACGGCCGAGCGCCAGTTAGAAGGCGTGGCGCACATGTCGCGAACGATCATGCCGCGCATAGCCGGAGCGCTCGCAGGGCGCACGTCGTCGCCGGGGAAGGCCGACTGGACGTCGGTCTCGTCGATACCGTAGTTGCCGATCTGCGGATAGGTCATGGTTACGATTTGGCCGGCATAACTCGGGTCGGTCATGACCTCAAAGTAGCCCTCGAGCGAGGTGTTGAAGCAGACTTCGCCGGTCGCGGTGCCCGCGGCGCCGCATGCACGTCCATAAAAAATGGTCCCATCCTCAAGATACAGGATGCAGGGACCGCAGGTGCCCTTGCTGGTTTTGGCCAGCATGCGCTGGCAAAGCTCGCTGGGCGCGAAGGTGCGGGCGGCAGCGCCCGCGGTATGGTTGTTCGCCATAATTCTCCTTCCCGGTCTCACAGGACCGGCTTAAAGGTGTGTAGTTAGGCCTCGCGGTATTGTAACCGCAAGTATGCCTCATGGCGTTAATTTCATTGAAATGTTTACGAAATGATAATTATGACTTTCTATGCATAATGATTTTTGAATCCCCGTCCCAGAAAAATCATCCCGCGTGGTCACTTGGCTCACGCGGGATGATGGCGTCTTATTTTTTCTTGTCCTGCTCCAGCAGTTCGGACGGTGAGCGATCGGGCTTGCCGCCGCGGAAAATCTCGCGGCCATGCAGACGATGCTCCAGGTCACGTTCGGCCTTTTCCTCGTCAATCTTGGTCTGGCTCACCACCGGGTCCTCAATCAACGACGACACCGAGTTCACCTGCTTCTGAATGCGCTCGGCGATGGTGTCATCCATACTCACGATGCGCATCTTCCAGTCGATACTCGTGGCGTTGGATGAGCTCTTGGTCCACACGAACGTCAAAATGGCGCTCTGGTGGCCCCGCGCGGGGAACATGCCAAAGAAGGAATCGTGCTGAATGTTGCTATCCTCGTCGATATAGGCGTGAACGTTATACACCACGCGGTCGATCTTATCGTTGAGCAGCGCGTTGGTCGCAAGCGCCGCGGCCTGGATCTGCCCGTTGGACAGCAGCTCGAGCTCGTTGGCAGACGATGTGTCCAACACCGTCACCTCGACCGTGCCCGTACGCTCATCGGCTTCATCGACGGTAAAGTCGAGCGGGAACTGCGTAAAGCCGTTGCCCCACTCAAGGCCGCCCTTCAGCGCCGTCGAAACGGTATCGACCGAAACGCTCTCGGACAGGTTGGCGGTATTCAGGCGACGCATCACGCCGTAGCCAATCTGCATGCCCACGATCAGCACCAAGATGCCGATAACCACGGCCATGGCAGTCTTCGTAATGGTATGGCTCACCTGCGAACCCGAAGGATCGTCCTCGGACAGCGGGTCGATATGTTTTGCCTGGCTCGCGCGGTCCTCGCTGCGCAGCTGCGCTAGCGCCGCTTTGTCACCGCGCTTGGCCGCAGCCTCCTTCTCACGCATGCGCTCGGTACGCTTTTTGGCGAGCGTGGGATCCAAGACGCCGGATGCATCGATTTCGGAGAATAACTCCGTCACTTCTTCCGGAGTCAAAGGGTTCTTGTCAGCCATAAACTTCCTGTCATATCAATCAGTCGAGCTCGTGCGCACGCGCACCTTCGAACTGCATTCGATAGTAACGGGCATAGGTGCCGCCACGGGCGAGAAGCTCCTCGTGCGTGCCACGCTCCACAACGCGACCATGCTCAACGGTCGCAATCTCATCGGCATGCTTAATGGTCGAAAGACGGTGGGCGATAATAATCGTGGTGCGGCCGCGTGCCAGCTCTTCGAGTGACTCCTGCACCGCCTCCTCGCTCTCGTTATCCAAAGCACTCGTCGCCTCGTCCAAAATCAGGATCTTGGGGTTCTTGAGAAACACACGCGCGATGGCAACGCGCTGCTTCTGTCCGCCCGAAAGACGGCTGCCGCGCTCGCCCACCACGGTGTCGTAGCCCTGCGGAAGCGACTCGATAAAGGCATCGATGTTGGCGCGACGGGCGGCCTCGGCGATCTCTTCTGCCGTGGCGCCCGGCTTGCCGTAGGCGATGTTCTCGCCAATCGTACCGTCAAATAGATAGACATCCTGCTGCACCAGGCCGATGGCGCGGCGCAGGCTCTGCTGCGTCACATCGCGCACGTCCTGACCGTCGATGCTAATGGATCCGGTAGCCACGTCATAAAAGCGCGGCAGCAGCGAACAGGTTGTGGACTTGCCGCCGCCCGAAGGGCCAACCAAAGCGATGGTCTGCCCGGGCTTGATGGACAGGTCCATATGGTCGATAACGGGACGCTCGTCGGCATAGCCCTCGCCCAGCTCGACATCCTCGTAGTTAAAGCACACGTCGTGATACTCCACGGCGCCGGCGGTCACCTGCAGATCCGTAGCGCCCGGCTTGTCCTGGATATCCGGCGCCGTCGAGAGCACCTCGTCCATACGCTTAAAGCCGGCGATAGCCTTCTGATACGTTTCGGCCGAATTGACGAGCGTCTCGAGCGGCGTGCAGAACAGCGAAATATAGAGTGCAAAGGTCGCCATATCGACCGCCTGCAGCTGTCCCTGGGCGACCAGCCAGCCGCCCAGCAGCACCACGATCACATAGAGCACACCAGAGAGCAGGCCATACGTCGCGGTATAGACGCCCATGGCGTGATACATGTTCTCCTTGGACGAAAG
>DXLP01000051.1 GCA_019414645.1 Collinsella sp.
ACGCGGCCGTCGGCGAGCATCTGAACAACCTCGGGATACAGCACGTGCTCAATCGCGTGGATGTGCTCCTCGAGCGTGTCGACATCCCAACCTTCCTCGACAGCCAGCGCGCGCTGGGCGATGATGGGGCCGTTGTCGTAGATCTCGTTGGCAAAGTGCACGGTCACACCGGTTACCTTGACGCCGCGCGCAAAGGCATCGTCGATCGCATGCGCGCCGGTAAAGCTCGGCAGCAGTGCCGGATGCAAGTTGACCACGCGGTTGGGAAACGCCGCCAGCAGCGGCGTGTGCACCATGCGCATGTAACCGGCCATGACCACATATTCGCAGCCGCGCTCGAGCAGCTCGTGCGCGATGATCTCGTCGGCGGCGATGGGGTCGGCATAGACATCCTTGGACAGCGTGAGCGTCTGGATGCCCGCGCGCTCAGCGCGCTGCAAACCCTTAGCCGAAGGACGGCTCGACACCACAAGCTCAATCGAAGCGTTGAGCTTGCCGGCGGCGATCAGATCGATCAGCGCCTGCAGGTTGGTACCCGAACCGCTGATGAGCACACCGATCTTGAGCGGCTCGGCCGTATCGGTGCCGGTCGGACGGGTGTAGGGCACAAAGCCCAGGCCCTCGGCAGCAGCCATCTGCTCGTTAGCGCTCATCGGAGTACACGACCTTACCGGAGCCCTCGACGCACTCGCCCACGCGGAACGGCTTCTCGCCCAGCGCGACCAGGGCCTCGGTCACCGCGGCCTCGTCCTCGGGAGCGACGATCAGGCACAGGCCGACGCCCATGTTGAAGGTCTTGCATGCCTCGTTGGGCGCGAGCTCGGCCTGGCGCGACACGTAGGTGATGACGGGAGGAACGTCCCAGCCCATCTCGGCACCGTTGCGGGTGACCACGGCGTCGACGTCGTCGGCGAGCGCGCGGTTGAGGTTCTCGGTAATACCGCCGCCAGTGATGTGGGCAATGGCGTGCACCGGAGCGCCGCCGCGCAGCAGCTCCAGAATCGGCTTGACGTAGATGCGCGTGGGAGCCAGCAGGGCGTCTGCCAGCGAAGCACCGCCGAGCTCCTCGAGCGGACGGCTCAGCTCCTCCGCCTTAGCGGCGGCCTCGGGCGTGCCCGGCTTAATGCCGTCGACGCCGATGACCTTGCGCACGAGCGAGTAGCCGTTGGAGTGCACGCCGGTGGAAGGCAGGCCCAGGATCACATCGCCCGGGCGGACGTTTGCGGGGTCGAGCATCTTGGGACGGTCGACGACGCCCACGGTAAAGCCGGCAAGGTCGTAGTCGGCCGGAGCCATGACGCCGGGGTGCTCGGCCATCTCACCGCCCACGAGCGCGCAGCCCGCGAGCTTACAGCCATCGGCCACGCCCTTGATGATCTTTGCCATGTGCTCGGCCTCGATGTGGCCGATGGCAACGTAGTCCAGGAAGAACAGCGGCTCGGCGCCCGAAGCCAGAATGTCGTTGACGCACATAGCGACCAGGTCCTGGCCCACCGTCTCGTGGCGATCCATGATCTGGGCGAGCACGAGCTTGGTGCCCACGCCGTCGGTACCGCTAATCAGAATCGGGTCTTCCATATCCTTAAGCGCGGCAGCCGAGAACAGGCCACCGAAGCCGCCGATGCCGCCGATAACCTCGGGGCGATTGGTGTCCTTGACCATCTGCTTAATCGCGTCGACGGCGCGGCCGCCCTCGGCGGTATCGACGCCGGCATCCTCATACGTCACATGCTTGCTGTCGCTCATCTGAGCCTTCCTCTCCCACTACCGTGGCGCCGCGCGGACGCCAAACGGTGCTCATAGTTGCGTTCATTTCGGCGCGCGCCATAACAACGCGCGCCGTCATATCAACAAAACAGCAGGTAAAACCTACCAAAATAAACCTGTCCCTACATGGCAGGCTTTAGGCCTCGCCGTGCTCCTCTTCCCAGCTGCGGTCGTCGTATTTCTCGACCACGGCGTCGTCATCAAAGTGCAGCGGCTTGTCCAGGTTGCGGGGCTTAAAGCCCTCCATGAACTTGTCGCGGCCAAAACTCTCGGGAATCGCCACGGGGTAGCGGCCGGTAAAGCACGCATCGCAGTAACCGCCCTTGGGCATGACCTTAAGCAGGCCCTCGACCGAAAGGAAGGCCAGCGAATCGGCGCCGATATACTCGCAAATCTCGTCGACCGTCTTGTTGGCGCTGATAAGCTGCGACTGCACGTCGGTATCGATACCGTAGAAGCACGGCCAGATAACCTCGGGTGAGTTGATGCGGATATGAATCTCCTTGGCGCCGGCGTTGCGTAGCATCTTGACGAGCTGCACCATGGTGGTGCCGCGCACGATGGAGTCGTCGATGACGACCAGGCGCTTGCCCTCGATGTTGTCGCGCAGCGGGTTGAGTTTCATACGCACGCCCATGGCGCGCAGCTCCTGCGTGGGTTCGATAAACGTACGGCCCACGTAGCGGTTCTTGATAAGGCCCTCGCCAAAGGGAATACCGCTCTCGTGCGAATAACCCTCCGCGGGCGGCAGGCCGGAATCGGGCACGCCGATGACCAGGTCGGCCTCGACGGGCTCCTCGTGTGCCAGCTGACGACCCATGTCATAACGGCAGGCGTAGACGCTCTTGCCGTTCATGATGGAGTCGGGGCGAGCGAAGTAGACCTGCTCAAAGATGCAGTTAGCAGGCTCTTCGGCGGCAGGCACGCCCTGCTCGGACACAAGGCCCTCGGCGCTGATGCGCAAGATCTCGCCGGGACGGACGTCACGAACATACTCGGCGCCCACAATGTCGAGCGCGCACGTCTCGGAAGCAACGACCCAGCCGCCGGCGCGGGTGACATGGGTGGTGGCGTCGACCGTCGCGGCGCCGTCCTGCGACGGCAGCTGCGAAACGGATGCGGCATCGGCTTGGTCCAGACCCTCGTCCACCAGCTTGCCCAGCACGAGCGGGCGAATGCCGTGCGGATCGCGGAATGCGTAGAGCGCCTGCTCGTTGATGAGCGTCATGGCATAGCCGCCGCGCACGAGCTCCATGGTCTTGCGAATGCCCTCGCGTAGATGGCCTGTACGCTGAGTAAAGTAACCGATAAGCTTAGTCGCGACCTCGGAATCCGAATTGGAAAGGAACGGCACGCCCAGCTCGATCAGCTGGCGGCGCAGCTCGTCGGTGTTGACGAGGGTACCGTTGTGCGCGAGCGCGATAATGACGCTATTGATGGTAGAGAGGTGCGGCTGAGAGGCCTCCCAGCTCTTGGCACCGGCAGTGCCATAGCGCACGTGGCCCACGGCCAGCTGGCCGGAGAGTGTCGACAGGTCGGCGTTGGAGAACACGCGGTCGAGCAGGCCCAGGTCCTTGCGAACCATAACCGTGCCGCCATCACCCACGGCGATTCCCGCCGATTCCTGGCCGCGATGCTGTAGCGCGCGCAGACCAAAGTACGTCAGTCGAGCCACATCGCGATCGGGTGCCCACACACCAAAAATGCCGCATTCCTCATGCAGCTGGTCGGAGTCCGGATCATACGTCGACATGGTCTTCACCTGTCCCGCGGCACGCTCGGCCGCGCGGATGGTTTCTTGAGACATGGCATCCCCTCAGAGCCTCGTTATTTGGCGTTACCTGCCCTATTATACGCACGGCAAGACAAGCACTCCCGCGCATGAACAGCGCTTTTTAAAAGCCCACCGAGCTTATAATCCGTTTTGCAGCCAAACATTTATTTGGCTTCACGACGTGGGTGGCAGTGCCACGCCGACCCTCACTACGCCACGCTTCGCCCGCCGTTAGGACTTACATTGTTGCAATTGGGACGTTCGTCCTGTCTTTTGGCAGGTCGGCGGCGTATCCTTGTGCCTACAGCAAAACGAGAAAGGTTATGTATGGATCGAAACGAACTCGACCCCAGCGTCCCCAGCGCCACGGAGGTCAAGAAGATCCCCCTCATCATTAAGGTATACGCCGTCCTGTGCATCCTGTCCGGCGTGGGCACGCTCCCGTCGGTCGGCGCCTTTATGTGGCAGGTCATCACCGCACTCATCAACGGCAACGCCGCCGCCAAGCTCGGCGACAACACGCTCGTCGCGGTCGGACTAATTGTCGCCGGCATCATGCTCTCGGCTGCCAGTGCCGTCATCTTGATCATCTTTGGCCTGGACCTCATCAAGAACCAGCGCCGCAATGCCGCCCGTCTGTCCTATATCCTAATCGCGTTTACCGTCGTCGAGCTTTTGGTTGACGTGATGCTCCAGGGCATCGGGCCCTTCTTGCTGCGCCCTGCCATCCAGCTCGGCATCCTCGTCGCGCTTTCGGCCACCGTCGACCCCACACTGCGCCAGGAGCGCGAGCTGCAGCGCCGCCTGCAGGAGATGCTCGACCGCGACGCCGCCGCCGAGGGCATGCTCGGGCGCGATGAAACCGGCGAGGGCTACATCAAGCTCAACTACTTCAACCTGTTCTGGGTATTCTTTGTCTGCTGCGTGCTCGGCCTGGTCCTGGAGGATATCTGGCATATGACCGTCAATGATCCGGGTGTCTACCAGGACCGCGCCGGTATGCTGTTTGGCCCCTTCAGCCCCATCTACGGCTTTGGTGCCGTGCTCATGACCATGGTGCTCAACCGCTTCTATAAAAAGAACCCCATCATCATTTTCCTGGTGAGCGCCCTGCTCGGCGCCAGCTTTGAGGTGTTCGTGGGCTGGTTTATGCAGACCGCGTTTGGCGTGGTCTCGTGGAGCTACTCGCACATAACGCTGTTCGGTATGCCCGACCCGCTCGTGGTCCTCACGGGCGGACGCACCTGCACGGGCTTTGCCTGCCTGTGGGGCCTAGGTGGCCTCATCTGGATCAAGCTGCTGCTACCGAGGCTGCTTAAGCTCATCAACAAGATCCCCTGGAAGAGCCGCTACTCGGCCACCGTCATCTTTACCGTCATTATGCTGGTCGACGGCGTCATGACGCTGCAGTCGCTCGACTACTGGTACCAGCGCGTTAACGGCACGGAGCCGGACATTCCCGTCGCACAGTTCTACGGCAAGTATTTCGATAACGACTACATGGAGAACCGCTTCCAGAGCATGACCATGAGCCCCAAGGACGCCACGCGCGTTTAGCGCCCGCCGCGCCCAAAACGCAAAATGCCCGCCGGTATCACACGTACCGGTGGGCATTTTTATAAACGATCCTTCTATCGACGCAATCCTCTATGCCTCGCGCTCGACCTCACTCACGCATTCGTTCTTGATGGTGCCAACGAGCGCCTGCAGTGCATCGACCACGTGTGGGCGAATGTCCCCGCCGATAAGCACGAGCATGATGTCGTCACCTACGGTAAGCTCGCCGCTTGCCAGCCACACGCGCACATAGCCGATACCCGGCATCGCGCGCGTAGTCTCGATAGCAGACCGTACCTTTTCGGCGTCGCAGTCAAAGACCATGCCGCCCACCCTGTGGCCTGGCGCCACGCCATCGGTCTCGACTCCGCGCACCTCAGCCTTGGGCGTCGCGCGCACCACACCGTTATGCGTCAGATACATCCCACAGCCTGCCGCCGAAGCATCGGCCTTGGCCTCGCGCAGCCAAGCATCAATCGAAGGCATCAATTTGCCACTCTCGAGCATCATTTCTCCCTTACCGTCGTCGAGTAGCCAATTTGGGACGGGGCCTTTTTAGCTACTCTCGAACAACTTATTCCTCGACCGGCGTGAGCACCATGACGGCGCGTGTGTTGCTCAGCGACAGCGAACGACAGGTCACAAGCGTAACGATCTTGGTTGCCGAAGCAGCGCGGTCGGTGGCGTCGCTCGCCACGGCCGAGGCGCCGTCGAGCATCTCGGACAGATAGTTCGTCAGTCCGTCGTCGCCTTCAAAGTTGGGCGTGCGCGCCTTGGCGTACGTATCCTCAACGACCTTGGTCGCCAGCGGACGCAGCTTATACGTCGCATCGCGTGTAATGTAGTACACGTATTCCATGCTGTCGAATGTCGTCTGATCGGTCGTGTCCGAAATCACGTTGAACATCGAACCGTCGTTCATGTGGTGGCCGTAAATCGTGGTCTGCTGATCCACCATGCCCGGCGCGGTGTCATCGCTATCCAAGAAGATGGCACCCGAGGCGTTAGACGTGCCATCGAACAGCGTGTTGAGGTATTTGGAGTTGTTGTTGGTCTGCACCACGGGATAGTTGATGTTGGTTCCCGGCACGTAAATCCAACCCACAATCTCGGGGTTCGTCTGAGCAAGCGCATCAAAGTCGATAATCGGCACGCCGCTGGCGTCCTTATCGCTTACATATTGCTTCTCGATTTTCTGATACGAATCGCTCGCCTGCTTATAGCCAATCTGGGCATTAATAAAAATAGCGGCGGCGGCGACAATCAGACCGATACCGATGATGATGAGCAGAATGGGAATAATGGAGTGGCGCTTTTTGCGCGGCGGCTCGGTGCGATCCGACGGCGCGGCAGGCGATGAAGACCGGGGCGGCTTCTTAGCGGAGCTATAAGACGAAGGACGATATGCGGCCGGCGCGTCCTGTCGACGATGCGTCGCCGGTGTCACGGGGCGCGGCGCGCGCGGCTGCTGAGGAGAGGATGTCCGACCCTGCTGTGCCGCACGGGCAGCACCCGGCTTCGACGGATCGGGAATCTGAGAAGCCTTGAATCGTTTTCCCTGATAATCGGACATGGCTCTCCTTATACTGCGGTGAAACGGCGGAACGCTTAGGCGTCAGCCATCTCCTGCTTCATCTTCTCGATAACCTTGCGGTACTCGGGGTCGCAAGCACCCAGAATCTGTGTGGCATAGATGGCGGCGTTCTTGGCACCGTTGATGGCAACGCAGGCCACGGGCACGCCCGAAGGCATCTGCACCATCGACAGCAGCGAATCCATACCGCCCAGGTCACTCGTCTTCATAGGCACGCCGATAACCGGCAGCGGCGTAAAGGCAGCCACGACACCACCCAAGTGAGCGGCCTTGCCGGCGGCGGCGATAATCACTTTGATACCGCGATCGGCGGCAGTCGAAGCCCA
>DXLP01000052.1 GCA_019414645.1 Collinsella sp.
CGGGTGCCCTACCGGGAGTAGCCCCGACGGTTGACAAAACTATAGGAACACCCAATGACTACCCACAGAATGAGGGTCTCATCGGGGACTAGGTAAATAGCAAAAGCCCCCGCGGCCGAAACGGGCCGCGGGGGCAGCAGGCTTGCAAGGGTTAACTCAAGTCCTCGCCATTTGATGCAATGACCTTTTGATACCAGCAGAAGCTGTCCTTTCGGTAGCGATCGAACGTGCCTTTGCCCGTATCATCGGCATCGACATAAACAAAGCCATAGCGCTTCTTCATCTGCCCCGTCGAGGCCGATACCAGATCGATACAGCCCCACGGCGTGTATCCCATCAGGTCAACACCGTCCTCGACAATTGCATCGCGTAGCGCAAGAATATGCCTGCGCAGGTAATCAATATGATACGCATCGTGGACTTTGCCGTCTTCCAGCGCATCGAGTCCGCCCACACCGTTCTCAGCGATAAAGAGCGGAAGATGGTAACGATCGTGGTAGCCGGCAAGCGTCACGCGCAAACCCAGCGCATCGATCTGCCATTTCCAAGCAGTCTCTTTATCCTTGAGGTACGGATTGCGCAGCGTCGGGAACACGTTACCCTCCGCCTTCTCAGCGATCACCTGGTCATCGGCGCACACCAAGCGCGAGCAATAGTACGAGAACGAGATGAAGTCGACGGTATGCTCGGCCAGATACTCCGTATCGCCTGGCTCAAAGGGCACGTGAACACCCTCTTTCTCGAGCGCACGCAGCTTCCAAGTAGGATAGGCGCCCGCAGCCATCACGTCAGTGTAGAAGTAGCGGCCGCGGTCCTCCTCATACGCAAGCCATACGTCCTCGGGCGCACAACGGTACGGATAGGTCGCACCGGCAGCGATCATGCAGCCCACCTTGTTTGCGGGATCGATCTTGTGCAGGATCTCGACAGCGCGAGCGCTCGCCATAAACATATGGTGCGAGAACGCCGCGGTCACGGCTGCACGGTCACGCTCATCCTCGAGCGTGACGCCCGCGTTGAGATAGGACAGCGCCACGCTGTTGATCTCGTTGAAGGTGAGCCAATAACGCACGAGGCCCTGGTACGCACGTCCGACGGTCTCGACGTAGTGCGCATACCGCTCGATCATCTCTCGGCTTTGCCAGCCACCATAACGCTCGACCAGAGCCAACGGATAGTCGTAGTGCGACAGCGTCACGAGCGGCTCGATTCCGTGCTCGCGCAGCGCCTCGAATACCTGACGGTAAAACTCCAAGCCCTCACCGTTGGGCTCGGCCTCCATCCCTGTGGGAAAAATACGGCTCCAACAAATTGAAAGACGCAGGCACTTAAAGCCCATCTCGGCAAAGAGCTCGACGTCCTCGCGCCAATGATGGAAGAAGTCGTTGCCCCAACGGCATGGATACAGCCTGTCCGGATCATCCACGGGCTTTTGCCTGCCAAACATCACATCCCAGCGGTCGGGACCCTGTGGAATCAGGTCGGAGTGCGACATACCGCGGCCGCCCTCGTTCCAGCCCCCTTCGGCCTGGTTGGCAGCGAGCGCGCCGCCCCACAAAAAGCCCTCGGGCATACCGGCAGCAGACGTTCTGTCAAAGTAACCCATGCTACTCAGTATCCTTGGCAGAAGCTGCCGCGGCGTTCTCCTGCTCCTGCGCCAGGAGCTGGTTGTCGTACACCTTAAAGAACGGGTACCAGACCACAGCCATGACCACGATCAAAACGATCGTAAATACCCAGATACGCGGGTCGAGGCACTGGATAAAGCCCTGAACGAAGATGGGGAACGTGCCGCTCACCAAGATGTAGAAGTTAGAGACAAGACCCAGTGAGATTGCACCCCAATACAGCAGGGCCGAAATCATACCGCCCAGCACAAACGGAATCATGAGGATCGGGTTGAAGATGATGGGTGCGCCAAAGATCGCGGGCTCGGAGATACGGAAGAAGCTCGGCACGATCGATGCCTTGCCAAATGCCTTGAGCTGCTGCGACTTTGCCTTAAACGCGCAGAGCGCCACAAAAGAGAACGTATTGCCCGTGCCGCCGATGAGGTTGATGACCATCGACATGAGTACCGGGTGGAACTCAAGCGGCTGCCCAGCAGCGTAGAGCGAGGCGTTGGCAGCAAAGGCGGCAAGCGTGACCGGGGCGGTGATGGGCATCACGATCATGTTGCCGTGGACGCCAAAGCACCAAAACAGCAGCGTCATGAAGCAGATAAGCAGTGCGCCGGGCACAGAGTCAACTGCGACGGAAAGCGGGGCAGCGAGCAGCTTCTCGATAACCGAGGGGATGGACAGCGTGGGATCGATCATCTGGATCAGCAGGTTGCCACCAAAGAAGATGAGGATGTTGACGAGCATAGGCACGATGGCGCCAAAGGTTTCGGACAAAAACGGCGGCACGCCATCGGGCATCTTGATGGTGATGCCCTTGGTCTGGCAGAAGCGCGTGACCTCGACGGAGACCAGGGCAACGATGATGGCGGTAAACAGGCCCTGCGCACCCAGATAGGTGCAGGGGACCGCCTGGAGCACGGACTCATCAGCAAGCTGGTAGTAGGACGACGGCGCCGCGGCGATCAGGAACATCACCAGCGAGGTCATACCGGCGTTAAGCTTGGGCATCTTGTAGGTGCCCGCCAGGTTATAGGCGATTGCGAACGTCACGATCACCGACAGTATGCCCATCGTCATGTTGAACGGGATGAGCAGCGTGAGCTTATTGGCCGTGGCAAAATCGAGCCAAGGGCCAAAGACGGACCAGAACCCGCCCTGCGCCACCAGGTCGGCCGTGACCGGCGGGTTGGCGATAATCATAAAGACGGCAGAGACCAAGATGAAGCTGATCGCGCTCATAAAGCCCTTTTGCATGGAGGCAAAGTGGCGCTCGGTGCCGCAGAAATTGGCAATAGGGGTCAGTTTTTCCTGAAGCAGGGTCATGAACTTTTCCATGGTCGCCTCCTAGCCCAACAGCGACTGGGCGAGTGCCAGCACGTTGGCGGCGTTGCCCATGCCGTAGTCCTGTGCGGGGATGACCGCGGTCGGCTTACCGCTCCCCTGCTTGACGGTGTTGAGCTGGTAGGACACCTGCGGCCCCAAGAGCAGCACGTCATAATCGGCACAGGTCTCCTGATACTCGCCGATACCCACCGCATCGATATCGAGCTCGATGCCGTTTTGCTCCGCGTATTTCTCGAGTTTCTTCATCAGAATGCTTGTAGACAGGCCAGCTGCGCAAACAAGAAGGATCTTCATAAGGGATTCCCTTCGCATTGATTGGTTGGATAGTCGCCGCACGCCGTTAGGCGTTCTTGGCTGCAGTGCGCTCATACAGGCAGATCAGCTCCTGCACGAGCTCCTGAGCAAGCATGGAGCACATGAGGTGGTCCTGAGCATGGACCAGCAACACATCCACCGACAGATGCTCGCCCGCCGCCTCGGTCGAAAGCAGCTGCGTTTGGATGTGGTGAGCCTTGATTCCCGCATCCTTTGACTGCTTCATGAGTTTGGCGGCAGCGTCAAAATCCCCCGCCTTTGCCTTTTCAAGGGCTTCGAAGGCAAGGCTGCGTGCCTCTCCCGCTGCAGCGACCAGCTGAAACGAAACCATCTCGGTTCCCTGATCGTCCATAACGGTCTCCTCTCCCGTGATGTCTGGTTTGTACTTGAATATTCGAAACACCTATCTCCCGCCCGCAATCCTCGAGGTTTATTGCAGGTAGACTGACAGGGTCATCGACAAAAGAAGTCTTAAGCCGTATGCGCTTGCACAAGCGCCATCAGCTCATGCCAGGACCGGCGCTCGCGTAAGCGCTCGACCCCCTGGCGGTCCATAAAGATCTCAGCGAGCAGCGAGCTCAAGATCCGCGCCTCATCGCCGCCCGACCGGGCAAACGACACCATAAAGACGATATCGACCTCATGGCCGTATTCGTCCCAAAGAATGGGATGTTCGAGCAGGCCCACGGTAACAAAGGCCTCGGCGCTCAAAGGATGCATCCCATGGGGCATGGCCACCCCATTGCCAAACGAGGTGGCACTCGCGCTCTCGCGCTCGGCAACCTCTTGGGCAAACTGGGCATCGACACGGCCGCTCTCGACGGCGCGCTCGGAGAGATATCGGAGAACGGCCTGCTTCGACGACGCCTCAACGCGGTTGAAGAACAGGGCACGGCTAAAGAAAGCGCTCAGGGAGTCCGATTGCGCAGCGTCATCACTCAGCACCTTGCGGATAGCGTTGACATCGCTCGTCTCCAAGAAGAAATCGACCTCGCGGACGGGCACAGGCAACTTGACGTTGAGCGGCACCGTTGTGAACACGTAGTCGATGTGCGAAAAGTCGAGCGTTCCCACGCGGGCGACGTCGCATGTCTCAATCGACTCGATATACATACCAAACTGCTTGCGGTACTGGTGCTCGAGCATACGGGCGCTTCCCGCTCCCGAGGCGCACACGATCAGGATGCGTTTGCGACGCGGCTGGTCGGCTTGCTGCTCGAGGGCCAGGGCAAATGCCATGGCGATGTAGCCGAGCTCCTCATCAGAGGGCTGGCTGCCAAAATGACGCTCGAGTACCTGCGAGGTGCCGGCCGCCATCGAATAGGCCAACGGAAACCTCGTCTTGATATCGGGCAGCATGGGGTTATCCATATGCATGTGATATTCAAGGCGATAACCCAGAGGGCCAATATGCCGAGCAAGGTTCATGCGAAGTTCAAGATCGCTGCTAAAGTCAAACCTAAACTCATCGTTGACCGCACGTACCATCTCGGAAGCAATCTCCCACATCTCGTCCGAGATAACGGCAGAGCCCTTCTCGGGCACGCCCGTGCCCCTGCCGAGCAAATGGATTGCGATAAAGGCAACCTCTTCTCGGGGCATGCTCACGCCCAGGGCATCCTTGATGTTTGCGGCAATCTGGAAAGCCGCGGCGTATTCGCGCGTTCCCTCCAGTTTTTGAACGTCCGATTCTGCAGCTGGGACATAGCAGCCCTGCTCGATGCGGCCAAGAGCGATGTAAAGATGCATGATGAGATTGCGGGATGCCAGCGAGCTCACCGTGACGGGCGAGGCCGTCAGGGCATCGTCCACACATGCGGCGATGGCCCGCAGGTGCTCGGCGAGCTTTGCATCGTCGGTGTCGGGCAACACGGGCCTCACCAGCGAGGCCAGGCACAGGCGCCGTTGCGACTCCCCGCCCGCAACGCGGATTCCGTAGCGTGGGCGCTTTTCAAGCGTTAAGTCAAATTGGGCGAGTTTCTGCTCTACCAGACGCATGTCATTGGACAGAGTCCGCGCCGAAACGTAGAGTAAATCCGCATACTCCTCAATCGTCACCCACTGGGACCGCATTAGGAGGTCGTTAAGAAGGAAGGACACACGGCCGTCGCGCGTATCAGGAATGCCCGGATGGGCCAGAGCCGCACCGTCTAGCAAGCGAGCAAGCTCATCTGCATGTGCAACATCGATACGATATTGCCCTTTGCTGCCAACGATGCGTGCAACCCCCGCAAGCTTGTCGTTTGCGCGATGGATATAGTTTCTCACGGCGCGCTCGCTTACCTCGAGACGCTTGGCAAGCACCGCGACAGCGACAGGCTGATCGTCCTCGATCATATTTACAAGCTGCTTAACGCGAGCATCCATGTCCTCCTCCTTTCCCTGCGTCTAGTCTAACGCGGTAAAGAATGACACTCCACGTCGCGCTCGTTCCGCCAACGCGGAACAGGTTGCGGGGAGTCCAGCTGAACTTATAGGGAGCACGGAGAGAGGGCCCGAAAGCAATGCGTCGGTGTGAGATGCGCTTTCCGCAGTCATTGGGGACAGATTTAAATTAGTAGTCATTGAGGACGTTCTTGTTTGACTAGTCGTTTAAGAACGTCCATTACAGTCGAAATTGTCAGCCCGGGC
>DXLP01000053.1 GCA_019414645.1 Collinsella sp.
GGGAAGAGGCGGGGCATGCCCCGCCTCTTACACCACATCTCTGCGCGCTACCCCCAATGAGGCTCAAGCGGAAAATGCATCCCGGAATTTGCGCTCAAAGTGGGATGCGGTTTCCGGTTGAGGGTCTAAGGGGAAAATGCGTCCCAGAATCGACGCTTGAAATGGGATGCAGTTTCCCGATGAGGCACTCGACGGAAAATACATCCCAGAAATGGCCTTTGAGCTGGGATAAGATTTCCGTGGCATCTCGGATTCTCAAAAATGAGACACGCCGTTGGCGAAAATGAGACACGTGATATCGGGCATCGGATGTATCATTTGCAAAAATGAGTCCACTCCACTCGAATAAAGCGAGGTCCCTCATGTACGTTCCACACCCCCGTATCCGTAGGCTGTCGAAAATCCCGCTTGTTGGGACGGCGGCGCTTGCTGCGTTGGTCGCCACGAGCGTCGCCTGCTTCACGGCCACGCCCCAGGTTGCCCAGGCGGCAGACGCGCCCGCAATCACCGATATGACCGAGCAGGATTATCAAGCCCTGGGTCTGGGCACGAGCGAGGACATTCCGGCCGATACCGTTGGCCCCTATTCCACTGATACCCCCACGACGTTTGCCACGCGCAGCGAGGTCTATATGGCAGCTAACGGTAGCCATGGCAATCGCTACACTCTGCGCGACAAGCTCGAGAACGTCGAGCGCGGTGACATTGGCGGCAGCAGCAAACTCACCGATGGCTATGGAAGTGTGTGGGGCGCCGCAAAGTTCTGGCAAAACGTCAACAACTTCGATACGAACAGCGATCTCTACAAGCATAGCGACTACGGTGGCGGCACCTGGTCGTACCTAAGCAACAATGAGTCCTCAACAGTACTCGCCAACGACAACAACGGTTTCTCGGGCATTCACGCCACGAGTGTTGAGTTCTGCAGCGACGCCAGCACGGGCAAAAAGAGCCGCGTTGCCGAGCTCCGTGCCTACGGCGACAGTTCCTCCACGACGATTGACGGCAAGTCATACGCCGGAAAGGTTGAGCTGGTCCTCTACTCGTTTAGCAACGGGCGTACGCGCACTCTCGACACACACCTGCCGGTGACGGTCAACACTAATATGATGTACGAAGGCCGTTTTAAGTACCTGGATGCCGGTTACCTGCAAGAGCACGACGCCGTCTTTGATGTCGAGGCGGGCGATGTCGATGGCGACGGCGTCGACGAGCTTTTTGTCTACGCGGGCTGCTATGTCGACGAGAACGGCGTGCGCAAGGCTGTAGTCGACATGTATGACTTGGAGGGCGGCAACTGGAAGCAAAGCGTCGTCAAGATCGATGCCGGTAACGCCGCGGACTACACCACGCACAACAAGGGCGGGAACGACTCCTGGACGCAGCTTCAGTCAGCTCCTGTCGTTTCGCTAGCGGCCGGCGACCTCGATCGCGATTTTTGCGATGACCTCGCCATCGTGGTCTCGGCACCCTACGGCAAGAAGAATATTGATAAGTCGACGCATTGCGAGCTGTTTTCGTGGGATGCATCCAAGGGTGCGCTCGTCCATGTCGATGCTCTGGGCGACGCGGGCGCAATCTCCCTCTCCGCGAACGGCAAGACCATGGTCGCTGCGAATGCGACGTTCGGCACGTTTGCCGCCTACGATGAAGAAGGAAAGAAGACGGGTGAAACCGTCACGGGCCTTATTCTTGCGGGCTATGACTGGCAACGCAGCGCTTTTGATTACGGCGCTTCTGACGGCAGCAAGGGGCTGTACGGCGCGCTGTACCGCTACGCGTATTTTGACTCGGAGTCTGGCGAGTTCAAGATTTCCGATTGCAAGGAATACAGAGACGGGCTCCTCGCCTCCTATGGGCTGATGCATGTGCCCAACAGCGCATGGAAGGATAGCGCTCAGGATAAGCGCTATCCGTGCACCTTGGCGCCTATTGCCCTTGCCACTGCCAACCTTGACGGCCTGTCCGAGCAGCTGGCGGTCGACGAGGTGCTCGTGGGCGGCGATGTGTTCCGCGACTTTGCCTGCAACACGGCACAGAGCGGGGCTCAGGGCTTGGGGTCCATGGTCGGAACCATGAGCATGAGCGGTCAGCAATACAACAGCAGCAACAAGCATGACCACAAGGGTATAGAGCAGGTGTGGATCAGCGACGTCAAAGCGGGCAGCGTCTCGGGTTCGGACCGCTATAACGAGAGCTTTATCGCTGTGGTGGGCAAACACCGCGACGAGGACCTGCGCAAGAACGATGACTACTATTGGATGACCGCCTCGCATTTTCGCTCGACGAGAACGGAAAGGTGCGCCGCGGCGAGGAGCAGGTGATTAGCGAGAGCAACCGTCGCGGCACTACCTACGGCACATTTATCTCGCTCGCGCTGCCCGATGTCGACAACGACAGCGTCAAGATCACGTACAAGGACCGCTACAAGGTCTATACCAACCCGCGCGTGCTTGCCGTGCTGCAGGATGCGCCCTATGTTGAGGATCTGGAGCAGGCATACGGCTATCTGGTGTTGGGCGGCACGTCATACGGAGAGGAAAAGGGCACGGGGACATCCCAGGGCTATACCATTGGCGCCGAGTTGGGCGTTGCCGTCGAGGTGCAGACCGGTCCGCCCCTGGTCGCGATGAATGCTTCAGTCGATTTTGCCGCCGAGGGATGCTATGACTACCGGAGCGAGCGCACGGTCAGCGCAAGCGTAAGCTATGAGTCGCATGCCGGCGAGGGTGACAAGGCCGTGCTCTACACGATTCCGATGGTCTATTACGAGTATGAGATCGAAAATGAGGAAACTGGTGGCAAGGGCGTGATGGCGGCGCCCGTGTCGCTCGGCGCGCAGACCTCGGTCGTTAATGTCGAGGCCTATGACCGCATTGCCAAACAGCACAATATGACGCCGCTCAGCTACTTTTTGACCAACCGGTCGGGAGAACCCGGAACCTATTAAACGACGCTCAACGGCGAGACTCCCGTTGGGGATTCCTTTGGCCTGGGCAAGCCTGGCGTAACGCGCGCCTACACGCACGATGGGTTTAACGGCGCCGCCGCGCAGTCGGGGGCGAGCATTGAGCAGACCATCGAAGTCGAGGAGGGCAAGGAGCAGGAGCTCGAGCTCGGCTTGACGCTGAACGGCAGCGTTGTCATGGGCGCGAAGCTCGCAAAGCACGAGTTGTTTGGCGGCCTGTGCTTTGGTGCCAACGCCGGCTTTACTACGGGTAACTCCTCGAGTGAATCGACCGAATACGGCGGCACCGTCGACAACCTGCCCGAGGCCGCGCAGGGCAAGTACGGTTTTGTGTGGCGTCTGGGCGTCAACGCGGTGGATGTCGACAAGTTCGAGGCAGACTCGGGCGACAAGCTCGGCACCAAGGACACCGACCAGTTCTGGATCGTGGGCTATGACGTTAAGGACGTCGAGATGCCCGACGCGCCGGCCGTGACGGGCTTTACGGCAAACGCCGTCGATTCGACCAGCGTTACGTTTAGCTGGGACGATGTACTCGCAAACAAGAGTGGCTTTAGCTACGGCGTGGGCATGCTGCAGAGCAATGCGGCGGATGCGGTCGTCAATAGCTGGAAGATTGCCGACAACACGCAGACCTCGCTCAAGTGGGATGGGCTGCAGCCCAATACGGAGTATCGATTCGCCATCGCCGCCGTTAAGAATGGATCCACGACCGAAACAGGTATTCGCTCGGCAATCATCACGGTCAAGACCATGCCCGATGGCATGACGATGACCGTGAGCGGACCTGCGGCGGATGCTGCGGAGGGGCCGGATCTTGGATACGACTCTTCGGTTGAGCGCACGGCGGGAAGCCACCTGACGCTCTCGGCGATTGGCCATGTGAAGCAACTCGGTGCCGACGATAGCGAAACAGGGCTGGCACCGACCTATATGTGGTACCGCAAGGGCCGCGGCGAGACAGAGTTTAAGCTCGTGGGTGCCGATGGCAACCTCGCGGCTGGAACGGCCTCAAAGCTCGAGATTGACCTGACCGCAGACGATGACGGTGCGCAGTATTACTGCCACGTGGGATACAACGACGTGGGCCTCGACACCGGCACGACGCTCGTGAATATCGAGGCCGAGGAGACGGCGCCCACAACGGTGAACGCCACCCCGATCCGCACGCGCCGCCTGTTCTCACAGGCAAGTGCGGGCGCCAAGAAGTTCCTGGACCATACGCTGGTAAACACCGCCGGCCCAACCGATTCCGAAGGCTCAAAGGACCCCGAGACTCCTGAGACCCCGACGAACCCGGACAAGCCCAAGTCCGACAACGGAGCTAAGACCGACACCAAGGTCAAGACTACGACCACAGCGAAGAACCTCGCAAACACCGGCGACCAAACATTCGCCCTAGTCGCCACCGCAGCAGCAGCGGGAGCAACGCTCGTAGTGATAGCCCTCATCATGCTGATCAAGCGCCGCAAGACCCACTAGTAGCCAGTCGAACATATCGACAACCCAAAAACCCGGGTAGCCAAAAAACAGGCCACCCGGGTTTTCTGTTGAGTGGAGACTCCGCAAGCGGAAACTGCATCCCACAATTAGCGCCCGGAACGGAATACATCCCGGAATCCAGCTGAATAGTGGGACACACTTTCCCAATCGGGTCCCAAGCGGAAACTGCATCCCATTCCAGACAAGAATTCCGGGACACACTTTCCGCAAACAAAGAAGGCCACATAACGTGGCCTTCAACTTATATATGTTCGGCGATACACCCAAGACAAGCCACGCTCCAACAACAGGGCGTCTGTCCGGGCGGAGGTATGTAAGGTTCATCGCGAGTTCCGCACGCAAAGGAGGCCACTTAATGTAGCCTCCGTCTTGCGCAGGACTGTCCGAGCAGGGAACCTTACATTCCGCGCCGCCGGGCAGACGAACCAGTTAAGACGCGCCGTTACTTGATCTTGGTCGTGCCCGGCGCCAGGTTGGGGTCGGTCTCGTTGGCCTCGGTCTGGAAGTGCTTGGTGTAGACGTTCTTGCCGTCGCGGAACATCTCGTAGTACTGCATCTTGGCGTAATCCTCGCGCGCCTTGGTGGCGGCTGCCGCGGCGGCGTCGTCACCGGTGACGTTGGAGGAGAGCGCCCAGCGCAGGCTGGCGTCCTCGTAGCCCACCGAGTTGATGGCGGGCAGCGACTCGCGCAGCGTCATGTGCGCCTTCTGATAGTCGGAAAGCGGGGCACCGATCAGCTGCATCAGCTGGGTGGACAGGTAGTTGGTGGACAGGTCGTCGACCTCGCTCGTCTGGTCGCAGCCGGCAACGTCGTAGTTGGCCCAGATGATGTAGTCGGTCTGCCACAGACGTTCCTGGTGCGTGGCATCGTCCTCGCCGGTAAACCACTTGTCGTTGAACTTGGACGGGAAGAACGGCTGGTGGTCGCCCCAGAACACCACGACTACCTTACGGTCGAGCTTGCTCAGGGCGTTGAGGAAGTAGCGAAGCGCCTGGTCGGACTGCTCGATGCACGAGACATACTCGTCGACATCGGAGAGCGTGCCGTCCTCGACGGTCTTGGTGTCCAGGTCGGTCGTGTCGATGTTCAGGTGCATCTGCTTGTCGACCGGCAGCAGGCCCGTGTCGTAGCCCGAGTGGTTCTGCATGGTCACGTCGAAGATAAACTGCGGATCGGCGT
>DXLP01000054.1 GCA_019414645.1 Collinsella sp.
AATCCCAGCTCTTCTTGCGCTCGTCGGTGATGGTGTAGGTCGCCGCGACCACGTCAAGCTGGCCGTTATCGATCAGCGGGCCGCGCGTCTTGGGTGTTACGTCGTTAAACTCGACAAGCTCCTGGGCACGGGCCTCCTTGTAGCTCACGCCAAAGACGGCAGCGGCGATCTGGTAGCACAAATCGACTTCCATGCCCTCAAAGCGACCCTTGGCGGTGTCGTAATAGCCGTAGCCGGGAACATCCTTCTTAACGCCGGCATTCAGATGTCCACGCGACTTGATGGCCGCAAGCTTAGAGCCCTTGTCGGAGCCCTCGCCGCTGGTGGAGTTGCCGCAACCGGTAAGCGCGGTCCCCGTCAGCGCAAGCATGCCGGCGCCCGCCAGCCGCAAAAAGTGACGGCGCGACACGGCCGCCCTCGTCATATCCGTCATGTCCATCACCGCGCCTAGTGCAGAATCTTGGACAGGAACTCGCGGCAGCGCGGGTTCTCGGGGTTATCGAAGAAGTGCTCGGGCGTGCCCTCCTCCAGAATGCGGCCGTCCTCCATAAAGATGACGCGGTCGGCCACCTGACGCGCAAAACCCATCTCGTGCGTCACGCAGATCATGGTGATGTCCTCCTGCGCGAGCTCAATCATAACGTCCAGAACCTCCTGGACCATCTCGGGGTCGAGCGCCGAGGTCGGCTCGTCAAACAGGATGATGGGCTGCTTGGTGCACAGGGCACGGGCGATGGCGATGCGCTGCTGCTGACCACCCGAGAGATTCTGCGGATACTCGCCGGCCTTATGTGCCATGCCGACGCGCTTGAGCGCAGCGATGGCGACCTCGGTCGCCTCCTCCTTGCTCTTCTTTTGCAGTTTGATGGGCGCGAGCGTCAGGTTGCCCAGCACCGTCATGTTGGGATACAGGTTGAACTGCTGAAACACCATGGAACTATACTTGCGAGCCATCTCCAGGTGATTCTTTTTGGTGAGCGGCGTACCGTCGATGACAACCTCGCCCGACGTGGGCTCCTCCAGATAATCGACGCAACGGATGAGCGTCGATTTACCCGAGCCGGAAGGCCCGATCATTACGAGCTTCTCGCCACGTTTGACGGTGAGGTTGATATCTTTGAGCACATGCAGGTCGCCAAAGTACTTGTTGAGATGCTTGATCTCGATCATGTCTGCCATGAATGTCCCTTCCCTGCGTTTACATGAGTTGAACTATTGTACGGAAAGAACCACGTTTCCGCAGCCCACACTACATTCCCGTAAAGAACCCGCAACCTTCCACCCACTCATTGGGGACAGACTTAAATGAGTACCTGCTCATTGGGCACTCATTTAAGCCTGTCCCCAATGAGTGCCCAGCCCAGCAAAAAGGGGCGCGACCATGACGGCCACGCCCCCTCAGCCTCAACTGTGTGCCACTCGGCCCCTACGCGAGGCGGGCTCCGACGATCTTTGCTGCGGCCGGCTTATCGAAGTTGCCGCCGGTGGCCTTGCCCAGGGCACCCATGACCTGGCCCATCTGCTTCTTGGACGTGGCGCCCAGCTCGGCGATAACCTGCTCGATCAGGGCCTCGAGCTCCTCGCCCGAAACCTGCGCGGGCAGCAGGCTCTCCAGGATCTTGACCTGCTCGGTCAGGTTGTCGGTACGCTCCTGGTCGGTGCCGGCCTTGATGGACATCTCCAGCGTCTCGCTCGTCTGCTTGATCAGGCGCTTGATCATGCTGTTGACGTCTTCCTCGGTCACATCGCGGCGCTCGTTAACCTCGATATTCTTCACCTCGGCCTTGACCTGGCGAATGATGGACAGGCGAACCTTGTCCTTGGCCTTCATGGCCGCGATCATTTCTTTCTGCAGCTCTTCGTTGGTCATCTGCAAATCCTCTCTAATAGCGTGGGCGGCACTCGTGCGAGCACCGCCCCATGATTACTCAGTCGTCGACGAATCGTCGGTCGAGCTCTTGGTGACGCCCTTCAGACTCACGTTATAGGGTACGTCCTTGGGCATGGGATTAACGGTGATGTCGGCATCCTTCTTGTACTGCTCTAGCCACTCGCTGTACGCGGTGCTGGCCGCCTGCGTCTTCACCACGTTGGAGACATACTTCTTGATGGCCTTGGGCACCTGGTTGATATCATCAACCTGATTATCGACATGGAAGTAGTCGGTGCACTTGATGACATGGTAACCGTACGTCGACTCGACCACGTCGCTCACGTCGCCCTTGTTGAGCCCCTCGAGCGCCGTCTGGTAGCTGTCGACGAAGGTGGTAAGCTTATCCCAGCCCACATCGCCCTTCTTCTCCTTGGAACCGGTGTCCTCGGAGTACTGCTCAACGGCGTCCTCAAAGCTCAGCTCACCGGAGTTGATCTTGTCCAGGCACTCCTGCGCCTTGGCCTTGGCGGCAGCCTTGTCCTCGTCGGAAGCGTCGGAATCAACCTTGATCAGGATGTTCGACGAGCGGCGGGCGTCGTTGTAGCTGGACAGGTTTTCGTTGATGTAATCGACAATCTCGCTGTCCTTGGGCTTGCTGGTGGGCGCCACGGCGTCCTTGAGCTTTTGCTGTGCCAGACTCTCCTTGAGCGAGTCCTTGTAGGTGTCCTCGGTATAGCCGTAGGTCTTGAGGGTCTTCTTAAAGGCCTTGGCACCGCCCGCGCTCTTGCACGCGTCCTTCCAAGCCTTCTCGACCTCCTCGTCCGACACCGTCACGCCGTTCTCCTTCTGTGCCTGTTGAAGCAGAATCTGCTGCGTGTAGGAGTCGATGAGTTGCTTGCGGTACTTCTTGGGCGTGAGGTCGTTGTCAACCAGATACTGCGCCCAATCCTCATCCTTGGTGTAGCCGTAGGACGTGCGCATGCTCATGATCTGCTTGGTCACGGTGTCCTCGGTAAGGTTGGTGCCGTTGATAGTGGCAGCAACACCGCCGGTCAGCTTGTAGCCCGAGGTGTCCTCAGCCTGCGACATAAGGCCGGAGCACGCCATCGCCGAGACGGAAAGCAGCATCGCCAGCACGCCGATGACCACCAGAACGATCTTGACGGTCTTAGACACGTACGTCTTGCGCTGCTTCTTGCGAGAGCTGGAGGCAGCGCGGGCCTGCTGCTCGGGCGTCGGCGCGGCCTCGGAGTTCTTTTTCTTATTTGCCATAGTTGGCCTTTCGCATAACGAATCGAACAAACGCCATTGTGTCACAACGCAGCCCCCGCGGCACGCTTGGTGCATTGGGGACAGATTAATCTGCACCATTTTGGTGCAAAGGGGACAGCTCTGGCAGCCGGCAGTTAGGGACAGTCCCCAAGTGCCGACTCAGCCCCACCTTAGAAGTGGCGGCGGATGGCGTCGACCATGCCCTGGGACGTGGTCTGGCCGAGCACGTCGGCTGCGGCATCGGCGTCCATAAAGATGTTCATGAGCGCCTGCAGGGCTTCGACCTGGCCTCCCGGCTCGGCGATGCCCAGATTAATGACGATCTGCGCCGACACCGGAGCGCCCATGCCAGCCATAGCGTTAAATGTCACGGGCGCGGCGGGCTTCACCACCGCGATATAGGGCTTGGCCACAAACCCCGGATCGGTATGCGGAATGGCAATGTTTGCCGCCGGCATGGCAAGACCCGTGGGATAGGCATCCTCGCGCGTGCGAACGGCGTCGAGCCAACCGGATGCAATGTAGCCACGTGGTGCAAGCTCGCCCTCGAGCCGCGCGAACACCTCATCCGGCGTCGCACACTCCCAATCAAAAAACACCAGCTCAGGCGTAAACAGCGCTTCGTTATCCGCCATGCGCTCACCTCTCTCACCTAGTCACCTGCGACGTTCTTGAATGACCAGTCGTTAAAGCCCGTTCCCGATGACTACCCAAAACAAAAGGTGGCCACGCGCGCCTTGGCGCCAATGACCACCCTGACTACTCGGCTAAATTGTACTGTGCGCCGCTAGCCGCGAGGCGCGTCAATTGCGACCTTGCCGCTCTCCAGCACGTGGACGCGGCCGTCGGCGAGCATCTGAACAACCTCGGGATACAGCACGTGCTCAATCG
>DXLP01000055.1 GCA_019414645.1 Collinsella sp.
ATCGTAGAGGGCGACTCGGCAGGCGGTTCGGCCAAGGACGGCCGTCGCCGAGACATCCAGGCGATTTTGCCCCTGCGCGGCAAGATTTTGAACGTCGAACGCGTTGGTGACCATCGCGCGTTCTCGAGTGACACCATCCAGTCGCTGATTACCGCGATCGGTTGCGGCGTCACGACGAGTGCCGGCGACGGCGGCGACTTCGATATCACCAAGGCGCGCTACCACAAGATCATCATCATGACCGATGCAGACGTCGACGGTGCGCATATCCGCATCCTGCTACTGACGTTCTTCTACAAGTACATGCGTCCGCTGATCGATGCCGGCTACGTCTATGTTGCCTGCCCGCCCATCTTTGGCATTAAGGTGCGCAACAAGATTCACTACGTGTATCCCAACGGCCGCCAGCCCGAAGACGAGATCCTGCGCGACACCATCCAGAGTCTGGGCCTGAACCCCGACGATAACGACGAGGACGGCAAGGCCAAGGACGGCAAGATCACCAAAAAGCGCAAGGGCTATACCGTCCAGCGCTACAAGGGCCTGGGCGAGATGGACCCCAAACAGCTTGCCTCGACGACGATGGACCCAAAGACCCGCATTCTGCAGCGTGTGTCGATCGAGGACGCCGTGGTGGCGGACCGCGCCGTGCGCGAGCTGATGGGTTCCGAGGTCGGCTATCGCCGCGAGTACATCGAGAAGCATGCACATGATGCACGATTCCTTGACGCTTAAGAGGAGGTAACGTGGCAGACGATATCAACAATAACGAGGGTATGGACGAGGCCGGCGATGCCGGTATGCCCGATGATCTGAAGCGCCTGCTTGCCCGTGCTGAGCAGGGCGAGGACGGCGATCCGGACGCCTATAACCCCGATGCCGATGATGATGAGGAAGAGGACGACGACGGTGAGCTCGAGGAGAGCTTTGGCGAAGTCGATCGTGGCGCCTCGGCCGGCGAGGACATCAACGGCGGCCAGCTCCAGATTTCGGAGTTCGGTCGCGAGATGAAGCAGTCGTTCATCGAGTATTCGATGTCGGTTATCACAGCGCGTGCCCTGCCGGACGTGCGCGACGGCTTAAAGCCGGTACACCGCCGCATCCTGTACGCGATGAACGAGAGCGGCATCTACCCCAACCGCCCACACAAAAAGTCGGCCTGGACGGTCGGCGAAGTTATCGGTAAGTACCACCCGCACGGTGACTTTGCGGTCTACGAGGCCATGGTCCGCCTGGCGCAGTGGTTCTCCATGCGCACGCCGCTCATCGACGGTCACGGCAACTTCGGCAACATCGATGGCGACGGCGCGGCGGCCATGCGTTACACCGAGAGCCGCCTGGCCAAGCCCGCCATGGAACTGCTGCGTGACTTGCAGAAGGATACCGTCGACTGGCAGCCCAACTACGACGAATCGCTCGCCGAGCCCGTGGCACTGCCTGCGCGCTTCCCCAACCTGCTGGTCAACGGCAGCCAGGGCATCGCCGTCGGCATGGCCACCAACATCGCCCCGCATAACCTCACCGAGGCGATCGAGGCCACCTGCTACCTGATCGACAACCCCGACGCCACCGTCGACGAGCTCATGCAGATCATGCCCGGTCCGGACTTCCCCACCGGCGCCATCATCATGGGCAGCGCCGGCATTAAGCAGAGCTACGAGACCGGCCGCGGCTCCATTACCGTGCGTGCCAAGGCACATGTGGAGTCCACCAAGACCGGCCGCAGCCGCCTGGTCTTTACCGAGATTCCCTACATGGTCAACAAGGGCACCCTGCAGGAGAAGATCGCCCAACTCGTCAACGACAAGCGCATTGAGGGCATCTCGGATATGCGCGATGAGTCCAACCAGAAGGGCATCCGTCTGGTCATCGAGCTCAAGAAGGGCGTCATTCCGCAGGTCGTGCTCAACAACCTGTATAAGTACACCTCGCTGCAGACGACCTTTGGCGCCAACAACCTGGCACTCGTCAACGGCGTTCCCAAATGCCTGAGCCTGCGCGAGATGCTGCAGCACTACATCGACCACCAGGTCGACGTCGTTACCCGCCGCACCCGCTTCGACCTTAAGAAGGCCCAGGCCCGCGCGCATATCCTCGAGGGCTACCTGATGGCCCTTGACCATATCGACGAGGTCATCAGCATCATCCGCTCCTCGCAGACCGACTCCGAGGCCAGCAGCCGACTGATCGAACGCTTTGGCTTTACGCCCGAGCAGACCACGGCCATCCTCGAGATGAAGCTGCGCCGCCTGACCGGCCTGGAGCGCGACAAGATCCAAGAAGAGTTGGACGGCCTGCGCCGCGCCATCGCCTACTACGAGGACCTGCTGGCGCACGAGGAGAAGATTCTGGGCGTCATCAAGGAAGAGATGCGCGAGATCTCCAAGAAGTTTGGCGACAAGCGCCGTACCGAAATCAGCCAGGTTGAGAAGGACCTGGATGTCGAGGACCTCATCGCCGACGAGGACATGGTCGTGACCATCACCCACACCGGCTACGTTAAGCGTATCCCGGTGGCCGCCTACCGCGCCCAGAAGCGCGGCGGCAAGGGCGTGTCGGGCGTCAACCTCAAAGAGGACGACGTCATCGACGAGATGTTCATCGCGTCCACGCACGAGTACGTGCTGTTCTTCTCGAGCAAGGGCAAGGTCTATCGCCTGAAGGTGCACGAGCTGCCGGTGGGTACGCGCCAGGCGCGCGGTACCGCGATCGTCAACCTGTTGCCCTTCGAGGAGGGCGAGAAGATCGCGAGCGTCATCAGCTGCCGCGAGTTCCCGGCCGACGAGTACCTGATGTTTGCCACCAAGAGTGGCATGGTCAAGAAGACCGTGATGAGCGCTTACGATCGTAGCCGCCGTGATGGCCTGATCGCTATCAACCTGCGTGACGACGACGCGCTGCTGAACGTGCGCCGCGTGCGCGAGGGCGACAAGATTATCCTGGCCACCACCGCGGGCAAGGCGATCATGTTCTCCGAGGAGCAGGTGCGCGCCACCGGCCGCGATACCAGCGGCGTTCGCGGTATCGGTATGAAGGACGGCGTGAGCGTTCTGGGCATGGAAGTCACTAACGGCAACGGCGATCTGTTCGTTATCACCGAGCGCGGCTACGGCAAACGCACGCCGGTTGCGGACTACCCAGAGCAGAACCGCGGCGGTCAGGGCGTCTACACCATTCAGATGACCGAGCGTAAGGGCAACCTCGCGGCCATGAAGACGGTGGGCCCGCAACACGAGCTGTTTATCGTGACGGAAGGCGCGACGGTCATTCGCGTCAAGACCGACGAGATCAGCCAGACCGGCCGCGCCACCCAGGGCGTCAAAATGATGACCGTCGACGACAACGACCGCATCTGCGCCGTAGCTCGCATGACAGCCGCCAAAGAGAAGCCCGAGGGCGAAGGTGCAGAAGACGGCTCTGCCCCCGAAGAAACCCCTGTCGATTTAGGCGACGGCAACGACATGCCAGAAGATCTCCTCGACGAGTAAGAGGAACTAGCTGGTAGAAAATATCAGACCCCATATATCGGCGGTCGGCGCACCTGCGCGCCGACCGCTTTTTTGACAATTTTGGACCCACGTTCGCCCCGGCCGCGCGGCGGCATATGAAGTCGATCGCGAGTTCCGCACGAGCCGGAGAGCACTTAATGTGCTCTCCGTGCGAGTCGGGACTGTCCGAGCAGGCGACTTCATATGCCGCCGCGCGGCCGGGGCGAACCCCTCCCAAAGATTTTCAAAAAAGTTGTTGACGCGCGCGTAACGACTCGTCTAATATATC
>DXLP01000056.1 GCA_019414645.1 Collinsella sp.
CCTCGGCCTCAAACTCGGCACGCTCCTCGGCGACCTCGTCCCACACATCCTGGACCGTCTCCCACTCAAAGCCCACGGCCGCCGCCTTGCGCGACACCTTCTGAGCTTGCATCAGCGCCGGCAGGTGCGTGGGCACGCCGTCGAGCAGGCCTTCGGGCGCAGCCTCGTCCGCCGCCACAGCCTTGTCCTTGGCAGCCTTCTCGGCAAGCTTGACCTCGTCCCAAATCTTGAGCACCTCGTCGGAGCTGTCAGCATCCGCATCGCCAAAGACGTGCGGATGGCGACGGATGAGCTTGGCGTCGATATCGTGCGCCACGTCGGTCAGCGTAAACTCGCCGGCGTCCGCCGCGATCTGCGCATGCAGTACGACCTGCATGAGCACGTCGCCCAGCTCCTCGCGCAGATGCGTGGCATCGTCGGCCTCGATGCAGTCGAGCGCCTCATAGGCCTCCTCGATCATATTTTTGCCAATGCTGCGGTGCGTCTGCTCGCGGTCCCACGGGCAGCCGTCGGGCTGACGCAGGCGCCAAATGGTCTGCACCAGATGCTGCAGCTCGGCCGACGCGTCGACCAGCGTGGACAGGTCGCGCGAGCCCTCGGCATTTTGCTGAGCCATGTGCTGCGCCATGGTTATTCCTCCTCCAGG
The DNA here is from genome assembly GCA_019414645.1 of Collinsella sp. Taxonomy (GTDB): domain Bacteria; phylum Actinomycetota; class Coriobacteriia; order Coriobacteriales; family Coriobacteriaceae; genus Collinsella. Next base: position 647 of record DXLP01000056.1, read on the forward strand.
ATCACGTGACGGAACGCGCCGCCCTCGTAGATGCCGTAGCTGTTCGTACCGTCCTTGGGAATGCTCACGCTGCCGGGGTTGAAGAGCCACAGGCCCGGGTGCGCCTCGCTTGCCTCGTTAACCTTGATATGCGTGTGGCCGTAGACGAGCGCGGAGCCCTCGGGCAGCGCGGGCGCGTGGTCGACGCTGTTATGCATGCCGGCGCCAAAGACGTGACCGTGCGTCAGGAACAGTTCGCGGCCGGTCTCGTCAAACAGGGTGGCGTAGTCGGCCATGACAGGGAAGTCGAGCACCATCTGGTCGACCTCGGCGTCGCAGTTGCCGCGCACCGCGATGATGCGGTCGGCCAGGGCGTTGAGCAGCGGAATCACACGCTTGGGGGCGTAGTCGCGCGGCAGGTCGTTGCGCGGGCCGTGGTAGAGCAGGTCGCCCAGCAGGACGATGCGGTCGGGCTGCTCGGATTCGATGGCGGCGCAGAGGCGCTCGGTCCAGTATGCCGAGCCGTGGATGTCGGAGGCGAGGAGGTATTTCATGGGGGATCCTTTCGGTGGGGTTGATGGGGCTGGGCGTGGCGTGCCACCGGCCGCGTTACTCAAATCGCAGCGCCGCGGCTTGTGCCGCCTGCATCACGCGCTGGAGTGGCACGTCGTGCTCGCGGGCAAGACGGGCGCAGTCCTCGTACTCGGGCGCCGCGCGCTCACTGCCGTCGGGCAGAGTGGCCACTTTAACGGATACCTCGCCCCATGGCGTCGCCACTTGTTCAAAGCGGCGCGGCAGACAGACGCGCTCCATGACCTGGCGGCGAATGCCGTTGGTCGTGGTTTCCAAAAAGATGATCGTCTGCAGACGGTCAATGTCCTCGCGGGCGCAGATTACCTGCAGCTGCCAGCCGGGACGACCTTTTTTGCAGTAAAGAGGCAGCCAGTGCACCTCGCGGGCGCCCGCCTCGCGCAGGCGGTCGGCGGCATAGGCGAGTACCTCGGGCGACGCATCGTCGATGTCACACTCCAGCTTGACGATGGTTTCGGGTGCATCGGTCTCGCGGGACAGCGGAGATGTACTTCCACGTTGCATACGGTCCGAATCCTTTCCGCGCGGGCTCGTTTTATTCACCCAAACGCTAGCACATCGGACGTGGCACAGGCGCGACTTTCGTCCGTCGCCGCCCTCGCCCCTATCCAAACGTGTACGTCAGCCTCCAAACATGTCATTTTTTGTCGGTTTTGGAGACTGACGTACATGTTTTGAGAGCAAGCGAAGTCGCACCGCGCACCCTTTCCAGTCGATTTCGGCACCCCGCGCACACGACGCGACGAGGCTGCGCCATTACAATGGAGCGGATTCACCAAATGCAAAGGAGTCGCCATGCCCGCATGCCCTCTGATCGATTGCCATACCCATACCTCGTTTTCGGACGGCCATGCCTCGTTTGAGGACAACGTCCGCGCTGCTGCCGCCGCCGGCTGCCGCGTCATGGTCTCGACCGACCACCTCACCCTACCTGCCAGCATGGATGCTAACTGCGAGGTGCAGGTCGTCGAGGGTGACCTGCCGGCACATCGTCTGGCCTTTGAGGACGCCCGCAAACTCGCCGCGCAGATCGCGCCGGAGCTCGAGCTTATCTATGGCTTTGAATGCGACTGGTACGAGGGCTGCGAGCCTTTGGTTGGGCGCTGGTCCGCGGGTGCCATAGTGCGCTTGGGCAGCGTGCATTGGATTGGCAACCCGGGAGATATTGCGGCCGGCGCTGCGGGAGCGGCGGGGACAGAAAACGTCGCTCGCCCCGATACGCCCGATTCCCTTTGCGGTTGGATCGACGACGACACCAACCTGCACGTTTGGGAAAACCTGGGCGTGCGCGGCGTGTGGGAGCGCTACGTCGACGACTGGTGTCGCGCCTGCGAAAGCCCGCTCAACTTTGATGTAATGGCCCACCCCGACCTGGTCATGCGCTTTTCGAAGGAAGGCTTCGCGCCCGATTTTGACCCCGCGCCGTTTTGGGAGCAGATGGCCGAATGCGCCCACGATATGGGTCGCCGCGTTGAGGTCTCGACCGCCGCGCCGCGCAAGGGCCTCGACGACTATTACCCCTCGACGGGGCTGTTGCGTTGCTTCGCCCACGCCGAGGTACCCATCACCTTTGGCTCGGACGCGCACCGCGCCTGCGATATTTGCTGGAACATCCGCGAGGCTCAGGCCCACGCCTACGACTGCGGCTATCGAACCTTCGATATCCCCCACCCCACCGGCGAATGGGAACCCACACCCCTCGCCTAAGACTAGTCATTGGGGACGTTCTTAAACGACTAGTCATTGGGGACACTCTTCACAAATGACCCCTTGGGGACGGAGGAAAACAGATCGTTTCGCTCGCCACCGACGCCCGTGCAACACCGCTCGCCAAAAAGAACGCCCAATTACTACGATGGACCGCAAACCTCCGACCATCGGCTCAATGTGGAAAATAAAACCGCAGGTAGAAGCGTTGACGATTTGCTCAAAACCGCCGATTAGTCAGTAGGTTCAACTTCATCGTAGTAATTGGGCATGTTATTTGGCAGCGCCGGCAAAGACTGTCCCAAACGACTAGTCGTTTAAGAACGTCCCCAATGACTAGTGGCGGCGGGCGTTGAGTTCGCCGGCCAGCTCGTCGAGGGTGATGCCGTAGCGCTCAAGCGTCACGAGCAGGTGGTAGACCAGGTCGCCGGCCTCGTAGCGAATGTGGTCGTGGTCGTTGTCCTTGCAGGCCATGATCACCTCGCTCGCCTCCTCGGCAAGCTTCTTGAGCAGCTCGTCCTCGACGTCGGTCAACAGACGAGCGGTGTAGCTCTCCTG
>DXLP01000057.1 GCA_019414645.1 Collinsella sp.
CAGTCCGCCTCCGATGTTCTGATTCGATACGCCTATTGTAAAACATGTTGTTTAAACATGTACAGGCAAGATAAAAAAGTTGGTCGATTTTCGGCGAATGGCTGCATGCCATGAAAAAGCCCCGACCTCACAACGTGAGATCGGGGCAAGAACGGTATGTAGGTTTTTGCTACTCGGCGTCGGCGAAGCCGTTGGGGTTGTGGCTCTGCCAGTTCCAGCTATCGCGGCACATGTCCGCGATGTCGTACTGGGCCTTCCAGCCCATCATGCGCTCGGCCTTGGAGGCGTCGCACCAGTTGGCAGCGATGTCGCCGGCGCGGCGCTCGCGGATCACGTAGGGCAGCTCCTTGCCACAAGCCTTGGAGAAGGCGGCGACGACCTCGAGTACCGAGGTGCCGGTGCCGGTGCCCAGGTTAAAGATCTCGACGCCGGTCTTGCCGTTCATCCAGTTAAGGGCGGCAACGTGACCAGAGGCCAGATCGCACACGTGGATGTAGTCGCGCACGCCGGTGCCGTCGGGGGTGGGGTAGTCGTTGCCAAAGACCTGAACGGCCTCGAGCTTGCCCACGGCGACCTGGGCGACATAGGGCACCAGGTTGTTGGGGATGCCCTTGGGGTCCTCGCCGATCAGGCCCGACGGATGAGCGCCGATGGGGTTGAAGTAACGGAGCAGCACGACGTCCCACTCGGGGTCGGCGGTGTGGACGTCCATAAGGATCTGCTCGATCATCCACTTGGTCCAACCATAGGGGTTGGTCGCAGGCTTCTTAGGATCCTCCTCGGTGACGGGCAGGTTGTCCGGGTCGCCGTAGACGGTCGAGGAGCTCGAGAAGATGATGGACTTGCAGCCATGGTTTCGCATGACGTCGATGAGCACCAGGGTGTTCTCGATGTTGTTGTGGTAGTACTCGACGGGCTTGCTCACCGACTCGCCGACGGCCTTAAAGCCGGCAAAGTGGATGACGCGGTCGATCTGATGGGTATCGAAGATCTTGTTCATCGCATCGCGGTCGAGCACGTTGGCCTCGTAGAAGGTGAGGTTCTTGGCGGCCTCGTCGCCCACGATGGTCTTGACGCGGTCGACGGCGACGGCGCTGGAGTTGGAGAGATCATCGACGATGACGACCTGGTAGCCACCCTCGAGCAGCTGAACGACGGTGTGCGAGCCGATAAAGCCGGCGCCACCGGTAACGAGGACGCAGGTGTCTTTGGGGTCGAGTGCTTTGGACATGTAGTCTCCTATCGAATCAGGAACACTTCTTCAGGGGAGTATAGCGCAGGCAGGGACGCCCAAATCGTGCGCTGTAGGAAAAGCAGAGGATCATGCTAGCGTACTCATAGAAGAGCTTGCGTACGCATAACCTTATCTTTGACATTTGCTTACGAGCCGCTGACCTTGTAGTTTCCTGCCGTTCGTGGAAATCGTTGGGACGCGCCATATGTACGCTAATATGTATGAGTTGAGCGACATATAAATAAACATGTAACGGAGTACATATGTCACCAAACAGCGATTCCATCCTTTCCCAGGAGCTCTCGCGCCGCACTGCCCTCAAGGTCCTGTTCGGCGCCGCTTCTGCGGCAGTTCTTTTTGGCCTGCCCGCTCGCGCCCATGCGGCGGAGGCTTCAAAAGAAACCACCGATAAACTGAATGCCGCCCAGGCCCAGCTCGACGAGGTTCAGGCCCAGCTCGACAGCATCGCAAATGAGTATGCGGCGCTGGCCAACAAGAATGCCCAGACCCTCAACGACATCGAGAATGTCCAGGGCAAGATTGACGACACGCAGGCCCAGATCGATGAAAAGAAGGCCGAGCTCAAGAAGAAGCGCAACGACCTTTCCGATCGCGTGGCCGCCAGCTACAAGTCCGGCGGCACGAACATCCTGTCGCTGCTGCTGGCCTCTGGCTCGTTTGAGGAACTCGTCGCCAACGCGCATTACGTTGAGAAGATCAACAAGAGCGACCGCGATGCCATCGAGGATATCCAGACGATTCAGGCCGAGCTCGACGCACAGAAGACCGAGCTCGAAGCACAAAAGGCTGACCTGGAGAAACTCAAGGATCAGCAGACGGCTCAGATGCAGGATATGCAGGCCAAGCAGCAAGAGGTCCAGACCGTGCTGAACGGTCTTTCCGACGACGTCAAGGAGCTCATGGCTCAGCGTGATTCCGAGATTCTCGCTGCCGCCCAGGCCGAGGAGGCCGCTAGGAAGGCCGCCGCTGCCGCGGCTGCCGCGAACAAGAACAATTCCTACTCGGGTGGTTCGAGCTCGGGCGGTGGATCGTATGCGCCCGGAACTCCGCAGCAGAATGCCGGCTCGGGCAAGCAGCAGGCCGTCGTCAACGCGTGCTACTCCACGCCTTCGCCGGGTCAGAACTGGTGCGCGGCGTGGGTTACCAATGTCTTCCGTAACGCCGGCGTTGGCTACTTTGGCGGCAACGCCTGCGACATGTTCAACGCCTGGTGCTATAGCTCCGACCGCTCGGCGCTGCAGGTGGGCATGATCGTAGCCGACTCCTCGCATAGCGGCACGGGTGCTCCGGGCCTTATCTACGGTCATGTGGGTATCTA
>DXLP01000058.1 GCA_019414645.1 Collinsella sp.
GGTAGTCGTCCATGTCGGCCTTAATCATCGCGGCGTTGCCCGGTGCGAGGTTGAAGGTGGCAGAAAGAACGATAAAGCCGTCGTCGGCGATGCGGCTCTTGCGATAGCCCAGGTTGAGTTCGTCGACATCGAACTCGATGATGTTGCCGCTGCCGCGGGTGCCGTCGTCGAGCTGGCGAGCGGGTTTGTAGACGCGCACGGACTCCAGCACATCGGCCATGCAGGCACCGTAGGCACCGGCGTTCATGTAGCAGGCGCCGCCGACCGATCCGGGGATGCCCGAGATGGGCTCCATGCCGGTGAGACCGGCCTCGGCTGCCGCAGCGGCGACATCGGAAAGCAAGGCGCCGGCTGCCGCCGTGACGTGCGTGCCGTCGACCGTAATGTCGGAGAGTCCCTCGCCCAGCGCCACGACGACGCCACGGATGCCCTTGTCGCCGACGAGCAGGTCGGAGCCGTTGCCCACGATGGTGAGGGGCAGATCGCAGCGATAGCAGGTATCGAGCGTGGCGACGAGGCCCTGCTCGGTATCGGGCGTGACAAAGACGTCGGCCGGGCCGCCGATCTTAAACGTGGTGTGCTCGCGCATGGGCTCGCTCATCAGCACGTTGTCCTCGCCGGCAACGCCAGCAAGCGCGCACAGCAGGTCCTCGTTAAAAAAGTCGTTCTCGTGCATACGAATATCCGCCTTTTGGTGGTCGTTGTCATCAATCGATTGCAATATACCCCACCCGGACGGATTTGGTGCGCTGGCGGCGATAAAACAGCCGTCTACCGGATTGGTAAAGTGTTTATCACCGAGGTAGAGGGGCGGTCGCTATACTTTCAAGAGATTGCGCGTAAACCTGGAAGGAGCGAGATGGCCAACAAAGTCACCCTCAAGCAGATCGCCCAGGAGGTGGGGCTTTCCCCCTCGTCGGTCTCGCTTGTTCTCAATAATCGGCCCTGTCGCATCTCGGAAGAAAACCGCAAGCTCATCAAGGAGGTCGCGGCGCGCAACCACTATGTCCCCAACCAGATTGCGCGTAGTCTGGTCATGCGCGAGTCGCGCACGCTGGGTCTTATCGTCCCTAACATCGAGAGCCGCTTTTTTGCCTCGCTCGCCGGTAGCCTGGAAAAGCGCTGCCGCGAGGACGGCTATGCGCTCTTTATTACCAGCTCGGGTGGAAGTGCCGACGACGATCTGGAGCTGCTGCGTCAGCTGGTAACGCGCGGCGTTGATGGCGTCTTCCTGGTTGTGGGCGACGAGTTCTCCGACGACCGCGCCCTGCGCGAAGAAGTCAGCCATCTGCCTATCCCTGCCGTGATGGTCGACCGTGCCATTGAGGGGCTCGAGTGCGACAAGGTGATGTTCGACCACGAGATGGGTGGCTACATGGCCACCCGCTATCTGATCGAGCAGGGCCACCGTCGCATTGCCTGCTTGGTTAACGCGCGCCGTTCCAATACGGGGCGTAAGCGACTTGCCGGCTATGAGCGCGCGCTGCGCGAGGTTGGCCTGCCTATCGACGCACGTTTGGAGTTTGAGAGCGAGTACTACATTCCGAGTGCCTACGAGGCCTCGGAGGCGGTGCTCGCAACTGATGCCACCGCTGTGTTCGCAAGTTCGGATAACATCGCCCTCGGTCTGCTCAAGCGCTTGCACGAGATGGGGAAGAGCATCCCGGGCGATATTTCGGTCGTAAGCTATGACAACTCGGCGGCCGACGTTCTCTTTGAGCCGGCGCTGACCGCGATTGAGCAGGATCCTGGTGTCCTTGCGGAGCATGCTTTTGGCTGCATGTCCAAGCGTCTTGCCGGTAGGGGCGGCAGGCGTGCCGAAGAGGTCGTCCTGGAGCCGGCGCTTATCGTTAAGGGCAGCGTGCTCGAACTTACCGAATGTAGCTAAGCGTACTTGTTTGTTTGCATAGATTGCATGCGGAGTGTCCGCTATTTGCCGGC
>DXLP01000006.1:0-32143 GCA_019414645.1 Collinsella sp.
CGCATTCGGCGAGATGCGTTTGCGAAAGTGGTCAATTTTAGATTAGCGCTAACACCCCTCCGCCCTCAGCGCCCTCACCGCCTCGGCCGCCGCCCTGGTCAGAGCCCGTCCCGCTCGACCAGGGCGCGCAATTTTTTTAGGTAGGCGACCTCGGCCTCGAGCCTGCGGCAGCGCTCCTCGAGCTCCTGCTCGCGGGTGCGGGCCCGGGGCTTCGACCTCGACCCCCTCGGCCTGCCCTTCGGTCCGGGCCGCAGCGCCTCGGCGCCGCCCTCGCGGTAGAGCCTGCACCAGCGCTCCAGCGGGGACTTCGACCTGATCCCGAACTCGGCCATGGCGTCGGTCTTCGCCATCCCGCCGTCGACCACGGCCGACGGCGCGGCGACCCTCTGCTCGAATGTGTACCTGGATTGTTTCCCGCCCATGGACAGCAGCGCCTCGCTTCCGAACGCCCGGTATACCCACTGCCATTCTCTCACGGTCTCGCGGGGGACGGACAGGGTCTCGGCCGCCGGCTTGCAGCCGACGCCGGCGTCGAAGAGCTCGACGGCCCGCCTCCTGGACTCCAGGTCGTGCTTCACCCTGAGGTCTATACTCATGGAAAACCTCCCATTTCCCGATGTCCAAGAAATGGGAGGCAGTTCACAGGCACCTTTGTGGTGGTGAGGTGCTAGGGGAGGAGTTCCATCGCGGCGTCGTGGGCGGCGTGCTCGTAGATGTTGTCGAGGGGCTTGAGCGGCAGCAGGGCGTTGGCCTGTGCGTCGCCGCGACGCTCGAGTGCGTGGGCGATCAGCCAGTCGGCGAGCTCGGGGTTCTTGGGCAGTGCCGGTCCGTGCAGGTACGTGCCGATGACGCCCTTGTAGATCAGGCCCTCAAAGCCATCGTCGCCGTTGTTGCCGGTGCCCGCGACGACGGACGTTCCGAGCGGCGTGGCATCGGCGTCCAAAAGCGTGCGGCCGCCATGGTTCTCGAATCCCACAAAGGGCTCAGGTGCCAGATCGGTTTTGACGGCTACGTTGCCGATCAGGCGATCGGATCCACGTACGGTTTCGGCGGCAATGACGCCCAGGCCCTCAATGCGATCGTCGCCCATGTAGTACGAACGGCCGAGCAGCTGATAGCTGCCACAGATGGCAAGCAGCGAGCCGCTATCCTCAACATAGGCCGCGACCTTGTCTTTTTGGGCGAGCAGCTCGTGTGCCACGGCTAGCTGGTCGCGGTCGGAGCCGCCACCCATCATGACGATATCGGCATCGATGAGATCGAGTGACTCGCCCATACGGACCTCGTCCACGCGCACGGGAATGCCGCGCCAGGCGCAACGGCGCTCGAGCGCGATAACGTTGCCGCCGTCGCCGTAGAGGTTAAGGGCATCGGGATACAGGTAGACGATGCGCAGCGGGCGCGAAAGCTCGACCGGCGCAATATCCGTGGGGACAGCGCTGCCGTCGGCACGGGCTACGGCGCGCCCGGCAACAGCGTCGGCGGTGGCGCCTTTCAGCCCGTCGAGTTCTTTGACCAGCGGCGGGAAGGCCGTGTAGTTGGCGACGGCATAGAAAGTGTCGCCTGCGGCTTCATCCGCAACGGCGCCAATTGCCTGCGCGACGTCCGAGATAATCGCGGCATCGATGCCGGCGTACTTGAGGCGTACCTGCATGTCGTGCGCGCGCGTGCCTCCGGCAAAGGCGACAAGACCCGGCGTGTCGGCGATGCGCTCAAAGTCGACGTCGTAGATCCACGATACATCGTGGCCGTCGGCATCGTTGTCGTTGAGGAAGAAAGCGCAGAGCCTGCCGCCCGCCGTCTTAATGGACTGGATCTGGCGATCGAAGCCCACGGGATTCTTAGCCAGGTTGGCCTCGACGGTGCGGCCGGCGATATCCCAGCGCCCCATACGACCACCGGCGGGCACATAGGCATCGAGCGTGGGCTGCAGGTGCGCCGCATCCACGCCTAACTCATGTGCGGCAAAGAATGCGGCGGCAACGTTGTAGACCATGTACAGACCGTTGTAGCGTGTGGCGATGTGTACGGCAGCCGCGTCGGGCGCAGATCCAAAGACCAGGTCGAAACCATAGCCGTCGCAGCCGAGCTCCACGCCCGTCACGCGACGGACAAGCGCAGGGCGGGCCCAGCCGCACGAGGGGCAATGGTAGGCGCCAAGCTGGCCGTATTGCACGTAGTCGTACTCCAACGGGGCGTTGCACTGCGAGCAAAAGCGCGAGTCGCTAATGCGGTCGGACTCGGTGTCGGTGGCGCCGTCGATGCCAAAGGCAATACTCGCATTGGGAACGCGCGCGGCAATCGAGGCGCACAGCGGGTCGTCGGCGTTGTAGATGAGCGTCGTTGCCGGCGAAAGCTCCAACGCGTGGGCGATGACCTCCTGGGTGTGATCGATCTCGCCATAGCGATCTAGCTGGTCGCGGAACAGGTTGAGCAGCACAAAGTACGTCGGCTTGAGCTTGGGCAGAACGCGTACGGTGTAAAGCTCATCGCACTCAAAAACGCCCACGCGCTTGCCGCTGCTGGTGTGTTTAAGGTCGCCGCGGGCCTCGAGCAGAGCACCTACCACACCAGGCTCCATATTGTTGCCGGCACGGTTGCACACCACGGCAGCACCGCTGGCAGCAACGGCGTCGGCGATGAGGTTGGAAGTGGTGGTCTTGCCATTAGTACCCGTAATCACCACGCTGCGGTCGACAAGGCCAGCGAGGTCGCTCAGCAACTCGGGGTCGATCTTCATGGCGATGCGGCCGGGGAGTACGCCGCCCTGGCGCTTAAGGACGGAGCGCAGCCCCCAGCGAGCGATATCGCTCGAGGTGCAGGCAAGAGATGAGCGGAGGTTCATGAAACCGTTCCTAACGTAAACGACATGGTCGGGTCGAGTGCGTCACTAAAATCCGTAGCGGCGCGCAAATTCCTGGGCAAGCTGCGATACATCTTCGCAGACGTTGGCCCAGGGGGCAAAGTCGGGAGTGTCCGAGATAATACCGTCCGCTTCCCAAACGGCCTGGTGCGAAAGATCCCAGGGATCGTGTGGCTCGGGCCGGCAGGGAAGGTACGGTGTCTGGTACATGGGGTTCAGTAAGAAGAACGCGCCACCCTCGCAGCGGTTGGCGAACTCACGCAGCGCGCGTGTCGCCGGGCGCATCTTGTTTGTTTTGAACAGCAGAATCGTGCGGGCGAGCAGATACCAAGGAGAGTTCTCGAGGGCATCGGCCCCCATCTGCTCCTCGAGCTGGTGGGCCAGGGCAAAAAAGCCGTCCTCGTCTTCCAAGCGAGCGAGGGCGAGTAACACGGTGCCTGCCGCTCGGGTGGGATAGCCTTCCGCCTTAAGAACACGGCGAGAATAGTTGACGGCAGCACGGTAGCGGGCGCTCGCCATGCACAGCTGCGAGATGGCCTCGAGTGTGTGAAGCCACCCGATAAGCGCCGGCTCGCTCACGGTGAGCTCTGCCGCCGTCACGCCGTCCGTCAAAACTTTGTTGGCCCAGTAGTGCGGGGCCTCCATATCGAACCCGGGCACGCTTTGCTGCAGGTAATCGGCCGTGGTTGCCTCGAGCTTCATCAGGTCGCCCAGGCAGGCGTCAACGGGTGTGTCGGCCAGGATGATGGCGAGCAGCTGCGCGTCGACGGTCAGTGCGTCGACGCGGACAATCTTGAGCAGCTCATCGCGCATGTCGTCGAACAGGCGATTGCGCGTCTGCTCAAACTCCTCGTCGCTGCCCATATCTTCGATGCGATGGAGCTCGTCGAGCAGGTGGCGATGAACACCGGCATAGGACAGCAGCGCCTGGGCATGCTCGGACTGCGCGTACTTTTGGGGATTCGCACTAATGTCGTTATGGACAAGCTCGCGTGCTGCATCGGTGAGCTCGGGGTGCGACGCAACGTAGGCGCGCTCCAGGTAGGCGGGGATGTAGACGCTCGGATCCATTAGAGGTCTCCTCCCTTAAACGGCAAACCCTGCTCGGCCGCCCGCAGTATGCGCTCATCGATTTGGGAACGCACGATATCGTTGGTGGCGACCCAGGCGGCAAAGCTGGCGTTGTCGGGGGCGCCCAGGCCCTCCTGCAGTACCGGCGTCGCCTCGGATAGCGCAAGGACAAGCTCGTCGGTGGAGCCCGCACCCACGTTGACGCGGGCATAGACGCCATCGGGAAACTCGGTTTGGAAGTAGAGCGCCTCGGCCGCGTGCGGACACGAGCGTGCAAGGATACGCAGGTAGTGCTCGGCGCCCTCGTAGTCCAGCTCGCGCCAGGCTGCGCTCATCAGTGCGATGAGCGTCCACGGGTCCAAGTCGCGCTCTGCATCCTTGGGACGGCGGCGCAGCGGGGTATTCGCGAGGTACGGCACGGAGTGGGCAGAGCGAAAGCGCTTGAGCTCCTCGGTGGGGTATTCGAGCTTAGCCATGGCGAGCATCGCGGTGTGGCGGACGCCGGCCGGATCGTTGGGGGCAAAGTCGAGGCTGCAGTTTGCGGCTTCGAGCGACATGCGATAGCGGCCGCTAATGAGGGCGCGTGACGCAAGGGCGGCAAGCCAGCGCAGGTAGGGACGGCGCATAAGGTCGCCTGCGGCCTCGCGCTCGTAGGGGTCCTGCGCCGAGGCGATCTTGAGTGCCAGGTCGTGCTCGACTTCATCGCGCTTGGATACCAAGTACTGTACGTACTCCTCGTTGGAGTTGGCGGTGAGGGCGGTCAGCATGCGCTGGGCATCCCAGTTGGTGGGGTCGAGCGCGGCTGCCTCGCGAAGCATGTTCTCGGCAGCGGTCTCTTCTTGCTCTGCCTGGGTATCGTCCACGATAAAGGGAATGCGGTAGTCGACAGCCTCGACCACCTTGGCAATGAGGTGCCCGGCGCGGTCGCGGTCGTGCACGATGAGCGGCGCGGGGTTGCGGGTGAATTGTTCCATCAGACGCTCTACGGCGGCAGCGTCGGTGAGCGGAATATTGTTGCGGCGCAAGGCCTCAAGAACGAGGCGATGGCAATCCTCTTGAATGGGATCGAATGCCATGGGGCCTCCTTTGCTGCGGTTAGGGTTCAAATGTCTCTATATAAGGTTCTAGTTTACCCGCATGTGGCACACCGGGGGGTGCCGCACTTGGACATGCACCTTTGCACCACGAAGACGGATGTCGCACAAATGTCGGCACCTTGGACGACTGAGTGGTATCACGGTGCCGCAAACGGTCGATTTTTGGCGGCGAACGGGGCACATTTTGGAGGAGCACCGTCCTGCCCGGGATATGTGGTCAACCTTGATAAAACGTTTGCCCAGCTTGGGAGTATGAATGCCCCACAAGGGTCTTCAGGGATAGAAAAAACGTTTCATCATTGTCGGCTTTAGGTGAATAACTGACCAACCAGAACGGTAGAATAGTGTTTGTCTGAGCGTTGAGACGTTTAGACATCGCGCATTGTCATCGCCGGCAACGCGCAAAACGGTCCTAACGGAGCCAATCGGGTGCTCCGTTATATACGCAAGTCTAAGAGGGGCTTGTTTAGGAGGCACAGTATGGGACGTTTTACCAATCCTCGCGATCTGTACTTTGGTGAGGGCGCTCGCCACGAGGTGAAGAACCTCAAGGGCAAGAAGGCCATCATCGTTTCTGGCGGCAGCTCTATGCGCCGCGGCGGGTTCCTGCAGGACGTTGAGGCCGACCTTAAGGAAGGCGGCTTCGAGGTCAAGCTGTTCGAGGGCGTCGAGTCCGACCCGTCCATCGAGACGGTCATGAAGGGCGCCGAGGCCATGCGCGAGTTCGAGCCCGACTGGATTATCGCCATCGGCGGCGGCTCGCCCATCGATGCCGCTAAGGCCATGTGGGTCTTCTACGAGTATCCCGAGGAGTCCTTTGATAACATCATCCAGCCGTTCAGCTTCCCCGAGCTGCGTCAGAAGGCTCATTTCTGCGCCATCTCCTCTACCTCCGGTACCGCTACCGAGGTCACTGCCTTCTCCGTCATCACCGACTACGCCAAGGGCATCAAGTACCCGCTGGCCGACTTCAACATCACCCCGGATGTCGCCATCGTCGACCCCGAGCTCACCTACACCATGCCTGCTAAGCTTTGCGCTCACACCGGCATGGACGCTCTGACCCACTGCATGGAGGCCTACGTTTCCACCTGCGCTTCTATGTTCACCGATGCCAACGCCCTGCACGGCATCCGCGAGATCGTCGAGTGGCTGCCCAAGTCCTATGCTGGCGACCATGAGGCCCGTCAGCACATGCACGAGGCTCAGTGCATCGCCGGCATCGCCTTCTCCTCGGGCCTGCTCGGCATCGTTCACTCCATGGCTCATAAGACCGGTGCAGCCTTTGAGAACGGCCACATCATCCACGGTGCTGCTAACGCCATGTACCTGGGCAAGGTCATCCAGTGGAACTCCAAGGATCCGCGCGCTGCCGAGCGTTATGCTTACGTGGCCAAGGAGATCCTGCACCTTCCCGGTGAGACCAACGAGGAGCTCATTGCCGCGCTCGTCCAGAAGATTCGCGACCTCAACGACCAGCTCAACATTCCGCAGTCCATCAAGGATTACGCGAATGGTGGCGTGAAGGTCGACGCCGAGAACCCGCAGATGGTTTCCGAGGAGGAGTTCCTCGCCAAGCTCCCCGAGATCGCCGCGAACGCCGAGCAGGACGCCTGCACGCCCGAGAACCCGCGTGAGACCAAGGCTGCCGACTTCGAGAAGATCCTCAAGGCCTGCTACTACGACACCGACATCGATTTCTAATCGACTCTTGTTATCGTAACGAGGGGCTCCGCACGTATCCGTACGGAGCCCCTTTCTTTTTTAGAGAATGGGATAGTTATGGCTGCAATTTTCAATAGCCCCAGCAAGTACATCCAGGGCCCGGACGAGCTGGCCAAGCTCGGCTCCTATGTCGAGCCGCTCGGCGCTAAGGCCCTCGTCATCGTGACGCCTTCGGGCAAGAAGCGCGTCGGCGCCAAGATCGAGGGCGGTTTTGCCGAGGCTAAGGCCGAGCTGCTGTTTGAGGACTTTAACGGCGAGTGCTCCAAGGGCGAGGTCGATCGCCTGGCTGCGCTCGCTCGCGACAACGGTTGCGACATCATCGTCGGCGTCGGTGGCGGCAAGATCCTCGATACCGCTAAAGCCGTTGCCTACTACCTGGAGTCCCCGGTTATCATTTGCCCCACCATCGCCTCGACCGATGCGCCGTGCTCGGCACTTTCGGTGCTCTACACCGACGACGGCCAGTTCGATAAATATCTCTTCCTTAAGGCAAACCCCAACATTGTCCTGATGGATACGACGGTTATCGCGGCGAGCCCGGTGCGCCTGACGGTTTCCGGTATGGGCGATGCGCTCGCAACCTACTTTGAGGCCCAGGCGACGCACGATGCCGACGGCGGCACTTGCGCTGGCGGCAAGGGCGGAATGGCCGGCCTGGCGCTCGCCAAGCTCTGCTACGAGACGCTTATGGCCGATGGCGTCAAGGCCAAGGTCGCGCTGGAGAAGGGCGCGCTTACGCCTGCCGTCGAGCACATCATTGAGGCCAACACGCTGCTTTCGGGCATTGGCTTTGAGAGCTCGGGCCTTGCTGCTGCTCATGCCATCCACAATGGCCTGACGATGCTGCCCGAGTGCCATGGCATGTATCACGGCGAGAAGGTCGCCTTTGGCACCATCGTCCAGCTGGTACTCGAGGATGCCCCGACCGAGAAGCTCGAGGAAGTCTTGGGCTTCTGCATTGAGCTGGGTCTGCCGGTCACGATGAAGGAACTTGGCGTTGCCGAGCTTACGCGCGAGCAGGCCATGATTGTTGCCGAGGCCGCCTGCGCGCCCGATGACACCATGTGCAACATGCCGTTTGAGGTGACGCCCGAGATGGTCGCCAACGCCATCCTGGGTGCTGACGCACTGGGTCACTACTACCTTATGGATGAGTAAAACAAATCTAAGGAGGGGCAAAGCCAGCAGATGGCTTTGCCCCTTTTTGCTATGGTGCAAAGTAACCTGTCCCCAATGCACAAGTTAGTGCAGGGGGCAGGTTACTTTGCACCAATCGTTGTTTGATGAAGGGCGGATTCTCGTATGGCGCTTCCCATGGTTTATGGCGGTCCCGGCCGGTATGTTCAGGGGCCGGGCGAACTTTCGCGTCAGGGCAGGTATTTGTCATGGTTGGGCTGCGCTGCCTATGTCTTGTTTGACCAGGGCACCGAGGATCGGCTGTGCAGGCAGATCGTCGATGGATTTCTGGATGAAGATCTAAGCGAGCCGTTTTTTAAGATTTACAACGGTCCGTGTACGGAAGAGGCCGTTGTCGAAATGGCTAAGGAAGCCCAGGCTGAGTATTGCGACATGGTGGTGGGTATTGGCGGAGGCAAAATGCTCGATATCGCCAAGGCCGTTGCGTTTTATGCCGAGCTGCCGTTGTGCGTATGCCCCACGGCGGCCTCGATGGACGGTCCGTGCAGCGCGATTTCGGTGCTGTATCACGAGGATGGGTCGTTCGACCGCTACCTGATGCTCGAGAAGAATCCAGACCTGGTCGTGGTCGATACCAACGTGGTCGCGGCGGCTCCACTGCGTATGACGGTCGCTGGTATGGGCGATGCGCTGGCAACGTACTTCGAGGCGCGTTCGTGCGTCGCGGCGCGCGGCACCAATGAGCACGGTGGCGCGCCGGGGCACTTGGCTCTGGTCGCGGCTCGCGCCTGCTATGACACACTCATGGAGTGCGGCGTCGCCGCCAAGCGCGACCTCAAAAAGGGCCGTACATCGCCGGCAGTTGAGCGCCTGATCGAGTGCAATATGTTGCTCTCGGGCGTCGGCTTTGAGAGCGGTGGCTTGGCGTTGGCGCATGCCATCGCCAACGGTCTGACGATTCTACCCGAGTGCAAGGCCATGCATGGTGAAGCCGTGGCATTTGGCCTAGTGGTCCAGCTTCGTTTGGAGCGTGCGCCCGAGCTTGATCAGGTGCTCGAGTTTTGCCAGCGCGTTGGCCTGCCGACGACGCTCGAGGAGCTGGGCCTTGGCGAGATTTCCGATGCCGACCTGCAGGGTGTTGCAAATGCGGTCTTTAGAAACGAGCGCAACATGGCAAACGAGCAGGCCAAGGTGACCAAACAAAAGCTCGCGCAGCTCATGTGCGAGGCATAGCTTGGCACTTGATCGACCTTGTGCAATCGGGGCGGCGATAGGCCATAGGCTATTTGCCGCAAAGATGCTCCGCGTGTAATTTGCCCGAGGCGTGGGCCGATAGCGTATCATTATCTCTTGCTTGTTTGCACTGCTCAGGGAGGGGCCGCGCATGGCGCAGGAACACGATCTGTTTGATGACATTATCGAGATCAGCAAGGGTTTCGACTTTCTTAAAAACCCGCTTGGCGGCGTGACCGATGCACTCGATCCATCGGCGCCGCAGTGGAATCCTGCCGACTACAAGGAGCGTCCGCGCGGCAACACCATTCCGTGCCTGACCTGCAAAAACGAAAAGAGCGGCTGCACCGCGTGCATGGACGTGTGCCCGGTCAACGCTATCGAGGTCGAGGAAGACGCTATCGAGATCCTCGACTCCTGTCGCAAGTGCGGCCTGTGCGCTGCCGCCTGCCCGACCGAGGCGATTATCTCGCCGCGCCTAGCGCCCAAAAACCTGTATGACGACATCGTCTCTGCTGCTACGAGCCACGAGACCGCCTACGTCACCTGCACGCGCGCCCTTAAGCGCATGCCGCGCGAAAACGAGGTCGTCGTTGCCTGCGTGGGCGATATTACGGCCGAGACCTGGTTCTCGGTGCTGGCGGACTATCCCAACGTGAGTGTGTACCTGCCGTTGGGCGTGTGTGATAAGTGCCGCAACACCGGTGGCGAGGATATTCTGGGCGAGGCAATCGCTACCGCCGAGGAGTGGTCTGGCACGGGTATGGGTCTGGAGGTCGACCCCAAGAGCCTCAAGTGCCATAAACTTCGCGAGTACGAGCGCAAGGAGTACATGGAAAAGATCGCCCGCACGACGGGCCTGACGGTGACCAAGCTCAACCCGGCGACGGCGGCACTGGCCTCGGTGACGCAGAAGCTCAAAGCCCATCGTCATCAGATTACCCAGTTGGAGCGCACGCTCAACACCATGTGCGGCACCACGACGACCAAACGTCGCCGTTCGCTCACGCACGGGCGGCAGCTGGTGCTCTCGACGCTGCAAAACCATCCCGAGCTTGCCAAGAACATACAGGTGAGCACGCCGGAGTGCGATTTTGACAAGTGCACGTCGTGCGGCGAGTGCGTCAATGCATGCCCCACATCTGCCTGTGACCTGGTGGGAAGCGGACGCTTTGCGTTGGAATCCACGTATTGCCTGGGTTGCGGAGCCTGCGTCAAGGTGTGCCCCGAGCACGCGCTCAAGCTGGTCGAACACGATGCGTCCAATCTGGTCGTTGTCGACCTCGAGGCCGAGGAAAAGGCCGCTCAGAAGGCCAAGGCCCACGAAGAGGCCGAGAAGGTCAAGGCGGAGGCAAAGGAAAAGCTCAACAAGATGCTCGACCAAGTAGAAAAGCTCGCGGACTAGCTAAACGAGCGTAAATGATGGCCGGTGGGACAGGTACTGCCCCGCCGGCCAAAAAAGTTGCGGTGGAATAGTTCCTGTTTTGCCCTTAAGCGGGCCATTCTAGGAACTATTCCACCGCAACTAATAGATGGTTAGCTCATACTGCTCTGATGGGTCTCGCTGCCGTTATTGCGGCGGGTGACCGTTTCGTGGAGTAAAAAGAAGCTGGGAACCTGCTTTGTCTCGGTGTATTCCATAAGGATGCCGTCGGCGTTGTAGGTCTGTCCGCGTACAACGGCGAGTGCGTTAAAGTCGTCGAGATCGAGCACGCGTGCATCCTCGGGCGTGGGATGCTCAATCGTTACATCGCGTTTGCCCGTGGCAATCTTAATGCCAAGGCCTTCTTCGAGGTAACGATAGATCGAGTCGTTGACAATCTCGGGTGTCAGCCCCGGTACCTGTGAGCTTAGGTAATAGGAGTCGTCGGAGCACACGGCCCGTCCGTCTGCATAACGGATGCGTTTGGCACGCGTGAGCTCACAGCCTTCAGGAAACCCGGTAATCTTGGAGAGCGCCTTGTTACAGACGAGGAGCTCAAAGACAGTGGTAACCGTTTTGAGCTCAAAGCCTCGACTGGCTGCGATTTCCTTAAAGGTCTCGAGTCCGCCGCCGCCACGACTCGTCTCGTCACTGATGTTGCGAATGACGCGCATGCCTTTACCTTGCTGGGGGAGCACGTAGCCATCTGCCGCAAGCATCGAGATGGCGCGACGGACCGTCATGCGCGAGCAGTCAAACAGCTGCGTGAGCTCAGTCTCCGAAGGCAGATAGCTCTGATAGGCGTATGTGCCGTCGTCAATCGACTGCTTCACGTTGTCATAAATAGTTTGGAAGATGGCTCGCGCCATGACGGTCTCCTAGAGCTGGGTGCGTGAACGACGGATGAGGGCCGCCCACGCAGGTGTCAATCGATTTACTTGCTGGGGTCGATTATATATTTGCCCATGGCACGCAGGGCCGGGTCTGACAGGATGGCACCGAGTTCATCGAGGGAGGCTACCTTTGCGACCATCGAGGATACGTCGAGCCTGCCAGAGTCGATGAGTTCGAGCGCGCGACGCTGTGTGTAAGGGTTGATGTAGGACGAGGTGAGCACGAGCTCCTTCTGGAAGACCTCGAAGGGCTTGACGGTGATTGTCTCATCGGGCTTGGTGAGGCCGAACATCATGACCGTAGCCTTGTGGCCGGCGATCTGGATGGCCTGCTCGATGGTGACGGGCTTGCCGACGCATTCGATTACAACGTCGACGTTGCCGACGCCCTCCTGCTTCAGGCGGGCCGGGACGTCCTCGTGGATGGAATCAATTGCCAGGTCGGCGCCGAGTTTGAGCGCAACCTCGCGCTTGCCTTCGACAGGCTCAAGCAAGACAACCTTGGTGGCGCCGGCGTTTTTGGCGAGCTGCATCATGAGCAGACCGATCATGCCACCGCCGATAACGACAACTGTGCTGCCGGGCTTGATGTTGCACATATCGATGCCGTGCAGGCAGCAGGCGACGGGTTCGGTCATAGCACCCTGCTCAAAGCTGGTGTGATCGCCCAACTTGTAGACTTGCTGCATATCGACGGAGCAGTACTCGGCAAAGCCGCCGTTAACGGTGGTGCCGTAACCGGTCATATGCTCGCAGTAGTGGTTGATTCCGTCGCGGCAGGGTTCGCAGCAGCCGCAGGGATGGTTTGGGTCGATGCACACGCGATCGCCTGGTTTAAAGCCAGCGACGTCGCTGCCCACGGCCTCGACAACGCCCGCAAACTCATGACCAAGGATCGTGGGCGGGGTAACGTCGGCTGCACCCTTGTCGCCTTCATAGATATGCACGTCGGTACCGCAGACGCCGCAAGCTTTGACGTTGATCAGGACGTCGCGCCTGCCCACGGCCGGCTTTGCCGATTCCTCGACTCTGAGGTCGTGCTTTCCATAGAAGACCGCGCTTTTCATGGTGACTCCTTAACGTGGCGGTGAATGTTGTAATGAAGTATAGGCATGTCTATAGATATAGACAAGCACATCTAGACAAGTAGAAAAGAAATTTAAAATGCAGCCATCAGCTATGTCAGATTTAGCAGGCGAAATACTGGACATATACCGTTTACGGCCAATAATCGACCGTTTACCGACCGTAGTCTTTACGCTAACTTGTCTAGATAAGTCATGTGATAAAACGTAAGTGCAAGAAGTCAGGGAAGCGGGCCCACCCGTCCTATTGCACGAGGTACACGCAAACGGCGCGTCTGCGGTCTCGAGTGAAGCCAAAACCGCAGCGCTCCGAATGAAGAGAGGGGGATTCCCCGTCATGATGCAAAAGATACAACGTTTCGGCGGTGCAATGTACACGCCTGCAATTCTTTTCGCATTTTCCGGAATCGTCGTCGGCCTGGGTACGTTGTTTACCACCGAGGTGATCTTTGGCGAGATGGCCACAGCGGGTCATCTTTGGTTTGATTGCTGGAATGTGCTGCTCCAGGGTGGTTGGACGCTCTTTAACCAGATGCCGTTGCTGTTTTGCGTAGCGTTGCCAATCTCGCTCGCGAACAAGCAGAACGCTCGCTGCTGCATGGAGGCTTTGGCCATCTACCTTACCTTCAACTACTTTGTAAGCACAATCTTGGGGCAGTGGGGCCCTGTCTTTGGAGTCGACTACTCTGTCGAGGCGGGCAGCGGTACTGGTCTTGCCACTATCGCAAGCATCAAAACGCTTGATATGGGCATCATGGGCGCGCTTATCATTTCTGGTATCGCCACGATGCTTCACAACAAGTACTTCGACACCGAACTTCCTGAGTGGCTGGGCGTGTTCTCGGGCTCCGTGTTCATTTATATGATCGGTTTCTTCGTTATGGTTCCGGTCGCTATTATCGCCTGCCTGGTGTGGCCGCATGTTCAGGCTGCTATCTCCGCCTTCCAGGGATTCATCCTTTCCGCCGGTACGTTTGGCGTGGGCGTCTTTGCTTTCTTCGAGCGCGTGCTGATTCCTACAGGCCTGCACCACTTTATCTATACGCCGTTCTATTACGACAACGCGGCGGTCAACGGCGGCATCTTTGCTGCTTGGGCCAACATCCTGCCCCAACTGGCTGCCGATCCGAGCATTGCTCTTAAGGATGCCGCACCCTGGGCTGCCTATACCTGCCCTGGTTGGACTAAGGTCTTCGGCTCGCTTGGCGTCGCTATTGCGTTTTATATGACCGCCAAACCCGAGCGCAAGCAGCGCGTCAAGGCTCTGCTCATTCCCGTCACCCTTACCGCTATGCTTTGCGGTATCACCGAGCCGCTTGACTTCACCTTCCTGTTCATCGCGCCCGGCCTGTTCGTCGTCCACTGCGTGCTCGGAGCGCTCGGCTGCATGGCTCAAAACCTCCTTGGCGTCGTGGGCATCTTCGACGGCGGCATCATCTCGATGCTCTCGTGGGACTGGCTGCCCCTTTGGGCCGCACACGGTCTGCAGTACGCCATCTCCATCCTTGTCGGTCTGTGCTTTACCGCCCTTTGGGTCGTGGTCTTCCGTTTCCTGATCGTCAAGTTCGACTTTAAGACCCCCGGTCGCGAGGATGACGATGTTGAGGTCGAGCTCAAGTCCAAGGCCGACTACAAGCAAAAGCAGGGCGGTGCTGCTGCTGGCAAATCGGTCGCCCAGAGTAAAGATGATGAGCGCTTGGTGCTTGCCGAGAAGATCCTCGATCTGCTCGGTGGCACGGATAACATCATCGATGTAACTAACTGCGCTACCCGTCTGCGCGTTAACGTCAAGGACAAGAGCGTCGTTGCGCCCGAGGCTTCCTTCAAGGCGATCGGTACGCATGGCTTGGTGGTCCAAGGTCAGTCAATCCAGGTCATCATCGGCCTTACCGTCCCACAGGTTCGCGAGAAGTTCGAGAGTCTTCTGAAGTTCGAGAGTCTTCTGTAAACCATCGTCCATCGAAACAATCGGCCTTGCAGAGCCGGTATGCACCGCAAGGCCGATTCTAGAGATAAAAAACTCCACTTCTAGGTAACAGTTCCAAACCGTGCAGGCCGCGTACGGGGATGGATTGAGCAAGCGGCCAGAATGAGGAGGACATCATGTCCAAGAAAAACTATGCCGTGACCATTGCCGGCGGTGGCTCTACCTTCACCCCGGGCATCGCTCTGATGCTGCTTGAGGAGCGCGACCGCTTCCCGGTCAACAAGGTGACCTTCTACGACAACAACGCCGAGCGCCAGGAGATCGTTGCCAAGGCGTGCGAGATCTACTTCCACGAGAACGCTCCCGAGGTTGAGTTCAACTACACCACCGACCCCGAGACCGCTTTTACCGGTACTGACTTCGTCCTTGCTCACATCCGCGTGGGTCTCTACGCTATGCGCGAGCTCGACGAGAAGATCCCCCTCAAGTACGGCTGCGTTGGTCAGGAGACCTGCGGCGCTGGCGGCATCGCCTACGGTATGCGCTCCATCGGCGGTGTCATCGAGATCCTGGACTACATGGAGAAGTACAGCCCCAACGCCTGGATGCTCAACTACTCCAACCCCGCGGCCATCGTCGCCGAGGCCTGCCGTGTGCTGCGCCCCAACAGCCGCATCATCAACATCTGCGACATGCCGATCGACCTCATGGATAAGATGAGCCGTATGTGCGGCATCAAGGATCGTCGCGAGCTGCAGTATAGCTACTACGGCCTCAACCACTTTGGTTGGTGGAGCATGATCTACGACAAGGAGGGTAACGACCTCATGCCGCAGATCAAGGAGCACATGGCAAAGAACGGCTACTTGGACGGCATTGAGCACGAGGCCGGTAAGGAGCAGCACGTCGAGGAGAGCTGGATTCACACCTTCGGCAAGGCCAAGGATGTCTATGCTGTCGATCCCGAGACGATTCCCAACACCTACCTCAAGTACTACCTGTACCCGGACTATGTTGTCGAGACGTCTGACCCCAACTACACTCGCGCCAATGAGGTTATGGACGGCCGCGAGAAGAAGGTCTTTGGCGCTTGCCGCGACATCATCGCCAAGGGTACTGCCAAGGACGGCGGCTTTGAGCCCGACGTACACGCCAACTACATCGTCGACCTTGCCTGCGCGCTGGCCGAGAACACGCTCGAGCGCTTCCTGCTGATTGTCCCCAACGATGGCGCTGTGCCCAACTTCGACCCGACGGCCATGGTCGAGGTGCCTTGCATCGTTGGCTCCAACGGCTTTGAGAAGATCTGCCAGGGCCCGATCCCGCAGTTCCAGAAGGGCCTGATGGAGCAGCAGGTTTCCGTCGAGAAGCTCGTTGTCCAGGCTTGGGTCGAGGGCAGCTACCAGAAGCTCTGGCAGGCACTCACGCTCTCCAAGACCATTCCTTCGGCGAGCGTTGCCAAGCAGATCCTGGACGAGCTCATCGAGGCCAACAAGGATTTCTGGCCCGAGCTTAAGTAAGGACTACTGTCTCGAACTCTCACGCATCTCTGCTTCATTTGCGCCGCCGCGGTGTCCGGATTCGCCCGGATGCTGCGGCGGCGCTATACTTATACGGTTTGAAGTACCTGTACCAAAAGGAGCTGTCGTGTCCCTTTCCATCGGTATCGTGGGCCTGCCCAACGTGGGCAAGTCGACGCTGTTCACCGCGCTTACCAAAAAGACCGGCCTTGCCGCCAACTACCCGTTCGCCACGATCGACCCCAACGTGGGTATCGTCGATGTGCCCGATAGCCGCTTGCAAAAGCTCGCTGACATCGTTAACCCGGGCCGCATTGTGCCGGCGACGGTCGAGTTCGTCGACATCGCAGGTCTGGTGAAGGGCGCTAACGAGGGCGAGGGCCTGGGCAACCAGTTCTTGGCCAACATTCGCGAGACCGATGCCATCTGCGAGGTCGTGCGCTACTTTAAGGACCCCAACGTCATGCGTGAGGTGGGCCGCACGGGCGAGTTCGTCGATCCTGCCGGCGATGCCGACACCATCATGACCGAGCTCATCCTGGCCGACATGGGCACGCTCGAGAAGCAGCTGCCCAAGCTCGAGAAGGAGGCCAAGCGCGACAAGGAGCTCATGCCCAAGTTTGAGGTCGCCAAGCGCCTGCTTGCCTGGCTCAACGAGGGCAAGCGCGCCGCATCCATGGAGATGACCGACGAGGAGCGTGCCGCCGCCAAGGGCCTGTTCCTACTCACCATGAAGCCCATCCTGTATGTGGCCAACGTGGACGAGGACATGCTCAACGACGATCTGGCGCCCATCGATGGCGTCAAACCGTTGCCCATCTGCGCCAAGATTGAGGCCGAGCTTTCCGAGCTCGATCCCGAGGACGCCGCCGACTACCTGGAGAGCCTGGGCCTGGAGCAGCCCGGTCTGGACGTGCTCGCGCAGGCGGCCTATAAGCTGCTCGGTCTGCAGTCGTTCTTTACGGCCGGCGAGATGGAGGTCAAGGCCTGGACGGTTCGTCAGGGCGCGACCGCCCCGCAGGCCGCCGGCGTCATCCACACCGATTTTGAGCGCGGCTTTATTAAGGCCGAGGTCATTGGCTATGACGACTACATCGAGCTCGGCGGTGAGCAGGGCGCCAAGGCCGCCGGCAAACTGCGTATTGAGGGCAAGGACTATGTCATGGCCGATGGCGACGTCGTGCACTTCCGCTTTAACGTGTAAGGACGACGCATATGTTTAAATATGGCAAAAAAGCTGGCTACATGGGTATTGCGCTGCTCGTACTTGCGGTGATTCCGCTGGTGGTCGCAGCGTGTGTTATCCCCAACATTGGTCCCGAGGTGGCAACAAAGTTTAACGCCGCCGGCGAGGTGACGCGCTGGGGCAAGAGCTACGAGTTGCTGGCGCTGCCGGTGCTCAACCTGCTGCTGAGCGTGGCGACATACTTTACGGCGGGACGTCAAGCTAAAAACAATGATGACTCCGCCGTCATGGCGCGCATCGTGTGCGAACGCTACCTGCGCAACGGTTGCATCACGGGTGTGTTCCTCAACGTGATCAACGTTTACTTTATGTACTCGGCGATTACCGGAACGGGCTTTGGCTTTGGTTTCTAGCTTGTCCTTTTAGGCAACGAGCCTGCAAGCATATTCGATGGCTGCTGCGAGGCCGCCGCTCGATCGTGGTTTAAAGACCATGTCGGCGGCGGCCTCGTTTTCGTATCCGGCGCCGCGAAGGGCGAGTGCGGTACCGGCTTCCAGGAGAAGGGGCAGACCGCGTTGGCTGGTTGCGATCACGGCAGCCTGATTGAGTGAGCAGCTGTGCGCTTGGCATTGGATGGCAAGTTCACCTTGCGCCGGGCAAGGGACCAGAACGGCGGCGACGCGACTTGATAGCAATGCAAATGCTGTGCGCTCATCGGGCGAAAGGCATTCTGCTTCAACGACGACGAGCTTGGGTGGTGCACTGTTTGTGCGAGGCGTGGCTCGGTACATGCGGACCGAAGAATCCGACATAGAAAACTCCTGTGTATTCGGCAAAACGTAAACTATAGTTTACGTTTATGTTCGGCTCCATTTCAAACTCGGCTGCATGGACGAACGTGCGAAACAGATTCTTGGCAGGCGGGTCGAAGAGACACGCAGGGACCTTGGTATCTCCAAGGTTGATTTTTGTGTGGCGACAGGAATCAGCCGACCCTATCTCGACCGAATCGAAGATGGGACGGCAAATTTCACGCTCAAGGTTCTATTTAAGATCGCGCCCGCACTCGGCATGACAGTGTCAGAACTTCTCGAGGGTATCGAATAGGGCGTTCCCCGCTGCTAATTGACGCTCTTTGGGCGGGTCCCCCTGGTTGCGATGTGCAAAATCGCGAGTATTCAGCACCTGTTCAGCTGTAGATGGTGGCTCGGGCGGCTGGCTTTGCCTTTTTGACAGTAGTTAATCCACACGCTTAATAAAAATGTGGAATAAATATTTACTAGACGGCCTCTTCGCCCTAAAAGTTCGTCTAGCAATCGGCCGATTCTATGCCTCCGGCGGAGAAATTGCAGAATACTCCGATTTTTGCACGGCCCGAGGGGGACTACCTGTCGTTTGGGGCTGCGATAAGCGGAACTGCCTTAGGGACTACGCCATCGGGATGCGGTCGTGGTTGACTTGGCTGTAGAACAGGCGCTGAATCTCGGCCGCATCACGTGACTGGCCGAGTGCCCACATGGTTTTGGCCACGAGCGTCTCGGTGGTCATGTCATCGCCGCGCAGAATGCCCGGATGATCGGCGTAAGCGCGGCCGACCTCATAAACGCCCAGATCGAGGCCCTCTTCGGGGACCTGCGTGGTCATAACGACGGTGCGACCTGAATCGACCCAGCGGAAAATTGCCTCTTGGAACGACTCGCCGGACTCGCCAAACTCGGGAATACCGCCAATGCCAAAGGTCTCAAGAATTACAGCATCGTAGCTATCGGCTAGGGCGTCCAGGATACCCGGGTTTACGCCGGGCGTAAGCTTGAGTACAAATACGCGCGGATCGATGCTGTCGTAGAAACGCACCGGGTTTTCGCCCTGATGCGTGCCGTGAAGCCCGTTGCGCACAATGCGGTCGTTGCGGATATAGGCGATGGGCGGATAGTTGACGCTAATGAACGCGTTAAAGCTCATGGTGCGCTGCTTGCGGGCGCGCGTGCCGGCAATGGCGACGCCGCCAAACACAATCGACACATCGTGCGAATGCTCGTCGAGCGCATAGAGCAGGCTCTGGTACAGATTGAGCTTGGCGTCGGTAAAGGGGTTGCCCATGGGCTTTTGCGAGCCGGTGAGCACGATGGGCTTGGGGCTGTCCTGAATCAGATAGGAAAGCGCCGCCGCGGTGTAGCTCATGGTGTCGGTGCCGTGCAGAATCACGAAGCCGTCGTGGTCGGCATAGCCTTCGACGATGACGTCGCGGATACGCATCCAGTCGCTCGGGCGCATATTGGTGCTGTCGATGTTCATGGGCTGCACGACGTCGAGCTCGCAGAGGCCCGAGATCTCGGGGACGCTCTGGGCGAGCTCCTCACCGGGCAGGGCGGGGGAGAGGCCGTTGCCGTCCTCGGTCGATGCGATGGTGCCGCCCGTGGCGATGAGAAGGATGCGCTTCATGCTGGTATTCCTATCGTATTTGCCGCCGCAGAGGCGGAGTCGTTCGTCAGTATTGTGGCACAGGGCGTCCAATGTTCAAACGTATTACATCATCTGTAACGTTTGGTAACACTTCAATCGCCGTCAAATAGGGGCCAGGTCGTGCGTTTGCCGTGCGCTGATGGCTGCGAGGGGCGAGAAACCCCATATAACGTGTACACTATGAAAGTTATTTTTGTTCATTCACGCGGGTGGGCACCGGCTCCCCGCCAACAAGAGGGGGAAACCATGGATCAAAAGGCTTCCGCAAAGGTCCTCGTACTCGACTTTGGTGCGCAGTACGGTCAGCTCATTGCCCGTCGCGTCCGCGACCTCAACGTGTATTCCGAGATTGTCCCCTGCGACATCTCGGCCGACGAGATTCGCGAGATGAACGCCTCTGCGCTCATCCTTTCTGGCGGCCCGGCCTCCGTGTATGCCGAGGACGCTCCGTCTATCGATCCTGCCATCTTTGACCTGGGCCTTCCCGTCCTGGGCTTCTGCTACGGCCATCAGATCACGGCCGTGACGCTCGGCGGCAAGGTCGGCCACTCCGAGGTGGGCGAGTACGGCCGCGCCACCATTACGCGTACGGCCGGCGCCAAGCTCTTTAACTCCACACCCATGGAGCAGACCGTGTGGATGAGCCACCGCGACGCCGTTTCCGAGGTGCCCGAGGGCTTTACCGTTACCGCCAGCACCGACGTGTGCCCGGTTGCCGCCATGGAGTGCCCCGAGCGCAAGATCTTCACCACGCAGTTCCACCCCGAGGTCAAGCATTCCGAGTATGGTCAGCAGCTGCTGAGCAACTTCCTGTTTGAGATCTGCGGCCTGGAGCCCAACTGGAGCATGGACAACCTGGTCGAGACCATGACGGCCGAGTTCCGCGAGAAGGTCGGCGACGACCGCGTGATTCTGGCCCTGTCCGGTGGCGTCGACTCCTCCGTCGTGGCCGCGCTGGGCGCCCGCGCCGTGGGCAAGCAGATGACCTGCGTGTTCATCAACCACGGCCTGCTGCGCAAGGGCGAGCCCGAGCAGGTGGAGGAGGTCTTCACCAAGCAGTTTGACGTCGACTTTATCCACGTCCACGCCGAGGACCGTTATGCCGAGCTTCTGGCCGGTGTGACCGAGCCCGAGGAGAAGCGCCGCATCATCGGCACGCAGTTCTGGAAAGAGTTCTTCGCCGTGGCGCAGCAGCTCGAGACCGATGGCAAGCCGGTCAAGTATCTGGCTCAGGGCACCATCTACCCCGACATCATCGAGTCCGGCGCTCGCAAGACGGGCGGCAAGACGGCCACCATCAAGAGCCATCACAACCTGATCCCGTTCCCCGATGGCGTGCACTTCGACCTCATTGAGCCGCTCGACCACTTCTTTAAGGACGAGGTCCGCGCGCTTGGTCTGGCGCTGGGCCTGCCGGGTCACATCGTGTTCCGTCAGCCCTTCCCGGGCCCGGGTCTTGCCATCCGCATCATCGGCGCGGTCGACAAGGAGAAGCTCGAGATCCTCAAGAACGCCGACGCTATCGTGCGCGAGGAGCTCGATGCCTACAACCAGCGTCTGTTTGAGCAGACCGGCGAGCGCAACTCCGAGCACAGCTGCTGGCAGTATTTCGCGGTCCTGCCCGACATTAAGTCCGTCGGCGTCATGGGCGACGAGCGCACCTACCAGCGCCCGATCATCTTGCGTGCCGTCGAGTCCAGCGATGCCATGACCGCCGACTGGGCCAAGCTGCCCTACGACGTGCTGGCCCGCATCTCCGGCCGCATTGTTGCCGAGGTCCCCGGCGCCAACCGCGTGTGCTACGACATCACTTCCAAGCCGCCTGCGACGATTGAGTGGGAGTAGTCTGACAGGGTTCTGACCTGTATTTTTGAGTGCCGCACTGTGCTGCTGAGTTTCGTTTTGTACGAGAGTCACGGCAAAGCCGCCAGCGACATTGGTGAGTAAATCCGATTATCGAGCCTCTGTTCCCGCGTCGGAACGGAGGCTTTTTCTTTGGCTATTTACTCCCTTTCACCTGCAATTTCGCGATTTACTCCCCGTGTTTCGAGACGGCAAGGCACGGGGCGGTATTCGGAGGAATGGGAGTAAGGATTTATCCCGAGTGAGTAGACGCGCGATTTTTGTCCCCGAGAACGAAAAGGGGCCGTTTTAGGTCCTTTGAAACTCAAATCGAACTCAATAGGCCTTTTGACGGTCTCTGTGCGGCGTTTTCCCAGGTCGTTAATGGGGAGTAAAGAATCTCACCGTCTCAAGGAAAGCGGGAGTAATCAGGGGAAATGCCGCGGGGTACCGCCGTGTGCCGCCATGTAAGCCACCGCGTCATTTACTCCCCAGGTGCGCCGAAAATGCCTTTGCATGCAATGGGGAGTAAAAACTCAACATACGCAGGCGTGAGCGGCGCTCACCGCCTAGCTTGGCGTCCTGATTCGGTTGCGCTGGTTGCGAAATGCGGGGAGCCGCTACAGCGAGGCTTTCCAGTCCTCGTATTCGTCGGCGTCGATCTCGCCGTTCTCGAGCTGCGCGCGCTTCTCTGCCCACAGCTCGATCGCCGTCGCGGCTTTGGGCGCGTGCGGAGCCTTGGGGTTCAGGGAGAGGCCCGTGCCGTCGGCGGAGGGAACGATGCCGAACGAGTCCTCGAGCCGCACGAGCAGCGACATGAGGTCGCCCGCGGTCTCGACGCCATAGTCCTTGAGGGCGTTGACGGACACGCCGAGCGCCGCGGAGATGGACTCGAGCAGCTCGGGCTTGACGGCGCGGATGCCGCTCTCGTAGTGGCGCACGGCCCCCTCGGTCAGGCCGACGGCCTCGGCGAGTTGAGCCTGCGTCATGCCGCGCGACTTGCGGTACCGCCTTATGTTTTTGCCTACGGACATGCGCCCTCCTCCTGGAATTACGTATCAGCACATCTTATCAGCGTACGTAAATGTACGCAATTCTATTGACAGTACAGATACGTACGTTTACTCTGAATCTGTAAACCGTACGTATTCGTACGCCATTGATTGGAGGAGCCATGGACGAGAAGGTGGCGAAGACGCCGAGGCCGCACATGCTGGACGCCGACGAGGTCGCGGAGCTGCTGAGGATCAAGAAAGGCAGCGCCTACGAGGTGATCAGGAAGATAAACGCCGAGCAGGAGGCGCGCGGGCGCGTGGTTATCCGCGGACGCGTCCGGAGCGACGTCTTCGACGCCCTGTACTTCCCGGAGGTGGACTGACATGCCCGTGTACAAGGATGGCAACAACGGCACGTTCTACGTGCAGTGCTACTACCGCGACGCCCGCGGCTCGAAGCGCCACAAGACGAAGCGCGGCTTCTCCTCCGAGGTGGAGGCCGCAGTGTGGGAGAGCCAGTTCAAGAGCCTTAACGGCGGGGCCATGGACATGACGTTCTCCGAGTTCGTCGAGGTGTACGCCTCCGAGGTGAAGCCGCGCGTACGCGAGCACACGTGGATCACCAAGGAGTACATCATCAACGACAAGCTCGTGCCGTTCTTCGGAGACATGCGCATGTGCGACGTGAGGCCGATCGACCTCATCAGGTGGCAAAACGAGCTCACCGAGCACCGGGACGCCGACGGGAAGCCCTGGGCGCCGACGTACCTGCGCACGGTGAACAACCAACTGAACGCCATCTTCAACCACGCCGAGCGCTACTACGGCCTCACCGACAACCCGGTGCGCAGGGTCGACAAGATAGGCTCGAAGAAGGGCGGCGAGATGCAGTTCTGGACCAAGGACGAGTACCTGAGGTTCAGCGAGGCGGTCATGGACAAGCCGCTGTCGTTCCACGCCTTCGAGCTGCTGTACTGGACGGGCATACGCTGCGGCGAGCTCCTGGCGCTCACGCCGTCCGATTTCATGCTGGAGAGCTCGCGGCTGCGCATCAACAAGTCGTACCAGAGCCTCCACGGCGTGGACACCGTGACCGACCCCAAGACGCCCAAGTCAGTGCGCACGATCGTCATGCCAGCCTTCCTGCGCGACGAGATGGCGGACTTCATCGAGATGCGCGACGACGTCGCCCCCGACGAGCGCCTGTTCGCCGTTACCAAGCACTTCCTGGCGCACGAGATGGAGCGCGGGTGCAAGGCGTCGGGCGTAAAGCGCATCCGCATACACGACATACGCCATAGCCATGTGAGCCTGCTGATCGAGATGGGCTTCTCCGCGCTGGCCATCGCCGAACGCATGGGACACGAGGCGGTGGACATCACCTACCGCTACGCGCACCTGTTCCCCACGAAGCAGGACGAGATGGCCGTCGCCCTTGACGGAGCGAGGGGGTAAGCAAGATGCCGTGCGAGAACAGCGCCCGCAAGCGCAGCAAGACGATGGCGTTCCGCTGCACGCCCGAAGAGCACAAGCTCATATGCGAGATGGCTGCTTGGAGCGGCATGCTCAGGCAGGACTATATCATCGCCAAGCTCACCGATACCCAGGTCGAGGTGAGGCCCTCAGTGAGCGTTCAGAAGGCGCTGAAGGACTCGATGGCGGAGTTGGCCAGGGAGGTGCGCCTGGCGGCCTCTTACGGCGAGCTGAGCGATTCTCTGCAGCAGAGGGTTGAGCTCGTAATGAAGTTCTTTCTGGCGCTCGGCGAGGAGGTTGACGCACCAGCGGAGGAAGAGGCGCAAATAAAGGCGCCCTTGGCTGTACCGAAGACGCCTGAAGCCGGCGCCGATGGCGACACGAGCATCTTCGGGATGGGGCGCGGGTAGCGTAATATCTGAAGCCACCCTTGAAGGGTTTGCGCAAAATTGGTTCTTGATCCATGCGCGCAAAAGGAGAAGATGGGGCACATACGCTGATGAAGGGTGATGAGGTCGTCGAGCTTAAGAAGAATATCGCCGATAGCTCTCTGTTCGCTCTCATTAGGCGCTAGAAACTCAAACGCGTTGAGCTCGTCTCTGTTGATTTTCGGCATCCCTGACCGCATGGAAACAGAAACGGAATAGTCAAAGAAAGCCTTTGTCTGCAGAATTCCAAAAAGGAATTCTTGCGTTAGCCCATTCTTGCCATTGAGAACATATGCATCTGCGCTGGCTAACCCCTCGAACTGGGCATACGTATACTTTCCTAGTTGAGGATTTATCTTCCCATAGATGATATCGCCAGGATTGAAATGGAATTTCCCGCTAATAAGGGCATCATCTTTTACCGTGTTTACGTTGTCATATAGACGTCCAGTGAAAGATTCCATATTTCCAGGTCCAACGTGGGGCAAGGTGTCGTAATTGCCCGAGCGGGGGTCAACCATGTCGGTCGATATCGATACGTATTCCGACCACTTACGCTGTTCCCAAGCGGGAGACTGATTGAATGGCGGCTTCCCGCACTCACGCTGATGAAGGGTGATGAGGGAGTCGAGCTTGGTAAAGTATTGGCCAAGCTGCTCCTGCTCTACCGCAGAAGGAACAGGAACGCTCAACTCCATCACCTTGTTTTTGGAGATGTTGAACCTAGAGATTCCCTGAGCCAGCAGAGTGAGATTGGAACGCACCGATCTTGACCTGAGCATATAGGCAAGGTAATGCGGGTCAAATGTTGAATCTTGCCTGTAACCAAAACAGAAGCTGTTGAGGTAAACATCTTCCTGGTCAGAGAGCCAAACAGAGGACATTCCGACTTCATCCGGCGTTTCAGATGACACAGTAAAGAACGCGTCACCATACGCAACTTGGTTTTGACTCGAATCAATTTCGACTGCCCCGAGCCGCTTCGTGTCCGTCAGTGGGTTATCGAAGACATTGGTATACGGGATGAACCTTGCGTTGCCGTGACCGAAATCCTCTTTGGTTTTGCCGGTCAAACCGCCATAGGTTGTCCCACAGTTGCCCAACTTACGCTGTTCCCAGGTAGAAGCATCAATGTCTTATAATGATTGTCAATAGTTAAGTGCTTAACTTTTTTCAATTTCGTAGATAGGTTTCTCCCATGGTTTTCGATAAAGAGGCTTCTTTCGAAGAAGCTGTCATCACCGTGCTGAAGCAGCATGGCTGGGACGACGCAGGGGGCGTGCTTCGCTATCCCACCGAGCAGGACCTAATCGACAACTGGGCGAAGATTCTGTTCCAGAACAACGCCGACATAGACCGCTTGAACGGCTATCCGCTCACCCAGGGCGAGATGGCACAGGTCATCGAACAAATCGAAACGCTCAAGACCCCGCTCGCGCTCAACGGGTTCATCAACGGAAAGACCGTCGCCATCACGCGCGACAACCCTGACGATGCACTTCACCTGGGCAAGGAGGTGAGCCTGAAGATCTATGATCGTCAGGAGATTGCAGCCGGCCAGAGCCGCTACCAGATAGCACAGCAGCCGGTCTATCCTGCGAAGAGCAAGATCTTAAACGACCGCCGCGGAGACCTGTGCCTGCTCATCAACGGCATGCCGGTTATCCATATCGAGCTCAAGCGCAGCGGCATCCCCGTCAGCCAGGCCACCGGTCAGATTGAGAAGTATGCCCACGAGGGCGTGTTCACCGGGCTCTTCCGCCTGGTGCAGATCTTCGTGGGGATGACCCCCGACGAGGCGCGCTATTTCGCCAACCCCGGCACGGGCGCGTTCAACCCGAACTTCTTCTTCCACTGGGAGGACTTCAACAACGAGCCCGTCTGCGCGGGCGACAAACCCGGAACAGACGAATGGAAGCGCTTCACCTCCACGCTGCTCTCCATCCCCATGGCGCACCAACTCATCGGCTTCTATACCGTGGCGGACAGCTCGGACGGCTGTTTGAAGGTCATGCGCAGCTACCAGTACTACGCGGCTGCCGCCATATCCGACAAGGTGCGCAGATGCAAGTGGGACGAGAGGCCCAAGAGCAGCGCCCCGGGGCATCCTGGCGGCTATATATGGCATACCACCGGCTCCGGCAAGACCATGACGAGCTTCAAGTCAGCCCAGCTCATAGCCGACTCGCACGACGCCGACAAGGTGGTCTTCCTCATGGACCGCATCGAGCTGGGCACGCAGTCGCTCTCCGAGTACCGCGCATTCGCCGACGACGCCGATGACGTGCAGGGGACCGAGAACACGCAGGTACTGAAGTCGAAGCTCGCGAGCGACGACCCCAAGAACCGCCTCATCGTGACCTCTATCCAGAAGATGAGCAACGTGAAGGCCGGCGAGGGCAGGATCACCCAGGCGGAACTCGATCGCCTGGCCGCCAAGCGGATCGTGTTCGTTATAGACGAGTGCCACCGCTCAACCTTCGGCGACATGCTCCAGGACATACGCCGGGCTTTCCCGAACGCGCTGTTCTTCGGCTTCACGGGTACGCCGATTCTCGACGAGAACCAGAAGAAGGGTTCCACCACCGCCATGGTGTTCGGCGAGTGCCTGCACCGCTACAGCATCGCCGATGGCATCCGTGACGGCAATGTGCTGGGCTTCGACCCGTACATGGTGACGACCTTCGACGATCGCGACGTGCGCGAGGCCGTGGCCCTCGAGCAGGCTAAGGCCTCGAGCGTCGGCGAGGCCATCTCCGACGAGCGCAAGAGCAAGGTCTTCTATCACTACATGGACCAGGCGAAGGTCCCCATGGGTCCCATGGTTGACGGCGCCGGCAACCACATCAAGGGCATCGAGGACTTCCTGACCCGCGCTCAGTACTGGCCCGACACACCGCACCACGGAAAGGTCGTAGAGGATATCCTGCGCCGTTTCCCGGTGCTCTCCCACGGCAACAAATTCCATGCAATCTTGGCGACGAGCTCCATCCCGGAGGCGATCGACTACTATCGAGCCTTCAAGGAATGCGCCCCGCAGATGAAGGTGACCGCCCTTTTCGACCCGAGCATCGACAATAACGCCGGCTCCACTGTGAAGGAGGACGCCCTGGTCGAGCTTATCGAGGACTACAACAAAACATATGGCCAGGAGTTCACTATTCCCACCTGGCCCGCCATGAAGAAGGACATCTCGGCGCGCCTTTCCCATAAGAAGCCCTACGTCAACGTCGACGCCAACCGCGAGAGCCGCATCGACCTGCTCATCGTGGTGGACCAGATGCTCACGGGCTTCGACTCCAAGTGGCTCAACACGCTCTATCTCGACAAGGTCATCGACTACGAGAGCATCATCCAGGCCTTCAGCCGCACCAACCGCCTGTTCGGCCCTGACAAGCCCTTCGGCACCATCCGCTACTACCGCCGTCCCCATACTATGAAGGGCTACATCGAGGCCGCGGTGAAGCTGTACTCGGGCGATCGCCCGCTCGACATGTTCGTGCAGAAGCTCCCGGACAATATCGCGCTGATGGACGCGCGGCTGCAGGAGATACTCATGGTGTTCGAGGCAGCGGGCGTTGGCGATCTCTCGAAACTTCCCGTATCGCAAGAGGCCAGGCGCAAGTTCGCCAAGGAGTTCGTCGAGCTCAACGAGTTCCTCGAAGCCGCGAAGGTACAGGGCTTCACATGGGAGCAGGACACCTATGAGTTTGAGGAGGAGCCGGAAGAAGGCGAGCTGAGCGGCAAGTCCTTCTTCGTGCAGCCGGTCATCGACGAGCGGACCTACCTCATCCTCGTGCAGCGCTACAAGGAGCTGTTCGCAGGAGGGGGCGGCCCTGGCGATGCGCCCGAAGCGCCCTATGAGCTTGATGGTCATATAACCGAGATCGACACGGGGCTCATAGACAGCGACTACATGAACGCGAACTTCGAGAAGTGGCTGAAATGCCTTGAGCAGGACGACGAGGGGCTCGCCGCCGCGCGCGAGGAGCTCCACCGATCGTTCGCGTCCCTGAGCCAGGATGACCAGCGCTTCGCCGAGCTGTTCCTTCATGACGTCGAGCGAGGGGACGCCGCCCTGGAAGACGGCATGACGCTGAGGGATTACATCACGACCTATGCCCGCAGGGCGAAAAACGCTCAGGTCGAGCGAGTCGTCGATGCACTCGGCATAGATGGCGATCTTCTTGCCACCATGGCTGCGCTCGACCTGACGGAATCGAACATTAACGAGTTCGGGCGCTTCGATGATTTGAAGGACTCGGTGGACAAGGCGCGCGCCAAGGCCTTCTTTGAGCAGAAGGAAGGCAAGATGCTCCCCCTGTTCAAGGTGAACACCCGTGCGGCGGCGCTGTTGAAGAAGTTCATCCTAGAAGGCGGCTTCGACATCGATGAATGAGCGGCGATTTTGAACAGGCGGAATCGAGAGTTTGTCAATCCGAGGGGACGTATGTGACCATGCGTCCCCTCGCTTCATCTTGGGAACAGCGTAAGTTGGGCGAGCTTATTCAGCTAGGAGGCTCGGGTGGTACCCCATCCGCAAATAATCCCGACTACTACGGTGGAGATATACCGTTTTTGAGCATTGCCGACATTAACGGAAGAGACATTACCAATACAGCCAAAACGCTGACAGATGAGGGTCTGCAGAACAGCGCTGCTTGGATTGTTCCGTCCGGAGCTGTTAGCCTTGCAATGTATGCAAGCGTCGGAAAAGTCGGCATTATTAGGCAAGATACAGCCACGAGTCAGGCTTTTTACAACATGGTATTCGATAACGAAGCACTTAGAGATTTTGTTTTCACTCGTCTTGAAAAGGCGGAAACTGATTCTGAATGGGAGCCTTATATCTCTACGGGAACGCAAAGAAATCTTAACGCTGATAAGGTCAAATCGTTTTCGTTAGATGTTCCATCTAACGAGGAAGCCTCTGAAATCAGCGCATACTTCGCGAATCTCGACACCCTCATCACCCTTCATCAGCGTGAGCCACCTCACACGATGAAAGAGGGTAAAAATGCCAATCGGTATCAATGGAGAATCGCTTTTCTGCGATTACTACTCGCAATGGATTAGCGTCTACAAAGAAGGAGCCATCCGTGAGGTCACCATGGGAAAGTATCGGCTCACGCAGTCTTGGCTCGCCAAGCTGATTCCAGACCTCAAGATAAAAGATCTCGACCGGACCTCGTACCAGCAGCTCATCAATGCTTACGCAGAGCATCATGAGCGGCAGACAACCATGGACTTTCACCATCAGCTTAAAGGGGCGATCCTTGACGCAGTTGACGAAGGACTCATCCCCCGCGATCCTACGCGCAAGGCTATCATCAAAGGAAAACAGCCGCGTGCGAAAAAGATCAAGTATCTCAACCAGTTTGAGCTTCATGCCATGCTCGGCGACCTTGACTTATCAGGCGGGCCGAGTTGGGATTGGCTTATTCTCATAGTCGCTAAAACGGGCCTGCGCTTTTCCGAGGCCCTTGGGCTTACTCCCGAAGACTTCGACTTTGCTCATCAAACGCTCTCAGTGAACAAGACCTGGGATTACAAGAACGGCGGCGGATTCGTTCCCACGAAAAACGCCTCATCAGTGCGGAAGGTTCAACTTGACTGGCAACTCATCATGCAACTTTCTGGGCTGCTCAAAGACCTTCCGCCGACCGAGCCCATATTTGCGAAGGGAAAGGTCTATAACTCGACAGCTAACAGCGTTTTGGCGCGTCACTGCAGGAATGTTGGCGTGCCTGTCATATCCGTCCACGGGCTGCGGCATACGCATGCGTCACTTTTGCTGTTCGCCGGTGTCTCTATCGCCAGCGTATCCCGAAGGCTCGGCCACGCAAGCATGACCACCACTCAGGAAACCTATCTGCACGTCATTCAAGAGCTCGAGAACAAGGACATTGACATCGTCATGAGGGCTCTTTCGACTCTAATTTAACCTGCATCAGCAAACCGTGGCTCACGCTGATGAAGGGTGATGAGGGAATCGATTGGCTTCAAGATCGACCCTACGAGTCGTTGCTCTTCGGCATCAATTGGTACAGCTAGAAACAAAGCAGCAAGGTCATTCGCGTTAATTGCCGGATAACTTGTTCCTGTGCAGTGCTCCAAAACGCAAGAGACGAATTGGTCTCGTTGTAAGGATGAAAATAAGAACCTCCCATCACAAAGCGGTCGAAGCTGTGCATAGCCCGTTGAGAAAACATAGTCCTCATCAGGCAGTTCATAAAAATAGTTGTTCTTCTGATACGGTCGCACGGTTTGATAAAAAATATCGCCAAAGCTGGCAAGTCGTTGGGCACGAGAGGGAGCAGTGAGTTTCTCTTCGCGGCGGTGCGAAATCATATCCGTACCGGCAACGGACTCTAGGTCAACATACTCAAATGAGTCTGGCAACACGGCCGTCGGATTCAATTCGCAGAGCTCGCCCAACTTACGCTGTTCCCAAGCGGTTATCCAGATTGAACGACTCCATCTTGGGAACAGCGTAAGTTCTCGGATATGTATGTGGTCAACAATGAGCGAAACGTCAATTGTGAGCTTGGATACGATAGGACACTTTCCATTGCGACGATGACTTTCAATGGCGGAAACGGCGCAGCCGACGATTCGCTAAGCAACTACAAAGTCATTCGAGTTGGAGATATCGCTTTTGAGGGCCATACCAACAAAGTGCACGCCTATGGACGCTTCGTTCTCAACGATGCAGGTGACGGGCTTATGTCGCCGCGATTTTCATGTTTGAGGCCCATCGTCGAGCAGCGTTATAGCTTCTGGAAATACTATATTCCGCGCGAAGAGTCTATGAGACCCATCCTCGTCAACGCTACAAAAAACGGAACCATGATGAACGAATTGGTTCCTGACGATCTCATGCACGAATCTATTTTGGTTCCGTGTCTAGCTGAGCAAGAGGTTATCGGGAACAGCTTCTCGCAGTTAGATCACGTCATCACCCTTCATCAGCGTAAGTGCCAATACCGTGGCTTATACGGGTATCTTTCTTGGGAACAGCGTAAGTTGGGGGATTGCTTCGAGTTCCTGAAGAACAACACTCTTTCACGCGCCGACTTGAATGGCGAGAATGGCACTGCTCGCAATGTTCATTACGGAGATATTCTTATTAAGTTCGGAGATTGCCTCGATGGCGAACGAAGCGATCTTCCGTTCATTACCGACGATACAGTGCTTCCCAAATTTGCTGGGTCGATACTTCGCGAAGGCGATGTCATTTTCGCTGACACGGCAGAGGACGAAGCAGCTGGCAAGTGTGTTGAACTGCGAAAACTACCCAAAGAACCAACTATCTCAGGATTGCATACGATACCGGCGCGACCTCGGTTCCCCTTTGGGTCGGGCTACCTGGGGCACTACCTTAATTCCGATGCATACCACAGACAGCTTCTTCCTTTAATGCAGGGAATCAAGGTGATTTCCGTTTCAAAGGCCGCACTGCAAGATACACAAGTAAGATTTCCTAGATTGTCGGAGCAAGCTGCCATAGGCGCGGCGTTGAGCGAGATCGACAACCTCATCACCCTTCATCAGTGACAGTCTAATGGCAAGGCGCACAACATTATTATCCTCACTAAAACGAAAAACCGCCAACTCGACATAGCGAAATCGGCGGTTCTGGGG
Source organism: Collinsella sp. (assembly GCA_019414645.1). Taxonomy (GTDB): domain Bacteria; phylum Actinomycetota; class Coriobacteriia; order Coriobacteriales; family Coriobacteriaceae; genus Collinsella. The sequence continues at coordinate 32,006 of DXLP01000006.1, forward strand.
CTCGAAACTAGAGGCAACTCACGCAAGTTATTAAACGAACATCCTATCCAACAGCGATTTCTTGATATTCCTTAACAGCTCAAGCTTACGCTGATGAAGGGTGATGAGGGAGTCAAGCTGTGCGAAGTAACGTCCGAT
>DXLP01000006.1:32243-77217 GCA_019414645.1 Collinsella sp.
CGCCGCCAAACGTAGCTACTTCGCTCAGCTTACGCTGTTCCCAAGGGTCAGTGAAACCCTCGAAGCGGATTTCGGGTTCGGTCTCACCGGGTTTCGGAAACATCTTGTCGAGCATCGATTTCTTCAACGTGCACAGCTTGTCGTGCTTACGCTGATGAAGGGTGATGAGGGAGTCAAGCTGTGCGAAGTAACGTCCGATTTGCTGTTGCTCGACGCTACTTGGCATGCGCAAAAGCATGTCCTTGATCTTGCCAAAGTCTACACTTTCTACGGTTGTTCCAGTCTTGCCAAACTCAAGCAGCAATTCCTTGTTGCGCGAAATAAAGAACTGAAGTAGCCACCCTCCACAGCACGTGTCTTGGGGCAGAATGACGCGAATATCCTGGTTAACGGTTGAAGGTTTCCGCAGCTCAGCCACCGGAAGAGTATGGCGAAGAATCCCGCTCCTCGTTACCATTACTAAAGATCCGGCGGGATAAAGAGTTAGCTTTTTTGCGCCCTTCTCAGTTATCTGAGTCGTAGTTCTATCAAGGTAGCTAGATTTCACGTCCTGGGACGTAACCCACAGTACGCATCCATCTTCGTAGTTATCGGAATCTGCCATTGACGGAGTATGCCCGCCGCCAAACGTAGCTACTTCGCTCAGCTTACGCTGTTCCCAAGGGTCAGTGAATCCCTCGAAGCGGATTTCCGGGGTATTTTGTTTCTCTGCCATGCTACTCACCGCCCAACAGCTTTCGCAGCTCGGCAATGCCCGCCATGTCGTACTCGTTGCCCATAAGCTGCCCCAACATGTCTGCCAGCTGGCTTTCTGCATCATCTATCTGGTTGCACACGTCCGAGTAAGTTGTCGCGTATTTGGCGTTGAGCGCAGCTACCTTCGCGATGAAGTCGCTCACAACGGTTTCGGGAAGGGCCAGAAGCTCGGCCTGCAACGGCTCTATCCACTTGGCGGCCAGCAGATCGTCGCACTGGTCGTTGGTCAGGCCCTCGATGACCTCCTTGGTCGTCTCCTCAAGGGCTACTCTCGCTTCCTTATTCGCCTTCTTGAGGCTTTTCTCCTCATCGAGCAGCGCCTGCGCACGAACCAGACCTTGCTCGAAATCGTTTTCAGGGTGCTTTCCGATAGCCTTCACAGCCTTCTTGAGCTCAGCTGCCACAAACGAACCTTCGTCGCTGACAGCAGCAGAGGATCCCTTGTCCTCCTCGTCGAAGCTCTCGAGAATCCCATCTACTTCCTGTGATATCTCGCCAAGGCGGGCATCACGGGAAGCAATCTTCTTGACGTCGTCGGCAAGCAGGTGCTCTTGAACAAGCTCAAACGGCAGGATGCGGCCAGCCCAGCCGTCCTGCACCTCGACGTCTTTACCGTTCTTCTTCTTGACAACCATATTCGGGTCCACCTTGCGCACAGCGCCTTTCCCCTCGGTCTGGATGACCTCCAGGTCGCCGGAAATTCCCACCCAGGCATCGTCGAGCGCCTGGTAGGCGTCGTAGCCGTCGATCAGGGCTGAACCCGCCAGCGCATCTTTCAAAAGCGCCGCGATGGCCTCTTCCTCCGCCACGGTATCGACTTCATCGGCAGCGTCCACCAAACGGCTTCGCAGCGTGGCCGGTAAATGGCTTGTCGCATCACGATAGCCGCCCAAGAAGGCGCGGACGTCGGCATTTTCCTTCGCTACTTGCGCAACGTCGTCGGTCGCGGGCGCAAGACACGAACCGTCGGCGTTGCGGTAGAGTTGCCCTTTGAGGCTCGGCCATACTTTCCAGTAGCGTTCGAGCGCGTCGACCTCGGCCTTCGGCACGCCGCCGAACATGGTGGCGTACACGTCCCAGCTTTCGGCGGCCGCGCTCGAGTCCACGTAGCGCGGGATGTTGAGGTTATAGTCGTTGGCACGGATCTCGTCGATGGGAACCAGGCGGCTGAACTTGTCGACGGTCGCGTTCGTTGTCACGGCGTCAACTATGCGCTTGATGTCACTTGCCCGCAGCTTGTTGTTCTTGCCCTCTTTCACGAAATGCTTGGAGGCGTCCACCACCAATACGTCGCTCGTCTCGCGCTGCTTGCGCAGCACCATGATGATGGTGGGGATGCCCGTGCCGAAGAAGATATTGGCAGGAAGCCCGATGATTGCCTGAATATGGCGGTTCTCCACCAGGTTCTTGCGAATGGCGCCCTCCTCGCCGCCGCGGAACAACACGCCGTGGGGCAGAACGATGCACATGATGCCGTCGGGGCGCAAGTGGTACAAATCATGCAAAAGGAAGGCGTAATCAGCTTTGGATTTAGGAGCAACGCCGAATTTGAAGCGAGGGTCGAGCTCCTTATCTTCCGAATCCCAGTTCTGGGAGTACGGCGGGTTCGACACCACGGCATCGACGAAGAGCGGATCATAGGTCTCATCCTTGTTCTCGACGGTGTCGAACCAGGGCCAGTCGTCTTCGAGCGTATCGCCATTGCGCGCCACTATGTTGTCGGGAAGAATTCCACGCATGACCAGATTCATACGCGTGAGGTTGTACGTGTTCTCCTTAAGCTCCTGCGCATAATACTTGATGGAGTCCGGGTCGCCGTTGCGTCGTGCCACGGCTTTGCCGATATTGATAAGCAGCGAGCCCGATCCGCTCGTGGGATCGTAGATGGTGATGTTCTCGCGTCCGGCCAGGTGCCACGAGACTATCTCGCTCATGAGCATGGAGACTTCGTGCGGCGTATAGAACTCGCCTGCTTTCTTACCGGCGTTGGCGGCGAAGTTGCTGATCAAGTACTCGTAGATGAAGCCAAGCACGTCGTAGTCCTGGCGACCGTCCATCGGGATGTCCTTGATGAGGTAGATGAGATCGCGAGCGGCCTTGGACTGGCTCCGTGCGTCGGTGCCGAGCTTGGAGAGACCGGTCTGCAGCGTGTCGAAGATGCCGTCGAAGACGCGCTTGCGGGCAGGGTCGATGTTGCGGCTAAAAGCAGAGAGAGCGTCGCGAACGTTCGAAATCTCGAAGTCGCCGCCCTTGGCGACCCAGGTGGAGAAGAGGTTCTCGTAGGCGATAAAGTAGCCGCACTCGCCCTTGACGAACTCGACCGTTTCCTCATCGTCTTCCACGAGGCTCGGCAAATCCTCCTCGGCGAAATCACGTGCCTTCAGGCGAGCGACTTCAGTCTCGGAGAGGAACTTGTAGAAGATGAATCCCAGAATGTAGTCCTTGTACTCGTTAGCCTCGATCTTGGATCGCATCTTGTTGGCGGACTCCCATATCTTGGAGGCCAGCTGCTGCTTGTTCATCTAGTTTTCCTCGCTTCTATAGACTTGGTTGAGCGTTTCTCCGTCGTCGCTTGCCCATTCGGTCCAGCCGTTCTGGCTGCCGCCGAGCACGAACACCGCCGCGGCGCTGGGCGTCGGGAACTCGAGATCTTCGTCGAGCTCTGCGATACCGCCCGAATCGCCGAAGATCTCCCTGCGCGCGGCCGCGACGGCCGCGTTTTTCAGCACAGGTCTCGAGAGGTTCACTTTCGAGCCAGCGAGCACGGTGAAGTGCCCGGTGGCCTTGTCGTAGCGCCCCGCCCCGCGTATGCCGTTCTTCTTCGTGTGGAAGACCGCCGGCGCACCCGCCGGACCCTGGTCGACTCTGTCGAGGTCGTACCCCAGAGCTGCCATCCTGAAGAGGATCCTATCGTGCAGGCGCTCGACGGCCTCTTCCTTGTACGGGTCGACGTAGGGTTTGGGCGTCGCCGAGTTGTCGGTCTCGTACGAGCCGTGGGTACGCACGTAGTCGATGGCCTTCGCCTCTAGGACGTCCAGTGCGTCCTTGCTGATGTTCTGGTCGTCATCGAGGAACATAACGGCCTTGTTCCAGAACTCCTTCTTCGCCTTGTGTGCGTCGAGCCGGGCGATGCCCTGAGTCGTCTGCCCAGCGTAGACGCGGCTCACGTTGCCGTGGTCCTCGTCGAGCAGGTAGTAGACGCCGCGCTGCGGGATGTTCGGCAGCGACTTCGCCTCGGCGAGGTCTTCCCTCGGAACGACGACGGTCACAAGCGACTCGCCGTCGATGCGGCAGATGCGGATGCGGTCCGGCTTCGCGTCTATGAGCTGGACGGTGAGAGTCTTGACCCGGATCATGCTCACGCCCCCTTCTTCGCGAGCTCTTCGATCATGCAGGTGCGCACGAAAGCAGAGAAGCTCATGCCCCGCAGGGCCGCCTCCTCTTTCGCCGCGTCGCGCAGGGTGTCGGGGATGCGCAGGGTCACGGAGACCTGGTCGCCGTCCACCAGGAAGCTTCTGATCTCGGTCTCGTCGGGATTGCTCTTGATGAGCTCCTTGTAGCTGTCAGGCATCTGCGCTCCCATCGCTCGAAATGCAATACAAATGCGTTTGCAACATTATAACGCGACGGCACGCGGCGGCACTGGGAATGCGAGGACAGCCGATGCCCAGGCTTTATATGAGCGCGGACGGCGAAGGACGCCCTGATTGGGCTTGGATGGCCGCTTTCGTTTGGGTCCTCATCTCTCGTTATCGCGAGGTTCGGCGTTTGCCCGCTCCTCGGCTTAGAGAACCTCGTTCTGAGCCTCCAAGATTCGCGCAGCGTCACCGATGCGCTCGGCGCACCTCTTGCTTATCGACCTCAGGGCCAGAATCCCCTCGACGTCGAGCGGGTCCAGCTGGTCGGCGTGCGCCAGGGACTCGAGCAGCTGGTCCAGGCCCCTCGCCAGCCTCCCGGCTTCCGCCACCGCGTCGAGCAGTTCGAGGCGCTCCACCTTCTCTTCGTAGCCCAACATCTGCTTGCCTCCTTCTCTCAACGGACGTGTCGCGCAGCACCGTAGCCGTTCCGCGCAACGAAAAGCCTCACCGCCAGCGATCTCGTGCGCACATCGGCCGCAAGCGGCACGGGAAAGCCGTCCGTGCCGACTCATGCCGCGGCGCCGCGGCTCGGGAACCCGCCTCCGTCCCCGCCGCAACGTCGTCGCCAATCCCCGCCGGAGCCCAGCAACCGCCGACGGGTCGCATCCCTTGCCCGGAGGGTCTCGGCGCCCACGCCGGATTCCATGCCGCACGCCTCCGCCCCTTTGATCCGAAACCCGCCCCGGCGCTCCTTGGACGCGCAGGGTCGCACGCCGGCGGGCGGCCAGCAAGGGCCGCGACACTTTTTCGAGTTCTTCGCCCCATGCGCTCCGCGCGCGAACAACGCGAAAAACTGCCGTCGGGAGATTTCTATATCCACGCCCGACTTCTCTTCCTCCCTTGCAGGCACGCCCGCGCTGCATGCGACTCACGCGGCGCAAGGCACGCCACAGGGGCGGGCCTCAGAGTCTAAGGAGCAAGACATGAACGACATGAAGGAAAAGGCGATGGGCGCGGTCAAGGCCTTCCTCGAGCGCAAGGGCTACGAGATCGTCGACGAGGCCTGGCAGGGCCCCGAGGGCATCGGCGGGATCGACCTCGTGGCGGTGGACGAGGACGGGACCCTGGTGTTCGTCGACGCCACGGTCCGGATCGGGACGGACGGCTTCCCCGAGGCCCACAGGGCGCGCGGGCTGCGCGAGGCGCTGGCGGCGGCGTGGCTCGCCGGCAACGGCGACGACTACGCCGACACCCCGGTCCGCTTCGACGAGGTGGCGATGATGGTCGTCAAGGAGAACCGAGCGCTCCTGCGCCACCACGTCAACTGCTTCGGCGAGATGGAGCCGCTCTCCTAGGCGGCGCGCCCGGTCCCGGGCTCCCGGGGCCGGGCTTTCCCCCCCCCGAAACCGTGCCCGTGTACCACGAAAGCGTACATATCCGTACGTTTTCGTGGTACACTCCGCTTGTCGGACAAATCCGTACGGTTTTGTCCCGACGCTCCGAGACTCGGGGCGCGCCGGACCGGATGCGGCGAGGCGCGCCCCACGCTAGAGAGGACGCGACCCATGCGCACGATAGCCATTTCCAACTACAAGGGCGGCGTCGGCAAGACGACGACCGCCGTGAACCTGGCGGCCATCTTCGCCGCCCGGGGCCTCCGGACCCTGCTCGTCGACCTCGACCCGCAGGCGTCTGCCACCGACTTCTTCGGCCTCTACGACCGGGCGGCCTCCGGGCGGCGCACCTCGGTCGAGCTGCTCTACGGCGGCGCGCCCGTGGAGGAGGTCGCCTACGCCGCCGGGGAGGGCCTCGACGTGGTGGCCTCGACCATCGACCTCGTCGACCAGAACGAGATGCTCCTGCGCGAGCAGCGACTCAAGTTCGCCCTCGACGACGCCTCGGGCTCCTACGACGTCTGCCTCATCGACTGCAGCCCCGTGATGCGCAGGCTCGCCTTCAACGCCTACCTCGCCGCGGCGGAGGGCGGCATGGTGGTCATCCCCGTGAAGCTCGACTCCACCGTGATGCGCGGCACGGCGCTCACCGTCGAGGCGACGCGCTCCATCGCCGACGCGCTGCGCATGCCCACGCCCCGCTGGAAGATACTGCGCACCTGCGTGCCCGGCCGCATGACCAACGCCGAGGCCACGGGCGCGGCCGTGCTCGACGGGTTCTTCCCGGGCGAGCAGTTCGAGACGGTCATACACGCGAGCAGCAAGGTCTGCGAGGGCAGCTGGCAGTGGAAGCCGGTTGCCGCCTTCGAGCCGGGGAGCCGCCCCGCGCGCGACTACGAGGCTCTCGCCGACGAGGTGTCCCGTGAGCTCGCCTAGCCAGGTGGCCGCGGGCTTCACCATCACGGGGCTGCTCGACGGCGCGTCGCGCACCCGCGGGCGCTACCCGGTGTCCGAGATAGCTGTGGCCGACATCGCCGACCACCCGGCGAACGCCGCCTACTCCATGGACCCGGCCGGCATAGCCGAGCTCGCCGAGTCCATACGCGAGGACGGCCTCACCGACCTGCCGCTCGTGCGCAAGGTCGGCGACGGCTCGTGGCAGATGGTCTCCGGGCACCGGCGCAAGGCAGCCTACGCCCTGCTCGCGGAGGACGACCCCGCCTACGAGAGGATGCCCTGCCGCGTGATAGAGGGCATCGACGACGAGCGGGCGGTGACGCTGCTCCACGCCGCGAACTACTTCACCCGCGCGCTCACCGTGACCGAGCGCGCCGCCGCGACCGAGGCGCTCAGGGGCGACGCCGTGCGCCTGCGCTCCGAGGACCCATCGCTTTCCGGCATGCGCGTCGACGACGTGAAGGCCGCCATCATCGAGCGGCAGACGGGCCGCAAGGTCTCCGGCAAGACCATCGCGCGCGAGGAGAGGCTGGCCCGCCGGATCGCCGAGGACCTCTCGCCCGAGTGGGCCGCCGAGGCCGACCGCGGCAACCTCAGCGCCGAGGCGGTGCGCTCGCTCGCGGGCATGCCGAAGGAGCGCCAGGCGGAGATGCACGCCGCCATGGAGCCCTGGCGGCGCACCAAGCGGGAGCTCTCCGACTACGTGAGGAGCGAGGGCAAGACGCAGGCCGGCCCCGACAGGCGCATCGCGAAGGCCGCGAGGCTCGTCGCCGACTTCCTCGAGAGCCCGCCCGAGAGCCCGAGCGCGGCCGACCTCTCGCTGCTGCGCGAGATGGCGCTCATGACCGCGCCCTACGCGGAGTCGGGCGCAGGAGCCCGGAAGGTTCGAAGAAGGGCCTCGCATTCGAAATCCAGCAAGTAGCCTATGGCGTCCGACATCGCGTCGGGCGTCCATAGCACTTGGGGACCGGGCGGCCTCGGACCCGTCATGCCGCGGGCCGTTCGGGAGCCCGCTTTCGCGAGGCCCGGTCCCAGAGGCGGCGCCCGGGCCGGGCCGCCGCCTGCGGGGGATCCCCCGCGCCCCTAGAGAGACGCGCCCGCCGCGCGGCGGGCCCGAGGAAAGGAATCCGCAATGGAAGAGAGCACCGGCGGCACCGGGGGCAAGGAGCGCCGCGTCACGTTCCGCATGGAGGGAGGCGACTACGACGCGCTCTGCGAGCGGTGCGAGCGCGCCGGCCTCAGCAAGTCGGAGTACCTGCGCTACCTCGTGCGCATACCGCTGTCGACTGAGGCGAACGCCGGAGACGAGCACCGCATACTCGTGGACCGCAGGGCCCTTTGGTCGATGTCTCGGGAGCTCACGAAGTGGGGCTACCACTACAACCAGGCCGTGCACGCGATGAACCTCATCAACTTCCACGCGCGCCACGGGCGCGTCGACCGGGACCTCGTCGCGGAGAGCGTCCCGACGATCGAGCGCGAGCTCGCCGACGTGAACGCCGCGGCCCGCGAGATGGCGGCGGAGCTCGGTCGCATCGGCGCCGACTCGCTCGTGGAGGGCTCGCCATGCCGATCCTGAAGCCGATAAGCGGCCACGGCTCGACCGGAGGCATCCGACGCTACCTCGAGAAGGGAGGGCGCGCCCTCGCGCGCGACCTGTTCAACCTGAGCTACGACGAGCGCGACGCCGGCGCGCTGGGAGACGGCGCCAAGGAGGCCTGCGCCTGGGACGCCGAGATGGACGCCACGCGCGCCGCGTTCGGCACGGACGCCCCCTGGCGTGGAAAGCCCGCGCGCACGTTCAAGCACTTCGTGCTCTCGCCGGACCCCGGCGACGACATCGACCTGGCTGCGCTGCGCGAGCTCGCGTGCTCGTGGGCTCTCAAGCACTTCGGCGACCACGAGATCGCCATCGTGTACCACGACGACAACGCCCGCGGCATACCGCACGCGCACATCGTCGTGAACAACGCCAACCTCCGCACCGGCTACCGCATGCAGACCCAGCACCCCGAGGACCTCAACCGCGACCTTCAGGACATGGCGCGCGAGCGCGAGCTGTCGGGGCTCTCCAACGACCGGGCGCCCGAATCGCCGTCGGAGGCGCGCGGGCATGCCGGCGCGGGCGGGCCAAGGAGCCGCAGGAACGTCTACCTGGGCCGGGCCGAGAAGGAGATCATGCGCTCTGGCAGCTACTCGTGGGTCGGCGACATCCGCGCCCGCGTCGCACTCGCCAAGACCACGGCGCGCGACGAGGCGGAGTTCCTCGGCGTCCTCGACGCCCTGGGCGTACACGTCGCCGACAACTCGGCCAAGGCGAGGCGGGACGACTGGGTGTTCAGCCTCGCCGAGGAGCCGTCCAAGAAGGTCAGCGGCGAGCGCCTGGGGTTCGTCTACGGCAAGGAGATGCTCCGCCGGCGCTTCGAGCGCGAAGGCGCCTACCGCCCCACGGACGCGAGCACCGCGCGGATCCGCGAGGCCGCCGAGCGGGCCCTCGAGCTCAACGACCTCTCGGAGCTGAGCAGGCTCTCCTCGGCGCTCGAGACCTGCGCGAAGTTCGACGTCGAGTCCATCGAGGAGTTCGGGCTCAGGATGGCGACGCTTGAGCGCCGCGGCCAGGCGGGCGGCGAGGGGTACCGCCGCCTCGAGGCTGCGCGCGCCTACATGGCTGAGAACGGGCTCATGCCGCTCAAGACCCGCTACGGGGACGGTGAAGGGCGCGGTGCGGCCGAGGGAAGCTCGCGCGACGGGCGCCGCGAGGACGAGCGACAGCGCATCCTCGCCGCCGAGCGCCAGCGGGCCCAGCAGGACCAGCGCAGGGAGAGGGGCCGGAGATGATGGTGAGGATAGAGTACGAGGGCGGCAGGACGACGCTGTTCGACACGCTCTCGTTCACGGAGGGGTCGCCGTTCTCCGGCGCGAACATGCTCACGGAGTTCGAGCTCGAGATGCGCGAGGAGCCCGAGAAGGGGCTCTGGCTCACGGCGAACTGGCACCAGGTGCGCGACGACTGGCGCGCCAACGCGCCCGCGGACGGCATCCCGGCGGCGCGCAGGTCCCGCGGGTGGCGCTTCATGCTGGCCTCGGAGGCCGAGCTCGGACACGCCCGCCGCGTCCTGCTCGACGGGGACGAGGCGTTCGCCCGGGTGCGGGGGTACCTGTGCGACGCGGCAGCGATCGGCGCCTGCTACCGCGAGCACGTGGGCCCTCCCTCAAAACCGCTGAAGTCGCAGATAAGGGACCTGCAGCGCGCGCTGGGGAGGGCGGAGGTCCCGGGCGTGCCCGACGAGCTGGCGAGGCTGCTCGCGGAAGAGAAGGAAGAGGGCGCCGACGAGGGCGCCCGCAAGGTCAATGAAGATTGGGGTGACGTCGATGAAGAGGCTTGGTAGGTTTCTCATGGCGGCGCTTAAGGTCACGCTGAGCTTTTTCGTCTGGCTGTTCCGCGCCGTGTTCAAATGGGTGATGTAGTAAGAGGCGGGCAATTGCCCGCCTCTTTGTCTTTCCTAATCTGTCTGATCGTCGATGAGCCAGCAGTCGGTCCCATCAGTGAGCAGCGTCCTGGCTGACCGGGATACCGCCGCGATGCGTTGGATTTCGCCTTTTCGATCTTCGGCCTCGGACCTCAGCTTCGACTCTCCGGAGCGTAGGCTCGCGCGCATCTCGACCTTAGCTTCGAGGAGTTGCTCTTTTGCGGCGGCTCTGGGCGTCTGAGAGACCAGCCTCTTGAGGGCGTTCCCCTGGGCTCCGCGCGGAAGCGCGATGGGCGCCCCTTTCATGCCCCCGATCTTCATCTCCATGAGCGCTGCGAGGACCTGCCTCTTTTTCAGAAAGCCCTGAGATTTGTCCAGGATCCGCTGCTCTTCGATGAGGGCGCTGCGGTCGTCCATGCTGCCGTCGTAGTACATGCGCGTCATGGCGAGCGCCGACAGGGCCTGGAGGCACCCCCCTTCGAGGCCTTTTGTCTCCATTCTGGGAATATATCCTGCTCATTTAGGGTTATTCGCGCTGAAAGATTTTGACTAGCTTGGTGTCCTTTATTTCGTAAATAATGTCTGCGACGTTCTCGACCAGCCTCTTATCGTGGGAGACGAACACTATCGTTCCGGCATAGGCGCTCATCATCTGCTCGAGGGCTTCGGCGCTCTTGATGTCCAGGTAATTTCCAGGCTCGTCCATGAGCAAGATGTTGTATCTGCCCAGCAGCATCTTCGCGAGCAGCAGCTTGATGACTTCGCCTCCCGAGAGAACGCCAACGTCCTTTGCCAGGTCACGCGGTCCGATTCCCATAGAGGCGAGGATGCTTCGGATTTCGGTCATGCTGTACTCGCAACCATCCTGCATGAACGAGATCGCAGACTGACGGGCGTCGAACTTGTAGCCTGTTTGCTCGAAGTAACCGATCTCTGCCTTGGGAGAGATGTTGATACCGTCGGCGCGTCGAGCGATTGCCTTCAGCAGGCTGGTCTTTCCTGTGCCGTTGCCACCGGTGATGGCCACTTTGGCACCGAGCGGTATCTCGAATTTCGCGTGGTCATAGAGCATGCAGTTGCCGAAGCTCAAGCTGAAATCGTCTGCCGAGATGGGAAATTTACTATGCAGTTCCAGGGCCTTGCTCTGGCGGAACCGCACGGTGCGAATGCTGTCGGGGGCCTCAATCCCTTCGAGCGCTTCGAGGCGCTTCTCCATGTCCTTAGCCGCCTGGTACATCCTCTTCTGTTTGGTGCCGGTTGCTTTCTGATGCCCCAATCGACCTGCATACTCGTTGCTTTTCTTTGCGCCCTTCTGCTTGGCGTCGACCTGCCGTGCTTTTTTCCGTTGTTTTTCGATGGCGGCTTCAAGGCGCTCGCGCTCGCGCATCGCCTCTTCGTATCGAGCCGCCTGAACTTTGCGCTCTTCTTCTTTCTGTCGCAGATAGTCGGAGTAGTCACCCCAGAATTCGGAAATACCGCCGTCTTTGAGCTCCCAGATCTTGTCTACCACCTGGTCGAGAAAATGACGGTCATGGCTCACGATGAGCAGGGCCCCATCAAATGCCTTGAGTTGTCCGACGAGAAGGCTGATGCCGTCTTGGTCGAGGTGGCTCGTAGGCTCATCAGCAAAGATCGCGCTTGCATGCTGGGAGAGCGCAGAGGCAATCTTGGCGCGTGTTTCCTCTCCGCCGCTCATCGTCTCCTGCGCCACTCCGGCGACGTTGAGACGGGAGAGCATCTCACCGTTGTCCTGAGCCGCATCAAGGTCGAGTTCATCGAGCTGGCCGATGAGGGCAATGCTGCCGAAGCGCCTGACGTCGGCGTCCGCAATGGTAAGATTGCCGCTCAGAATTTTAAGCAGGCTGGTTTTGCCTGCGCCATTGTCTCCCACCAAGCCGATGCGATCGTAGGAGTAGATTTCCAACTCTTCGATATCCAGGATATCGCGGCCGGCATATTCCAAAAAGATGTCTTTAGCTTTGACTATGAGTTCCATAGGTTGAACCGCCTTTTGTGTATTAGCCTTTTACTGGAAGCGCAGCCATGCCAATAAAGAATCGTTCACGTCGATTTTTCGCCTTTGCCCAATTGCCGGCGCGAGCGTTTTGACCTTGCGCAAGCCGGCAAATCCGAAAATGATAGTTGGCGACGAATAAGGAGCGCGATGTGGGATGTCGGCGCAATACCTCGTCGTCGCAAGGGCTTGAAGGCTGACGCGCGAACCGATGGCTGCCGCCTCTTTTTTTCGAATACTTGGGCTATTGAATCCGCCCGGTATCTCTTTTCCCCACGTTTCGGACGCTCGGAGCAAGCAGCATAGCCATCGCAAGCAGTACCATGGTCGCTCCAGAGCCGACGAACCACAACGGAGCTCCAAGCATATCCGCAAAAACGGAGGGGGCCGCGAGGCCCATGGGCATGGCCCACGCCATGATGGTTCCGTAGAGGCCGAAAACGCGGCCTAGGTACTCAGGAGGTATCTGCTCCTGCATAAGGGCAGTCTGGGTTCCCGCGTACAACGGGGAGCATGCGCCCATAAGAAAGCTCACCGGCAGGAAAGCAGCGAACAGCGACGGGCCGAGCGATCCGGATACGATTGCGGCAATGCCGAAGCCGGCGATCGCGGCGACCATGGTGAGCGACCTATTGCGGAACCCTCCCGTAACCGCCAAGATGCCGGACCCAGCCAGCATGCCTGCGGAGAAAAGGATTTCCGCCAAAGCGGCATCCCCCGTGCTACCGCCAAAATGCCCCAAGGTCATTATTGGGAACAATGCCGCGAGCGGAGAGAACGCGAAAGCGAAGACGAACCCGCACCAAAGAAGGGCGAACAGCCCCCTGTATCCCCTGATCAGCTTGTAGCCGTCCGAAATCTCAGAGAAAAGTTCTCGAACTTTATTGGAAAAGGACGAGCTGCGGTCGGCTTCGTCGAGTCCTCCTGCGTCTATCTGAGCGGCGAGGACGGCTAGAGAAGCGAAAAGCGCCCCCAGCACGTCGAGGCCAATCATGGCGGTAATGCCCGCCACAGGATAAATCACTGCCGCGAGCGCGGCGCCAAGAATGTATCCGGCGGACTGAATCGCTTGCATCACTCCCGATAGGCGAACGAGATGCTCTGGCGGGGCGAGATGGGGCGTGAGGGATTGGGAGGCCGGCGTGTAGAACGAAGTGCCAGCTGCGCGGAGAAACAGGGCGATGAGTATTGACCACGCAGGTAAGCTGCCGGCCAACGAGGCAATCGCCAAGGCGGCGCCCACCGCGGCAACGAAGAGGTCGGCGCCGATGAGAACACGTTTCAAAGGCAGCCTGTCGACAACGGCGCCCGCAAGGACTCCGAACAAAGCAATCGGCAGAAAGCCTGCTAACGATGCCAGGGAGAGGAGGGAAGATGATCCTGTCGTGAGGGCGATATGCCAAATGAGACCCATTTGGAGAATCGAGCTCGTCAATGTCGACACGAGCTCCCCGCCCCATACGAAACAAAGCTTGAATTGCCATGAATGGCACAGCGAAACAGACCTGCGCCGAGAGGTTTCAAATATCATGGTTATGTCCAATCGTGAAATGGCGTGCAGAAAAACAGCGCGACGCCACAACAGCGCCGCTTTCTAGGCGCTCATCCACGTGCGGAAAAGACCAACCACGACACCCCTCCTTTGTTAATTCGGTCTGGCAAACCATGTAATATTAACGAGGCTTGAGTTTGCCTGTCAAGAATCGACCATCGGTAAGGGCAATCCTCTCTGGCCATTCGATTCCTTTTGTATCTATGGCTGCATTTACGTTATGTGGTTATTAATTTCGTTAGAATTCCCAAGCAAAACGCTTTTATGCACCATGTCTGCGCAAGCGAGAAAAGCCATTTCTAAGCCTCGGTCCACGAAAATGTCGACTTGGCTTTTCATTGAGCCGATACTTCCAACACCGCTGAAAACGAACCAAATGCGTAGCTCTTGCTTGTCCGCAACTCGCACCATCAAAGTATGCAAGCATCCTGATGAGCAGGATAGCCTCTGATCGTCTGTATCTCAATTCGGAACAAAGATCCTGGGAAAAGGGTCTGCGGCGCCGAACGCGAACAATGTGTGTACGCTGTCGAGAAATGAGGCGCGCGCCGAGAAACCGGTGGTCCATACTCCACGCCGCACCCCCAACTGAGCCTCGTAGGATTGGACCTCTTTAAGCAACGGTTCGAGGTCTTTTTCGCGCTCAGCGGCGTCCCTGGCCTTGTCTTCGATGCCGGCGAGTTGCTCGGTAATCCAATCGATTACCTGACCGACGTCGTTGTACCTGCCCTCGATCTCGTTTCTTGCCGCCTGTCGTGCCTCGGCGGGCTTTTGGAGGTAATCGTCATGAAGGGCTGCGTAGGTCCTAGCGATGTCCAGGGCGTTTTTGACCTTCGCCCTCTGGTCGCCGGCGATCATGGAGGCGATCGATTCCAGCTTGGCGTCGATGCACTGGAGGCTGTCGCTGATTTCGGTCATGTACGCCTGACCGACAACCATCGCCGCTGCGGCAAGGCCGACGCTGGCGATCTGTGCGGGGCTGACCCCAGCGGCTTTGAGGGAGACGTCGCCGCTCAGGCGACCTTTCGGGTCTCGGACGAGGGCCCTTACCGCTTCCGGATCCTTCTTCGAGGCGACGAGGTCCTTAAGGCTGTAGCCTTCGGGAACCTCGACTTTGTAGAGCTGTTTTCCCTCGACGAGGTCTATGACGTCCGAGGCGAGGCCGAGAATGGCGTCCGCCCGCTCTCCGATGCCGACGTTGTTCTCTTTGCCCGCATCGGCGTTCGCGACGAGCCTGATGTTCTCCAAGTCCTCGACGGGAACGACCTCGACGCTGATTGGCGCAAGTTCTTTGTCGCTCATGCTCTTAGCGCCTATCTCGCCTCATCGGAACGCGCCAGGACGTCCCATTTGTTGTACGAGCCCTCGGCCTGAAGATCCCTGACGAGGGCCTCATAGCGGGTCTCGAGGTCTTTCTCCTCACACGGGAAGAGCAGAATCATCATTGGTCTTTTGAACTTGAAGTCAGCGTAGACGTCGATGTTGCCGAAACCGCAAAGCTGGGTGTAGATACTGAAGCCCATGGATTTGTCGCAACCGACATAGACGACCTCGTAGGCGGAAGGATCTTTCTCTCGTGCCGATTTCATCGTGGCGATGGCGTAGCAGCCAGCGATTGCCATGTACCCATCGTTGAGGTCGGCTTCGCTGGAGACGTTGTTCTCGAAGTTCTCGAAGAACTCTTTTGCGGAGATCGGCGGAAGCGAGCTTGCCACAGCCTTCTTGCGGGCTGCCTCGAGTGACTTTCGCCGCTCCTTCTTGTCCTTGATTGCCTGGCTCTTTGAAAGGAATGAGTCCCTGGCTCCTCCCAGGCTATCTGCCGCCTGCTTCCCCCTCTACTGCGTCCAGTCGATCAGAGTAGGCCCGTATTTGTTCACAGCGGGTTCAACGAAGGGTCGAACGTCCTTTCCTATGTCGATAGCCCTTTTGACGTCTTGCAGCTTTATCTTTCCCAATTGCGCGCCTCTGTTCACGGACACCGGGAGCTCATCGAGCAGCTTTCGGCGGTGTCTTGTTTTCATCAAGTGCGTAAATTATCTCACCATATGCAAGACCCCTTGCCGAGATATAGCGGCAAGGGGTCGAAGGGCCATATTCGGTTTTAGTTTCGATTTGCAATTCCTAGTTCCGGTCGTCGTCGCCGGCTGCGCAGCAGGCGTAGGCCGTAAGAGTGAGGAGCCCCATGAGGAGCCCTATTCCGAAGGGCGCGAATCCCATGTTTCCACCTCCTTCGCGTAGACGACGGTGCGCGAGTTGCTCGTCTGGTAGCTGCAGGTCACGAAGGCCCAGGCCTGCTCGACGTCCGCCGGCTCTTCCAGGACGACCTCGCACCGGGACAATTTGTCCCCGAGGTAGGCGTCGAGCTCCGCCGCGTCTGCGAAGCCGGTCCGCTTGCCCTCCGAGCTCGCGTCGACCACGTCCACCGCGAAGACCTCGAGCTCGATTGTTTTCTCGCGGGTGAAGACCCGGATGGTGCGGTGGCCCTCGGCGAAGTCTCGAGACGAGTACTGCGCGAGCGGCGCGAACATGGTGCCGTCGGACATGTGGTGCCCGTAGACGATGACGAGCGGGCTTTCGGCTCCCTGCGCGCACCCGGCGTCGATGTAGGGAGCGCCCCATGCGGATCTTTCGCCGCTGGCGTCGTGCGTGAGGTAGAAGTCGGGCGATTCAGTCCGGCCCTGGACGATCGGGTAGTCGACGGTCGTGCCCGGCACGCGCACCCATGCGACGACGGAGGCGGGAAGGGCGTTCCAGTCGATGCCGCCTCCCGTCTCTTGAGCCTCCATTGCCGCGTCCTCTTCCGCAGTAGGCACCTCGTGTACCTCGTACGGGTTCCTCTCGGGCAGCGGCAGGACGGCGAGCGCCGCCAGCACCAGCAACGCCACGATGACGGCGAGCGCCGTGGCGGCTTTCCCTTTGTTCATGTCCTCCCCCGTTCGCAGGGGAGGCCCCGGGCGGGCGCCCAGGGCCTCTGGTTCGGTGTCGATGCGGCGCCGCTATTCTTCCGGCTCTTCGGCAGGCTCTTCGGCTGCCGCGTCCTTGCCTGCACCGGCCGTCTTGCGCTTGCGATACGCAAGCGCTCCGCCCGCGCCCGCCGCAGCTGCCAGCGCGATCCCCGCGGCCACGGCGTAGCCGGTGCCGTCGGGGGCGTCGGCCCCGGTCTTGGCGTAGGGCTCCTCGGGGACCTCGGGCGTGTCGGGGTTGTCCACGACGACGCTCTGCTCGGCGGAGTCGATGTCCTCGTGGGCCGCAACGACGTTGCCGGCGGAGTCCAGGACCTTCTCGAAGACGATGAGCTCGTCTCCCTCGGCCAGGCCCTCGGTGTCGAACTCGAAGGTCACCTCGACGGTGCCGGAGGGCGCCTCGGGCTCGAAGGGCGTGCGCGCGGTCACCTCGCTGCCGTCCTTGTCGAGGAACTGCTCTCCGGTGCCCTTGTCCATGAGCGTGCCCACGGCGATGTAGGTCTCGCCGGGGACGAGGCCCTTGTAGGCCACCGTGTCGATGACCTTGGCCTTGCCGGCCTCGATGACCTGGTCGCCGTCGGCGGCGTCGGCCGCCTGCGTGCCCACCTCGACGGCGACGTGGACTGTCTGGCCCTCGTCGGAGAGGTCCGCGTGCGACGCCACCTCGGCTCCGTCCTTGCGCAGGCTCTCGAACACGACCAGGTCGCGGCCGCCGAGCAGGCTCGCGTCGAAGGAGATCTCGACGTCCCGGCTGCCCGTCGAGAGCGCGGGGGCGAACTCAGCCTTGGCCTCCACGGGCATGCCCGAGGCGTCGGCCACGGGCTCGCCGGTCGCCTTGTCGACGAGGGTGGCCGAGAGCTCGTACTCCTCGCCGGCCTTCAGGCCCTCGTAGGTGACGGTGTCGACGACCTTGGCCTCGGCGTCGGCCGAGACGTCCTTGTCGCCGTCCGCCCCGTCCTTTGCCGTGGTGGAGATGCGCGGGCCCTCCTGGTCGTCGAGGCCCATCCACACGGCCCTCGCGACCGTCGAGTCGCGATCGATCCAGAAGCTCCTCGTGATGAGCTCGAGGCCCTCGTTGGCATCGCAGCGCAGCTCGGTCATGGTGTAGGCGCCGTACGGCAGGGCCGCCAGCGAGTCGTCGACCGGCGCCGAGGAGCCGTCCTCGCCGAGCGAGAACCAGATGCCGGCCTTCGGGTCCATGTCGGCGGCAACGATCGGTCCCTCATGGCCGAGCAAGGCGTCGTTGGCGTTGGTGTCCCTCGAGTGCCTGTTCCAGCTGCTCGCGGTCGACGCGTCGCCGTTTCGGTCCGTCACCAGCACGTGCGTCTCGCCGGTGGCCTCGTTCTCGATGGCGAACGGGACTATGAGGCCGGCGTTGTCGGCCTCGCTCTTCTTGGAGAGCTCGAGGTCGTTGCGCACCACCTGGTCGCGGAACTCGAGCGCGGCGCCGTCCGAGGAGGCGCTGACGACCTCGCCGGCGGCGCGGACCTCGAAGGTGCGGGGCTCGCCGTCGGTCAGCAGGTAGCTCCCGTTCGTCGCCGTCTCCCGCACGTCGTAGGTCCCGTACGGCAGGGCGTCGGCCGCGGTCTGCGCGGTGTAGGCGCCGGCCTCCTCGTTCCATGCGGTGGTCAGCGTCGCCACGACCTCGCCCGGCTCGCGCCACTCGCCGTCAACGAGGACCTTGTGCGCCGAGCGGTTCGTGACGGTGAACTCGATCCCGTCGAGGCCGGGGTGCTCGCCAGGCGCCTCCTTGTGGCCGCTGCCCGCGAGCGCCTCGGACGCCTGCAGCTCCTTGTCGGACTTGGTCACCTGCACGCCGCCGCGGAAAACCTCGTCGGTCACGGGGTCGCCCGTGAGGTCGGCCACCTCGCCGGCCTTCACGGTGAACGCGACGGGGGCGTCGCTGGCGTCGTAGCCCTCGGGCGCGCCAGCCTCGAGGATGCGGTAGCTGCCCGCGGGAAGGGCGTCGGCGCCGGTCGCGGCGACGTGCGAGCCGTCCTCGGGCGCGGTCTTGATCGTGGCGCAGACCTCTCCGTCGGCGTAGTACTTTCCGCCGACCAGCACGTAGCGGCCGGTCTCGTTCACGACGGAGAAGCTCGCGCCGTCGAGCGAGGCGTCGCCCTGGGGTCCGGCGCCCGCCTCGAAGTCCTCTTTGGCGACCTTTACGCCGCCTGCGGACCAGCTGAAGCTCACGAGCGTCTGGGAGCCGCCGCCGGTCCTGACGCAGAACGCCTCGAACCCGGCGGATACCTTGCCGGCGCCCGCCTTCATCCGGGAGTAGGTCTCGTCGATCAGCTCGGATTTCGCCCAGGAGGCGAACTCGGCGCTCGTGCCGTGCACGGCCGCCGACTCGGACCCCGAGTAGGCGTAGGCGATGAGCACGTGGCTCGCCGCCGCGTACTTGGCGTCGTCCCAGCCGCCGCCGTCGTACCAGCTGCCCGGGAACATCGACGCGTCGAAGCCGGGAGAGCCGAACGAGTACCAGATCGCCGCTGTCACGTCGCCGCTCGGCACGGGGCTCGTCGAGTAGGAGCCCGGCGCGGGCGTCGGGGACGAGGGCTCGGCGCAGTAGGCGATGTTCCCGTCGGCGCTCATCCAAGTGGTGGCGAAGCCGCCGTAGGGGATCTTGCCGCCGATGGACACGTCTACCGTGCTCGGTGCGGCGTAGGCGGGCGAGGCCGCCGCGGAGGCGAGCAGCGCCCCCGCCGCCAGGATGAGCGCCATGGCGCATCGGAGGAGCTTTTCCTGCAGGGTGCAGTCTTTCGCTGCGTTCATCTTTCCGCCTCCCTATCTCTCGACGCTTCGCTGTGCGCGGGGCGCCTCGTGCTCGGCGGCGCGGCTCGCCTGGCGGGCGTGCTCGGCGCGCTCCGCGAGGTAGCGCGAGCGCCCTGCGTCAACGGCCTCCTTGAGCTGCGCCGGCATGACCTTCACGGTGTCCTTGACCGCGCGGCCGCCCTCGTCGAGCTCGGGCTGGCCGTCCGGCCCCATCACCGTCTTCCTCAGCCACACCTCGCGGTTCGCGAGCAGCGGTATGTCCCGGAAGTCGGCCCCCTTGAAGCGGCTCTCGTTCACGAACATGGGGCTGAACTCGTAGCCTCCCACGTCCACGCCGTCGACGACGGTGCCCTTGGGAAGGGTCGCCGAGTTGAAGGTCCTGGCCTCGCCGGTCGCGCGGTCGGTGTACTCGATGCCCTCGCGCACGAAGCTCTTGTGCAGCGAGAGGTACACGTTCTTCCTCTCTTCCATGTCTTTCCTCCTTTTCGTTTTCGATCGGTCCTTGTCTTCATCCGCCGGGACGCGTGCCCCGGCGCGGCGCCCCTATCTCATGGCGACCGCCCCCTTCCTCGCTTTTCCGCTAGAAGCCGCTCACGATGTCGCGCGCCCAGGAGCCGCTCTTCACGAGGGCCAGGATGAGCAGCACACACATGGCCAGGTACTGCAGCGCGTAGGTGAGCCCGTTCGCGACCGCGTCGGCCGGGGTGCCCGTCCCGGGGTTCGCCCCGGTGAGCCCGCCGAGCACGAGCGGGAACGATATGAGCAGCACGAGGATGATGACGCCGGCGATGCAGACCGCCCCGAAGCTCTTCAGGTAGCCGAGGCCTATCTGGCGCGTGGCGTCCATGCCGAGGAACGCCAGCGGGATCGGGGCGAACGCGGCCATGATGTAGAGCTGGAGCGCGCGGGCCCAGCAGACCACGAGGGCGACGACGTAGGCCGCCAGCACCACGACCCAGCTGATGAGGCTCACGACGAGCATGGCGATGAGCGACGGGATGTCGTCGTCGGTGGTGACGACTGACACCTCGGGCAGGTCGAGCGCGCCACCGGCGCCGAAGAGCGCCTCGACTCGGTCGATGGCGAGCCCGCAGACCTCGTAGATCGACGCCATCAGGTCGAAGCTGTTCTGTATGAGGAACAGGAACACGGCGAAGAACACGAGGAGGAAAACGACCTCCTTGACGCCGGGGAGGCTCTGGCTGCCGTCCATGCGCTGGGAGATCTCGATGAGCTTCAGGGTGAAGACCAGGCCGAGCACCCCGCACCCGATCGGCAGGATGGCAACCTGCCATACGCCCCGGGCGACGTCGTGCATGGTCAGGTCGCTCGAGCTCGTGAGCATGTGCGCGAAGTCGGCCGAGAGGATCCCGTTCGCGCCGATCGACCCGAGCACGCCCGTTTGCGCCTTGAACATCCAGTTGCAGCAGTCGCGCAGGAGGCCGCACAGCCAATCGTTGACGTCCCCGGCGATGTCGGCGTATGCCGGCTGCGCTGGGACGAGCAGGAGCGCGCAGAGGGCGAAGGCGGTCGCGGCGGAGACGGCGAAGACCCTTCGGCGTCGCGATTCAAGCGCCCGCACGGCTACATCGCCTCCAGCGAGCCGCCGCGCGAGACCACGGTGACCACCGTCGAGGCGGGGTCGTCGAGCGTGAAGGTCGTCGACGCGACGTTCCCGGCGTAGTCGAGCCACACCTCCTTGTCCCAGGTGGCTCCCGTCGCCTGCGGGGACGCCTCCGCCGCCTTCCCGGCGACGGCCTCCTCGATGGCGGCGACGTCTGCGCCCAGCGCCTCGGGGAGGCGGTCGTCGGTGCCGGTCACGGAGAACGCTCCGTCTTGCGCCTTCTGGGGCACGTAGGCCTGCGTCAGGAGGTCGCAGGCCAGGGTGCGGGCGTCCCCGTCGCCCGAGACCTGGATGAGCGACAGGCCTCCCGCCTTGTCGCCGGTTCCCTTGACGTCGATGGGCACGCTGAGCACGCCGCCGGCCTCGGAGGGCTCCTCGGCCGAGAAGAACCAGGCGCGCTCGGTGCCGCCCGCGCTCTCCACCATGGCGCCATCGACGATCCGCAGCGTGGCGGTCGGGTCGTCGGCGCCCGTCCACGCGGTGTTCCAGAGCGCCTCGGCGCCCGATGTCGCCTTTCCAGTCTCCGAGCCAGTGCCTTCAGGGGCGCCGGCCGTCGCGGACGGCGCCTGCTCCTGGGGGCTTTCCTGCGGGGCGATGGCGCAGCGCGCCGCGCCCGCGCCGAGCGCCACGGTGAGCGCGCCTGCCGCGACGGCGGCCATGACCCTTGACTTTCCCTGCATTGGTTTCTCCTATCTCGCGGTGAGCGCGCAGCTGAAGCTGCCGATGCCGCTCGCTATGCGGCACACGTCGCCCGTTCGCGGCTCGTGTATGTACCTGTCGTCGCCGATGTAGATGGCCACGTGGCCCGAGCGGTAGAGGATGTCGCCGGGCTTCGCCTCCGAGAGCGGTATGCGCCTGAGCTCCTCGTACTGGGAGCCCGTGTAGTGGCTTATGCGGATGCCCGCCTGCGCGTAGCAGTACTGCGTGAGCCCGCTGCAGTCGAGCGCCTTGCCGGGGGTCGAGCCTCCCCACACGTAGGGCACGCCGAGCTGGCTGTACGCCGCCTCGACGATCGCGTTCCCGTTCGCGGACGGGTCCTTCAGGTCCTCGACCGTCATGGAGTCGAGCCGGTAGAGGCCCCATTGCGCCATGATCGACTTCAGGGACTCGACGTAGGACGAGTCGGTCGCCCAGCCGGCGTCCTTGAGCCCCTCGGCCATCCTGTCCGAGTCGTGCCCCTCGATCGCCTCGCGGATGAGGGCGTTGCCCGAGTAGCGCCCCGCCTGCAGGAAGACCCTGCTGCGGAAGCGGATGCACTCGGCGTCGCCGGTGAAGCGGATGAAGCTCGCCGTGATCTGGGTGTGCTCGCCGGGCACGTACTCCTCGCTGGTGGCCCAGTTCGCCTTGCCGGCCACCTCGGGGCAGCCCGCGTAGCCCGACCACCACTTCATGCCGAAGAGGTTGTGGTCGCGCTCTGCGAGCTGGCTCATGCGGTCGCCCTGGCCGGACTCCTGGATGATCTGCGCGATGGTGCAGCCCGCCGGGTGCCCGTACTCCTCCTGGCACTCGAGCGCCGCCTCGACCATCTCGTAGGTGATGTAGGGCGGCAGCCCCTCGAGGCCCCGCTTGGAGGCCGCGTCGTCCCAGAAGCCGAACAGCGCGCTCAGCAGCTGCGCGACGGCGAGCGCGCAGGCGACGAAGGCCGCGATGCCGGCCACCGCCCCGAGCAGGGCGGGCGCCGCGCCCGAGACCGCGCCCGCGATCGCGGAGGCGGCGCCCTTCGACCCCGCGGCGCGGGCCGCCTCGCCCGACGCCTGCGCGGCCGCCTGGGCCGCTTGATGCTTGGCCGGGGCGGTCGCGCCGGCTGCCTCGGGGCCGCGCGCGCCTCCCTTGGGGGCGCCGAGGGCGGTCGCCGCCTTGCGGCTGCCTTGGGCGGCCTTCTTCGCCTTCCTCTGCCGCAGCCTTCCCGCGGCCTTCTCGGCCGCACGCCCCGCGTCGTACATGCCCGAGGCGCCCTCGAGCTCCTCCGAGTCGTCGAGCTGTGAGACGGCCTCCCGGGCGATCGCCAGCTTCGCCGCATCGACGCGCGAGCGCATCGCGGCCGCCGCGCGCCGGTCGCCGGCTGGTTGGGACAATTTGTCCCCGAGCCCGCCTTCCGGCGCGTCGGGCCTGGATGGGCGCCCCTTCGCCGCTGCGGCGGGGCCTCCCGCCTCGTCGAGCGGGCCGGCACCCTCCGAGACGCTTCCCAGGGCGTCGCGCTCGGTCTCCGCGACGTCGCCCTCGGTGAGCACGTCGCGGCGCTGCGCCCCGACCACCTCGAGCATCCCGCCGCCCTCGCTCGGTCCGGCCATTCCTATTCCTCCGCCTCTCGCGCCGCCCGGCGCATCTCGCGCTCGGCGACCTCTGCGGGCTTGGTGTTCCACAGGTCGTAGAGCGGGCCTTTCGGGAAGTCGTCGGTGATGGGCACGCGGATCCCGGCGCTGATGAGCAGGCCCTCGCCGGGCTTGACGGCGTCGCCGATGTAGCCGCGCTCCGTGGCGGAGAGCTGGAGCATCTCCGCCCACGCGTCGAGGTCGGCGGTGGACTGCTTGTGCAGCAGGAAGAACTCGGAGTTGAGCACCATGTCGCGGGCCTCGGCGTTGGCCAGCATGTGGCTCGTGTTCTGGCTGATGCCGGTGCAGATGAGGCCGAACTTGCGCCCCTCGCGCCACAGGCGGGCGAAGTACTCTACCACCGTCGGGTGCGCGAAGAGGCTCTGCACCTCGTCGATGTAGAGCCAGGTGTAGTTGGGGCGCGGCGGCGTGACCATCACGCGGTTGCGCACCATCTCGAGCGCCGTGATCATGCCGAACACGCGCATGTTCTGGCCGAGGCCGTGCATGTCGATGTTGGTGATGCGGTTGTCGAGCGCCACGTTGCTCTGGCCGTTGAAGAAGGAGAACGCGCCCTTCACGTAGCGCTCGTAGCGCAGCGCGATGTCGGCGGCCTCGGGCTCGGGCTGAGCGAGCAGCGCCGCGTGGAAGTCGCCGAGCGTGGGCAGGCGGCCGTCCTTCGCGCACTCCCGGTACGCCTCGCCGACGCAGCGGGCGATGATCGAGCGGTCGCGCTCCGGCAGGCCCTCGCGGCCCTCGGCCATGAGCGCGCTCGAGAGCGCGAGCACCGCGTCGGTCTTGTACGCGAGCTTGGCGGCGTCGGCGCGGTCCGCGACGTCGGCGGTGTCGAGGGGGTTGAGCACCGCCGAGCATCCCGGGGCGAGCTCGACGTTCGCGCCGCCGAGCGCGCCGACGAGGTTGCCGTACTCGCCGGCCGGGTCGAAGATCACGACCTCGTCCTCGGGGTGCGCGAGCACGGTGTTGGTTATCTCGCGCTTCACCGAGAAGCTCTTGCCCGAGCCGGGCTTGCCGCACACGAAGCCCATGGGGCTCGCCAGGCGCTTGCGGTCGCACAGCACCAGGTTCCCGCTCTCCTTGGACTGCCCGTAGTAGCCTCCGCCCGCCTCGTCGAGGCTCTGGCTGGCGAAGGGCATCTGCATGGCCACCTGCCCCGTGGTGAGGTAGCGGCTCACGGTGACGTGGTTGTCACCGAGCGGGAGCACCGAGTTGAGCGCCTGGCGCTGCCGGAAGTGGAGCGGCTCGAGGCCGATCGTGCAGCCCTGCGCGACGCTCGTCACCTGCTGGACGCGGCGGTCGAGCTCCTCGAGGCTGTCGGCCCAGGTGTAGACGAGGCCCGTGTAGACGAACAGGCGCTCGGACTTGTTGCGCAGGAAGTCGAGCAGCTCCTCGGCCTCCTCCTTCGAGAAGCGCAGCTCGGGCGGCAGGATCTGGTAGTCGTAGCCCTTCTTCACGGCGCTCATCTGCTCGTCGATGATCTCCTTGTCCATCCAGTCGATCTGGCGCTTCACGAGCGCGAGCGCCTCGCTCTGCGCGATGGGCTGCACGTGCAGCGTCACGTTGAGCGGCAGCGGCAGGTCGATGATGGAGGCGAGGTAGGTCTCCTCGATGACCGACCCGAAGCTGCGCACCGCGAGCACCGCGCCGTAGCGCCCGTCGCTGCGGAAGCAGTCGGACCTGCCCTCGGGCTTGAAGTCGAGCGTGGAGGGCATGACGAAGTCCTTCGTGCGCGCGCCCGACGTCGGGGACAATTTGTCCCAGGAGAACTCGAAGCGCGACCCCGGGCGCAGCTGCCCCTGCAAAAGCTCGAGCCTCTCGGCGCCGTCGAGGGCGCGCGACGAGCAGCGTATGCGCGCGAGCGTCTGCTCCACGTCGCCCCGGATGCGCGCGAGCTTGGGCACCGCGGCGTCGACGTCGTCGGCGCCCACGGCGTAGGTCAGGTAGCGGTGGCGCACGAGGTTCGAGACGCCCTCGCGCATCTTGTCGTTGAGGATCCGGTTGTACTCTTCGGCGAGCCCGGCGGTGGCGCGCTCCCCGGGCTCGAAGAAGACCTTGCGGCCGACCTCGTCGGCGGGGATGGGCGCGTTCACGACCTGGAGCTGCACGTGGGAGTCCGCCGGGAAGTAGTTGAACAGCGAGCTCATCACGGTGAAGGCCGTCTCGCGCGCCTCCTTGCGCGCGGACTGGTAGCTGATGTCGGAGAACTCGACCGTCTGGCTGAACACCCCCGGCATCACCTGGGCGATGCCGTCCCTGTACATGGCGTCGTAGCCGACGTAGGCGGCCATCTCGCGCGAGCGGTCGCGCTCCCGGCGGCGCCTCTGCCGCTCGGCCTCCGCGCCCTTCGAGGCGTCCTTGCGCCCGCCCGTGCCGCCGAGGAGCAGCCCGAGGGTGCTCGGGCGCTTCAGCCTATTCTCCTTGTTGGTTCTTGGTCGGCTCATAGAGCTCGGCTCCTTTCTTCCTGGCCCTGCGCCTCGCGCGCCGTCCCGGGCGGCCCGGGCGCGGCGAGCCCTCGGGGAGGCTCCCGGCGAGGCAGGGCTCGTACGCGAGCAGCTGCGGGGAGAGCTCGTGGGCCGCCAAAAGCGGCAGCAGCTCCTCGGCGCGCATGCCGAAGGGCCGCCAGAACCCGGCAAGCCAGAACGGCATGCTGCAGAGCATGATCGGGAAGGCCGCGTCCGCGACGTCTGCGCGCAGGCCCAGGTGGACGAAGGCCGCCGCCCCGATGGCGCTGCCGAAGCCGAGCGACACGCATGCGAGCGTGCGCAGGCTCATCTTCCCGACGATCTTCTCCTCGTACTCGCCGATGTCCTTCTGCACCGGTATCCTGAGCGCCATCCGCGACGCCCCCTATGCCGGCAGCCAGGACGTGTCCAGCTGCCCGAAGTAGACCGACGCGGCGATGATGATCGCGCCGCCGGCGATGGTGGATATGGCGGTCGCGATCTGCGGGCCGCCCTGCTGCTCCCTGATGGCCAGGCCGAGCGAGACCGCGCCCCAGACGACCAGGAAGCCGCCGAGGAAGGTCACGCAGCCCGACACGAGCTTGATGACGTTTGCGAGCATGCTGCTCTCCTTTGCTTTCGGTTGACGATGTTCCTTGCTGCTCCTCCCCCGCGGCGGGGGAGGCCCGCGCCCTCCGCGGCCCCGTCACGATGCGCCGTCCTTCCGCCTGCGGTACTCCGCGAAGTCGAACGGGCCTTGGCGGGCGGCCTCCTCGAGCCGGTACTTCCGGTCCATGAGCGGCATGCACCCGTTCACGAGCACGAGCGCGTCCTCGCGCGGCATGCGCGCCACCTCGGCGGGCTGTATGAGGTCGCGCTCGGAGATGCCGCGGTTCACGGTCCGGGTCCAGCCGGCGCCCCGCGAGTCGCTCTGCGTCTCGCTCGCCACCGTCTGCTTGCCGGCCATCTTGCTGATCTCCTCGTTGGTCTCGTTCGCCTTGCCGCCCAGGTAGAGCAGCGTGTCGCAGGCGTTCACGATGGTCTCGGCGTTGTTGTCGCCGTAGGTCTCCTTCAGCTGCGAGAGCGACTGGGCGATCATCGAGACGGCGATGTTCCTGCTGCGGGTGACGGCGATTGTCCGCTCGAAGTCGGGTATGCGCCCGATGTTGGCGAACTCGTCGAAGACGAAGTGCACCGTCGTGGGCAGCGAGCCGCCGTGCGCCTCGAGCGCCTCGGCGCAAAGCGCGCTCACGGCCGTGTCCATGAGCAGGGCGAACAGGAAGTCGAAGGTCGAGTCGGTGTCGCTCATAGACGCGAAGAGCGCGACCTTGGCGCCCTCGTCGCCCATGTGGGCGAGGTCGAGCTCGTCTTTGGAGGTGAGGTCGCGCACGGCGCGGATGGAAAGCGGCTTCAGGCGGACGTTGCAGCTCGAGAGCATCGACTTCATGGTGTCGCCGGCGGCCACGCGGAACTCGCGGTAGCTCGCGAGCGCGAAGTCGTCGGGGGGCGCGGGCTCGCGGACCTTGACCCACTCCCACGCGCCGTCCTCCTCGGCGAAGCCGCGCAGCGATCCGCCCTCCGCCGAGGCGCCGCCGCGCCTGACGTAGCGCTCGCCGGTCTCCAGCTCGCGGAACACCATGTCGAGCGGGCTCATGTAGCCCGGGTCGTCGCGGGCGTCGGCGAGCGAGAGCAGCGTGAGCAGCCCGTCGAGGTTCCGGTCGGCGGGCTCGCAGTGCATGACGAGGTAGGCCGTGAGCGCGGTGTAGACCAGGCGCTCGGCCTTCTCCCAGTAGGGGTCGCCCTTGTGGTCGGCGTCGCCCTCGGTGTTGGCGACGATGCCGCGGGCGAAGCGGATGACGCCCGCCTCGTCGCGTATGTAGGCTATGGGGTTGAAGCGCATGGAGCGCGTGAAGTCGATGGTGTCGAACGCGCGGATCTCGTAGCCGAGCTCCGCCAGCGCGCCGCCCATCTCGCGGATGAGCGTGCCCTTCGGGTCGGTCACGAAGAAGCTGGCGTTGGCCTGCAGGAGGTTCGGCTTGACGTAGTAGCGCGTCTTGCCGGTGCCCGGGCCGCCCACCACGAGCACGTTGTCGTTGGTGTCGGTGGAGAGGTCGAACCTGCGGCTCACGAGGCGGATGCGCGCGTTGTCGGTGAGGATGATGTTGTTGTCGGGGTCCTTGGGGTCGCCGAAGGGCGCGATGTCCTTGCGCGTGGCCCACCTGGAGCTACCGTGCTCCTCGCCGTCGCGCCGGGCGCCCTTGGATCCCATGGAGCGCGCCCAGGCGACGAGCGCCGCGCACGCGCAGGCGGTCCCGGCGCACAGGGGAAGCGCCTCCGTTGAGAATACGCGCCCCGCGCGGAGCGCCGCGGGGACCGCCGCCATGGCGGCCTCCGGGTCGAGGATCGGGCTCGCGCCCGACGCCGCAAGGGCCGCGGCCGCGAAGTCTCCCGCGGCGAACGCCGCCGCGGCCAGCGCTGCCGCCGCCTGCCACCTCATCTCTCGGGCCCCTCGATATGTCGCGGGCCGCGGTCCCGGCCGGGGCCCTGGCTGTGGGCCCTCGACGCCTCGCGCGCCCGCTCGGCGCGCTCCGCCAGCCGCTCGGGCGCCTGGCGCCTCTCGGCGATCTCGGAGAGCCGCTCCCTTGCGCGGTCGGCGGCCTTGCCCGTCTCTTGCTCCAGCTGGCGGAAGGCCTTGTCGACCTCGGGGGCGTCCTCCACCTTGAAGAGCAGCCAGTCGCGGCCCTCGCCGGGGATGATGTGGTGCTCGACCGACGCGGCGCGCAGCTTGTCGGAGACGACCTCCTTGATTGTCGCGTACTCGGGAAGCCCCGAGAGCTCCTCGAGGCTGAGCTTCGCGTAGGTCGGCACGCCGTCGGCCGCGAGGGCCTCGACGCGCCCGCCGGCGATGGTCCCGCGGATTCCCGCGAGGCGCTCGGAGAGCTCCCTCGCGCTGCGCGCCATTGCCTCGGCGCCGGCCTCCTGGCCGATCCTCAGCATCCAGTCGAGCAGCTTGCCGCCCGCCTCGTCCCCGTAGTCGCTCGCCATCCCGCGCCTCCCTTCCAGTCGAGATGAAAAAGGGGCGCCTTCGCGCCCCGGTCGTCCCTATTCGGCCCCGACGGCCCTCTCGCGCGCCATTGGGGCGCGGGCTTCCTGCCCGGCGTGCGCGCGGCTCGCCTCGCGGGCGGACGCGGCGCGCTGCGCCAGCGGCTCGGGCGCCTTCTCGTGCAGATGGGCCCATTCGCCGCTGCGGCACTGCTCCGGCGTCGCCTCGCACATGTCGCGCATGGCGCGCTCGAACCGCTCGGGCTCCTGGGCGATGGCGCCGAAGCTCCAGCTCTCGAAGCCGGTCCACGCGTCGCCGTCGCGCTTGAGCGTCCACCACTCGTCGCCGCCGTTCACCTGCTGGATGAACGCGAGGTCGCGGTAGCAGAACCCCTGGCGTATGGCCCAGTTGCCCGAGCCCAGCGCCTCGCGGAGCCTGTCGACGCTGTCCGTGCGGGAGAACTCGTAGGGGTACTCCTCGAGGAACGGGTCGTCCTGCCAGTCGAAGCCGCCGACCTTGAGCCAGCCGTTCTCCTGGCACTTTTCCACGAGCCCGTCGTGCTCGCGGCCGGTTATCCTCTCGAAGCCGTCCATGGACCCTCCGCCTTTCGTTTGTTGCTTGGCGGGCGGCGTCCTCGCGATGGGGGGCACGGTGCGAGTCGGAGCAGGCGTGCGTGCTGGCGCGTCGGCGCCGCCCAAGACGTGTATAGCGATTTCGATTGCGGCGGCGACCGGGGCCGCCCGCGATGGGTCGAGCTGGGTCGAGCCGTCCGCGCCTCCACGGGAAGCGCACAAGCTAGCCGCGCCGGCGCCTGTCCCTTCCGCCCAGGTAGACGGGCCTGCAGGTCTGGGAGATCCTGCTCGCGATCGCCTCTGCCGTGACGCGCTCGCCGCGCCTTGCGAGCCTGTCCGCCAGCGCGCCGGGCGCGTAGTTCGACGTGACGATGGTCGGGCGCATGTCCTCGTAGCGCGCGTCGAGCACGCTGAACACGGTGCCGACGGACCACTCGGTCGCGTCCTCCTTGCCGAGGTCGTCGAGCACGAGGACGTCGCACTTGGCGTAACGCGCGACGGCGGCCTCGGTGCCGCCCTCGTCGAACGTGGCCTTCACGCGCTCGAGCATGCCCTTGGCGGTCGTGAAGGCGACGTCGTAGCCCGCCTCGGCGAACAGTCTGGCCATGGCGGAGGCGGCGTGCGTCTTGCCGGCGCCGACGCCCCCGTGTATGTAGAGCCCGGCGCCCCCGTTGCCTGCGAACGAGGCGATGTACTCGGCGAACTCGGGGCGGTCGGCCTCGGCGGCCCAGTAGCGCCTGGGGATGCCCGCGCGCGAGAGCGCCTTCTCCCGGCGGGCGGCCTCCTCCTTGGCGGCGAGGGCCGCGCGCCTTCGCGCCTCGGCCTCCCGCTCGCTGGCCGCGCCCTCGCACGGGCAGGGGGCGGCGGAGACCCAGGCGACCTTTCCCGCCAGCGCCGCGCCGAGCGGATCGAGGGCGGCGCCGCAGTGCGGGCACGCCCTCGGCTCCGGCTCGTCGAAGGAGAGCCCGGCCGCCCGGGCCTGCTCCAGGGTGATGAGTCCCGCTCGGTCCATCGGGCGCCCCTTCCTTATCTTCTGAAGTCCTTGTTGTCCCTTTTGCTTATTGGGTGGCATATCGTCAGGGGTTTCCCTGTCATCTCGTCAGGGGTTCGGGCTGCGAACCCTGACGGTTCGTCACCCTTGTTCGCGGCGAACCCTGTCATTTCGTCACCCTTTCGCGCCGGGAACCCTGACGAACCGTCAGGGGTTGCCAGCGCTCCGGGCGGCAGCCTCTCGCGCACGATGCGGTACCGCTTGGTGGCGTGCCCGCGTGCCGGGGCGTGCATGCCGCACTCTTCGATGAGGCCCCGGTCGAGCAGGTCGCGGATGGCGCGGTGGACGCTGCGCTCCGGCACGTTGAGGAAGCGGGCCAGGCCGCCCTTGCTCTCGAAGTAGCAGCACCCGGCGTCGCAGAAGCCGAAGATGCGCGCGTAGACGAGCAGGGGAAGGCCGGAGAGGCCCAGGTCCGCCATCATGAAGTGCCGTACCGTCGTGAACTCGCGCGGGGAGGGGCCGTCGCGCCCCCTCGGGCCTGTGGCCGCCATCGGCGCTAGCCCCTTCTGGGCGAGCCGACGATGCTGTTCCGCTCGACCCATGCGACGAGCTCGTCGTGCAGCACGATGCCGTCGCGAGTCTTGCCGCCGATGTAGCGGATCGGGAACGGGTCGTCGGGGTCCTTGGCGAGCCGGTACATGGCGTCGCGGCTGATGCGCAGCATCGCGCACGCCTCGTCGGCGCCGAATATCGCGTTGGTCGATGCGATGAGCCTCACCTGGCTCCTGCTAGTGCTCTTGGTCATGGTCGTCCTCGAGCTCCTTTCGTCTCGAGGCTCCCTCGCGTGCCCGGCCGCGGGCGGCTCCCGGGGCGGTCGCCGCCGTC
Source organism: Collinsella sp. (assembly GCA_019414645.1). Lineage (GTDB taxonomy): Bacteria > Actinomycetota > Coriobacteriia > Coriobacteriales > Coriobacteriaceae > Collinsella. Next base: position 63,589 of record DXLP01000006.1, read on the forward strand.
ATTTCCTGCCACTCCTCGACTCGATGTAGGCGTCCACCGACGCCCTCGACACCAGGAGCTTCCTGCCGAGCCTGTACGAGTCGATCTCTCCCGACCAGATGAGGTCGTACGCCTTGTTTCTGCTCGCCCTCATGTACTCCTGCATCTCGATCACCGTCATCCATTCGTCGCGGTCCTGGTTGCCCTCGGGCGTGGCGCATTCAGCTGTGCGTGCCATGGTTCCTCCAATCTTCCCGTGCGGCACCGTGCGTGCACGCCGCGCGGCACAGTGTCCCTTTTCGTCTGCGCGACGATTGAACCGCCTGATGGCGCTTGGCGCGCACGACGGGAGCGGAGACGGGTCGAGGTGGGTCGAGCTGGTCGGGCCTCCACGAAACGGCCATGAGCCGTGCGCCTTAGCTGCCAGCTAATGCGCAGAAAAGTAAAAGGCGCCCATGCGGGCGCCTGCCTAGGATCGAAGATTGTTCGGTTGTGGTCGGAATGCTCGTCTTCCGCGGTGCTGTCGTCCGGGGTCCGGCATCTGTCGTTCGCCTCTTCTGTCGTGTTTGATGTTGCGTGTTCTGCGAGCGACCTTGCGCTGGCCTGCCGGCCCGTTGCCCCAGGTGCACCCTGATAAATGGTACCCATCCGTTGGGACACGGACATTGCGGGAGGGCTTTCTGGGCAAGCTGGGATGGACGAGCGGCGGGGTTCTAAATGTAATAATTCGAGCTAGAGGGCCTTGTGCTCTATTTTGCAAAACGCGAGGTACGCAATCAACTCGACGATTTCCCCGAACCCTTTCTGAACCAATGGGGAGCGAATGCGGAAGCCATTAAGGCATGCAAGAAATAGGGGCAAAAAAATAGGGCAGAATCGCTCTCACGATCCCGCTCCGCAAACCCGAGGGTTTCTAACTGGAACCTATTATGCAGCTAAGTGGCGTCTTATCAACCCCCCGCGTAACAGACTCCATTGTCGGTAAACGCTCCGCCAAGGGCTGATCGCCTCCCTAGACGAGCTTCTTGCGCGTCTCCTTCAGTATGCCCTTCTTGAAATCGGACCACTTGCCGAAGAACTTCTCGTCCGTCGCGGTGGCGGTGTGCTCGGCGTATTTGATCGCGGTGAGTTCCATGGTGCAGATGTAGTCCGCCGCCTGCGAAAGCCGGTACTCGGAGGGCTGCGCCGATCGGTAGACGACGGCGTCCTTCGACAGCGCGTACTCGACCGCGCGATGGAGTGACTCGGCGATGGAGCGCTGGCCGTTGTCGTAATAGACCTTGACCATATCGTAGGATTGCAGCTCCGCGAGGTTGTCGAACAGGAAGTTCACGATATCCCTTCGCATCGCCCCCGCGAGCTTGTCGAGCGAGGCGAACTGCTTGGTCGCGTATGCGAAGGTGTGGTACTTTACGGGCATGTGGCGGAAGAAGACGCGGAACGAGCCGAGCATCATCTTGCGCGTCCTCAGGTCGAGCCCCGAGTACTGGTCCTTGCCGTTCATGAGCGGCGACGCATGGAAGGGTATGTCCGGGAGCCCCTTGGCGCGAAGGGCGCCCTCATATGCCGCGATCGAATTCGCGATGTTTTCGGATTGGTCGTGCATGACGACGGTGAGCAGGTAGTGGCGGTCGGAGAGGCCGTCGCTTCCCGACTCGTCGACGAAGATGCTGAGTTCTCGCATTGTTCTCCTGGATAAGAAAAAAGCCGGGGAAAACGTCCCCGGCACTTGGAAGCCTTCCTAACGGAAAACCAATTACCTTATATCATGTACTGTCCGGAAATTCAAGGGAGCTCGAAGCGTTTCCAGACGTCGGCGGAATCTCAAAGCCCGCTCGCCAACTCATGGGCAAGCCACCTGAGACTACTCACTTTACCTGCGGACGACGAAGAGCTGCGACCTGCGGTTTTTCAACCAGCATGAAAGCCGCCCGCGTTGATTCACTTGCGATTGCAGCTGGCGGCTTGCGGGCAAAAGGGCGATTGAGTTTCAAAACGGGCGTTTTCGGCAATATTGAGCTTGCAAAGGCGTCCCGCCGCGCCCTTTGGGACAAAAACAAAAACTCAAAGCCCTGAGTTTGAAAAAAGTTTTTAAAGTTGTCCCAGCTTTTGTCCCCAAAGCCGACGAAACGCGACATGGTGTCACCTGGCGGCACTCGGCTCGAGGCGGCACCGAAAACTGGGTGCAACTGGAGTGACGGAACGCTAGAATCGAAGCCATCGAGTGGGAATAGAACAGACGTTCGATTCTGTGTTATAATATCCTGCAATGGGCGCGGCCTCTTCCGAAGCCGCGCCCATTGCTATATTTGGTCGGATATCGACGGAAACCCAAGCTCAGGGAGGTTTGTTGCGATGGCATACGATTTCAAGAAGGAGTTCAGGGAGCTCTACAAGCCGTCCGGCAAGCCGAGCGTCGTAACCGTTCCGCCTATGAGCTACGTCGCCGTGCGGGGCAAGGGCAATCCCAATGCCGAAGGCGGCGAGTACCAGAACGCGTTGCCGCTGCTCTACGGCGTCGCTTATACCATCAAGATGTCGAAGAAGGGCCCGCGAGAGATCGAAGGCTATTTCGACTTCGTCGTGCCTCCGCTCGAGGGCTTCTGGTGGCAAGAGCGCACCGATGGCGAGATTGATTATGCGCGGAAGGATGACTTCAACTTCATCTCGTGCATCCGTCTGCCCGATTTCGTCACTCGCGAGGACTTCGACTGGGCAGTTTCGGAAGCTGCCGCCAAGAAGAAGCTGGACTTCTCGGCGGTCGAGCTGCTGAGGGTCGACGAGGGCCTTTGCGTTCAGTGCATGCATACCGGGCCTTACGACGACGAGCCGGCGACCATAGACGCCATGCGCACATTCGCGGCGGAACGGGGCTACGCCCCCGACTTCTCCGAAGCTCGTCTGCATCACGAGATTTACCTCTCCGACCCGCGCAAGTGCGCGCCGGAGAAGCTCAAGACCGTGATCCGTCATCCCATAAAGTTGATTTAGCGAAACGAGTGACGCCGATTGCTTCGGCTTTTTGGGCGCTCGCCGTGGCGTGGGCGGCAACGGGGCGCGCGCTGCGACCGGTGGCGGAGGCCGAGGCGCGGGAGTGCGCGTTCATTTGCACCGCCTTGCACGACCTCGTCACCCTGCTCATGGCGGTGACTGCGAACTGCGACGTGCTTGAGGCGGAGGCATCCGATCAGGCCGGCCATGCGTCCTGGGTCGCCAACATCCGTGCGGCGGTGGACGAGATGGCGACTCGCATCGTCGACATGCTCATGCGCATGGGCGGCGACTAGCCAGGGCGATCCCTGCAACGGGTATTATTATCCGGGAAGCGTTTGATTGCGAGGCACGCCGGTGTGAGGGCCTGAGTCGTCAGGCCCCGCACAGGGGGACCGCGATGGTGGCCACCGCGCCGCCCGAGGGGCTGTTGGCGAGCGAGATGGAGCCCCCGTGGGCGCTCGCGGCCTCGGAGGCGGCGTGGAGGCCGAGCCCGTAGTGGCGGCCTCCGTCGCGCGAGGAGCGGGAGGAGTCGTCTGTGAAGAGGCGCTCGCAGCCGCGTTCGAGGGCGGCGGGAGAGAAGCCCGGTCCGTCGTCGGACACCTCGATGACGAGGAGTCCGCCCGCGACGTCGCAGGAGACCGCCACGCGCGAACGCGCGTGCTCGGCGGCGTTGGCCACGAGGTTCGCGGCGGCTCGCGCCAGGGCGGTTCGGTCGAGCGGGGCCTCGGGCGCGCCCACGACAGCGGGGCCCGTGGCCGCGTCGAGTGTCACGCCTCGCGCCCGGGCGATCTGGGCGGCCTCGGCGAGGACCTGCTCGCAGAGCTCGGCCGGCCGCATGGGGACCCTCTCCGCCCCGTCGGACCCGCGCGAGGCATCGATGAGCAGGCGCACGTAGCCGTCGAGCCTTTCGACACCGCCGGCTATGTCGCGCGCGGCGGCCGCGAGGTCGGCGTCTTTCTCGTCTTCCAGCTCCTCCGCCACGAAGTCGGCGTTGGCGCGCAGCACGGTGAGCGGCGTCTTGAGGTCGTGGGCGAGCGACGCCACCTGCTCGCGCTGCCCCCGCTCCGCGGCCCAGCGGGCCTCGAGCGACTCGGCGAGGGAGGCCCGCATGGCGTCCATCGCGGCGAGGACGTCGTTCACCTCGCGCACGTTGCTGCTGCCGACCGCGAAGTCGAGCTCCCCCGCGCCGACGCGCCCCGCCGCCTCCGCGAGCGGCGCCATCTTGCGTGAGATCACGCGGCTCGCGCGGCGCGCCACGAGCGCGAGCGCGAGCGCGCTTCCCGCCGCGGCGCCGACGAGCATGAGGTTCTGCGGGTTGGGAAGCAGGCCGGCGAGGTCGCGCGAGGCCCACTGCGGCAGGTACTCACTGACGAGTGCGCAGGCCCCGCCGCCCTTGAGCGGGAACGCGGCGTAGGTGAGGCCCGAGCCCCCGCCCTCGATCTCCACTGTGCCCGGATCCGCGGCGAGTGCCGCACGGGCCATTTCCGTCGCGCCCTCGAGCCGCGTGCCCTCGAGGTCTGTCATCAGCACGTGTCCGTCCTTGTTCAGGATGAGGTAGCGGTACGCCGTCGGCACGTCCTGCTGCCCGCAGACGCCGTCGCGTGCCAGGCCCTCCGCGACCTCGCGCGCATTGGCCGGCCCCCAGCTTGCCTCGTAGACGAAGCCCGCGTTGATCGCCGCGGAGAGCGCCATGAACGAGGCGAGCCACGCCGTAGCGACCGCCGCGAACGCGTAGGCGAAGTAGCGCGCGATGACGAAGGAGAGCGGCATGCCCCTGCGACCTCGCGCCCCGGTCCTCAGAGCTGCCACTTGTACCCCATCCCCCAGACGGTCGCGATCGGATCGGCGCCGGCCTCGGAGAGTTTCCTCCGGGCGCGGCTGACCTGCATGGATATGGCCGCGTCGTCGGCGTCGCTCTCCCAGCCGAGCACCGCCTCGCGTATCTGCGCGCGGCTCATGACCTGCCCGGGGTGGCGGGCGAGGTACTCGCAGATGGCGTACTCGGTGGGCGTGAGCGGCACGGCCTCGCCACCCACGGCGAGGCCGTGCGCCCCGAGGTCGATCCGCACCTCCCCGAAGGAGAGGGCGTGCGAGTGCGGTCGGCGCTCACGGCGTAGATGGGCCGCGACCTTGGCGCGCAGCTCCGCGGCCCCGAAGGGCTTGCGGACGTAGTCGTCGGCGCCCAGGCCGTAGCCGGCCACGGCGTCCTCCTCGGCCACGCGCGCGGTCAGGAAGATGATGGGCCCGTCGAAGTCCGGGCGGATCTGCCGCACGAGCTCGAAGCCGTCGAGCCCCGGCATCATGACGTCGCAGAGCACGAGGTCGAAGCGCGAGAGGTCCGTCCCCGGGACCGCCGTCGGGTCCGCTGCCTTGACGACCTCATGGCCGTCGCAGCCGAGGACGCGCGCGAGCGCGTCGAGGATCGCCCGTTCATCATCCACTGCCAGTATCCTTGCCATGTTCGACCTCCTGAAACTCCCGTCGGCATTGTACTTGCGCCGCGCTCAGCGGTCCAGAGCCCCGCGCGCAGCCGCGGGTGCCTCGGCCGCGTTGCACGCGCGGTAGCGCACGCCCGAGCCGCCGTGCGCCTCGATCTCGAGCCAGCCCTCGCCGTCCGACTCCCGCCCGAAGAAGATGAGCTGGAGCTCTCGGACATCGCCCCTGTCGTCCGCCGCGTCCACCAGGTAGACGTAGTTCGCCCCCGCCCCGGTAGCGTCGGCGTAGGAGCTCGCGTGGCTGCCGGGCTCGGGCGCGGGCGCCCACATGGTGATCTCAGGGTTGGGCAGCACGCGGTCGGCGATCGAGCGCAGCGCCGACCCCCAGCCGGCGTCGAGCAGGGCATTCCCGCCCAGGACGAGCGCTGCGGAGAGGAGGGCGAGCACGGCGGCGAGCGGTTTCCTACGCATCTGCCCTCCCGTCCTCGAAGCGGCAGAACCAGGCGATAAGGACGGCGGCGGTTGCCAGGGTGAGCACGAGGCCAGCGAGCGCAGTCGTGAGGAGAGGGCCCGTCGCGCGTGCGGCGTCGATGAAGGCCTCAACCCCGAGCGACCCCAGGCGCGCGGGCCAGGCGAGCGGCACCCAGCTCAGGGGCGTCGCCAGGGCACCGGTGAGCTCGCCGGTCATGAGGCCGTGCGCAAGTCCGCCCACTGAGAAGAACGCGAGGAGCATCCCCGTCGCGCCGGCGCCGATGACGGCGTTGCGGCCGAGGCGCAGGGCCACGCCGAGCCCCAGCGCGTAGAGGGGCAGGCTGCCCAGTACGATGCCCGCCCAGGCGGCCGCAAGCGGAGCGGGCCCGAGCGGCAGGCGCCCGGCAACGGCGAGCACGGCCCCGAACACGCCGAGCGCCACGGCCAGCGCGCCCGCGCCGAGCGCCGCAAGGGCGAGCAGCTTCGCCGCGACGGCGCGCCCGCGCGAGGGGACCGCTGTGAGGTTGGCGAGGCGCCCGGCAGCGCGCTCCTCGTCCACGGCGAGCCCGCAGACGATGGCGGACATGAGCGGCATGAGGGCGCCGAGGAACTGGGCGTAGGCGTCCGCGCCCAGCGCCGGGTCCCATCGGGTTATGGAGAAGTACTCGCCGCAGGCAAGACCGGCTGCCAGGCCGCAGACGAGGTGCACCGCCGTGAGCGGGGAGCGCGCCAGGCGCAGGGCCTCGGAGAGCAGGGCCCGCGGGAGAGTCATGCGCGGCGTCGGGTCGGAGAGTCGTGTCATGGCCATCACCTCTCCTCGGAGCGCGCGAACCAGGCCGCGCCCGCCGCCGTGAGCGCGGCGAACGCGAGCGCGCAGACCGCAAGGCCCGCCAGTGTGAGCATGCCGTCCGCCGCGAGCGCCCCGCCGAGCGCCATGTCCGCCGCGAGTGGCTCACCGCTCGGCAGCACGGGGATGAAGCTCGTGGGGATGACCATGCTCGCCGACGGCGGAAAGAGCTGCGGCAGCGGCATCAGCGACCAGGCGAACCCACCCACGAGCTGCGTGGCGAGCGGGCAGAAGATGCCCGCGAGCATGCCGAGCCGCGCCGTGAGGAAGAGCCCTGCGGGGATCATCCACGCCGCGGTCACCGTGTTGGCGAGCGCGCAGAGGAGCATCGTGAACGTGCCCGCGGCCGTGAGGCCCTGCGAGGAGAACGCCGAGCCCGCGAGGTAGATGCCGAAGACCACGAGGTTTGAGAGCGTGCAGAGCGCGAGGCACCAGAGCGCCTTGGCCCACCAGGCGCGCCCGAGCGGGAAGCCCAGGCCCAGAAGCCCCCGCATCCGCGTGCGCGCGTCCGCCCGCGCGACGCACGCCACCACGAGCGAGAGAGACACGGGCAGGAAGAGCGCGTACCAGTAGTTCCACGCGCTGAAGATCTGCACGCCTCGGTAGGGCATCGCGCCGAGCAGCGGCATCGGCAGCGCCATGAGCACGGCCAGGCGAACCGGTGCCGCGTGGCGCGACTTCAGGGCCTCGGCGCGCAGGCCCGCGAGCAGGCCGCCTTTCTCGCCCGTCATGCCGCCACCTCCCCGCGCGCTCGACGCCCCTCCCGGCAGACGCTCATGAAGAGTTCCTCGAGGTCCTGCCCGGGCCGAAGCGCATCCTCGTAGGCGAGGCGCCCTCCGCAGATGATGCCGATGGTGTCCGCCATCTGCTGCACCTCGGAGAGGATGTGGCTCGAGACGATCACCGTCGTGCCCGCCGCCGCGAAGCCGCGGATCTGGTCGCGCAGCTCCTCGATGCCGATGGGGTCGAGGCCGTTGGTGGGCTCGTCGAGCACGAGCAGGCGTGGCCGGGCGATCAGCGCCAGCGCGAGCCCCAGGCGCTGCCGCATGCCCATCGAGAAGCGCCCGGCGCGCTTCTTCCCGGTGTCCGCGAGGTCCACGGCGGCGAGCACCTCATCTATGCGGCTCTCGGGAAGGCCCAGCAGCGTGGTGCGCACGCGCAGGTTCTCGCGCGCGGTGAGGTTGGGGTAGAGCGGCGCCTCCTCGATGAGGCTGCCGATTGCGTAGAGGTCCTCGCGGCGCCAGGCGTGCCCGGCAAAGAGGATCTCCCCGGCCGTCGGCCGCAGCATCCCGCAGATCATCTTGAGCGTTGTCGACTTGCCGGCGCCGTTGGGGCCGAGCAGCCCGTACACCTCGCCCTCGCGGATATGAAGGCTCACGTCGGCCACGGCGTCCTGCGCCTGGTCGCCGCGGCCGAAGCGCTTGGTGAGCCCGCGCGTCTCGAGCATGTAATCCATGGGCTTATCCTTTCTCTTCCGGGCGCGCGGGCCGAGCCACCGTGCCCGCGCGCCTTACCTTTCGGGTTCACCATCCATGGTGGGGCGCGTTTCTAACGAAGCCGTAACGGCCGTTGGGCTCTTTTGGCGCCAGCCCTTCTCGACCCGTACGCCACTCATGGTATGTTTATCGCGATAACAAGGACGGAGGTGCCCGTGGCACGCAATAAGTACCCGGAGGAGACGGTCGAGAAGATCAGGGGTGACGGCCCAGCGAGTGTTATTATGCGAGCTATGCGCATTGAAATCGACCTTTCGTGGTATAAACTACTCGCCGGAAGCCGCGGCTTTCAGAGTACGGCTTACGTGTACGTTTAACCTCCGTGGGCGACGGGGTGCTGCAAGGCGTAGAATATCGCCCACCTGTAGGGGCCTGCAGCGATGCGGGCCCCGCTTCGTATGAAGGGGGCGTAACCGATGAAGATCGTATCCATCCCCAGGACTTCTTCGACCTCGTCGAGGGCGACCGCGAGCTCATGCTTAAGCACAATCGCCCCTGCATCGTGGTGGTGAGGCTGCATTTCCGCGGGAAGCGCAGGGACTTCGTCGTGCCGCTGCGTTCCAACATCGCCCCTAACGTGCCCAAAGACCAGTACTTTGCGTTGCCACCCCGCCCCACGACGCGCCCCGGCTGTCGCCACGGCATCCACTACATCAAGATGTTCCCCATAACCAAGGCCTACCAGCGCCGCTTCAGGACCGCGGGCTCGGCCTACTCGAGACGCTCCAGTGCATCATCGACGGCAACACCAAGCGCATTGTCTCCGAGTGCCAGGCATACCTCGACCGCTACGAGCGCGAGGGAAGGCCTGGCTTTGCCGTCGACATCGACCGCATCGTGGGGCTGCTGGAGGGCGAGAAGTAGGGCACCTCGGCTCAGTCTCGAGCCATGCAGAGTCGCTCCGCATTTTTGAACGCCGCGTGTGCGTCCCAAATACTTGAGAAACAAGCTGTGAAGTGCGGTGGCGCGCCCGTGGCCGTGCATAGCCGTCACCATCAGCGTCTACGCGGCGTCGGCTTCAAGTGGAACTGACGCCGCTGCTGTATATGGTTTGCCTTGCTGCAAATGGCGATCAATGCCCGCGATGCTTCTGTTTGCGCTTCAGTTTTCTCTGCTCGTAGCGCGCATCAGCCTCTTCCGCGCGGCGTCGGCTTCTTGCATGAGCTGATTCCTGCTTTATCGCTTCTTTCTGTGCCGCGAGCGCCTGCTGCGCCTTGGTGCTCATCGCTGGCTGCTTGAGGGTTTTCGCAGCCTCGCGAGCGCGTCGCTTGGGGTTCTTTGCGGGCTTGCTTGCCTCAGCCGGTTTGCCATCGAAGAACGAGAGCTTCTCCCATTTGCAGACAACGAATTGCAGAATCTCCTCATCGGACGGCTCCGCGCCGAAGACGATGCGGGCGACGCCGTACCTTCCGTCCTCGACGTGCTCCGCCAGCCCGACCCAGAATTGGCCGTCGTGATATACGGTCAGGGTGGACGACACGCTGATCTGCATGGCTGGTTCCTCCTTTATGTAGGTGACCATGCAGAGAAGGGACAACCAAGGAGGCAGGTTACTGATGCGGACTCCCGCACGCCCACGACTACCCGACGGGGACTGTGTTTTCATCTCTGGTGCCCGCATTGTAGCACGCGCGGATTTACGATGTTGATCGCCGGCGCCTAGGCGGAGATGAAGGCGGTTCGATCTAGGTCAAGCCGGTCGCTCGTTCATGAAGCGGCCGATTCCCTGAAAATAAAAGGCGCCCAGGAGGACACCTACAGGCTATCTTCGAAATACTTGGTTTGGGGCAGACGGAGGAAAAAATAGGGCAGAATCGCTCTCACGATCCCGCCCCGCAAACCCGAGGGTTTCTAACTGGCTCCATTATTCCGGGCTTCTCAGTTCTGTCATTGACCCAGGTATCACCCGTCTCCTATAGCGAGTGAATATAAAAATAGGGCAGAGTCGCTTGCGCAAGTCCGCCCCTAAAACCGTGAAGGTTTTGCTATCTGCAGGCTATTCTACCAACCCGAGCGATTCTGTCAACCTGCGAAGGAACTCGAGCGCGGAGCGAGCTGCGGCGTCGGGCCCCTTGTCGGGCAGCGCCTCGGTTTCTCCGTCGGCCCTGGCGAACATCTCGGCGAGCTCGGATGCGGCGCGCGAGCGCGAGGAGCCTTCGGGTACCAAGCCGGAGTGCGCCACGAGCACGGTCGCGACCTCCTGCATGGCCGTATTCCCCATCCACTTCCTCCTGGTCGCCTTGGGGATTCCCACGGCGGCGACCCTTCGGGAGACGCCACTGGACGCCGAGCCCCGGGCGGCGCCCCTCTCGGCGAAGCAGTTGATCAGGCACGAGCCGTGCGCGGCGCAGTTGCGGACGGACTTCACGCGCTTGAGGTCGTAGTGGGAGGCCTCGAAGCGCCTGTCGCCCCATCGCCTGGCGCAGAAGCGCACGAAGTCGATGAGGGTGCCGAACGAGGTGAGCTCAAGGAAGGCCCAGGCAGGCATGTCGCCGGAGTACTTCGCGTAGAGGCTCGAGCTGTAGGGGCTGCGGCCGCTCATCTTGAGCTCGCGCAGGCGGTACTCCCTGTTTGCAGTGGTAAGCGATGCCATGTAGTCGGCCACGATGGCGTAGCCATCCTCTCCACGGTCCTCCATCTCGCGAAGCAGTGTCACCTTCTGGAAGTGCTCGATGTCGAGCGTCATGCCGAGCAGGGCGTGGCGTAGCTCCTGGTCGAGCGCCGCGAGCAGGCGTAGCTGGCCGAAGTCGAGGTCTACGTAGCGGCCGTCGCGCGGGCCTCCCTCGTATTTCGAGAAGAGTTTGCGATAGGATGCGAGCTTGAAGAAGTTGCACTTGTCGCGCAGGTAGTCCTCGGCCTCTTCCTCGGAACACAGCTCGAAGGCTACGCCCTTCTGCTTGAGGTGCTCTATCTGCTGCTCGATCGTGAGGATCGGCTTCCTATCGTGGGGTTCGGCCATGCTCGTTCTCCTGTCATAAAAAGTATTGCCTATTTTACCAGCATGTTCTCGACATTCGGTGAAGGCCTCATCGTCGACTCATGGGCAAGCCGCCTGATACGACTCCCTTTCCCTGCCAGCAGCGCAGTCGCCTGACCTGCGGCTTTGGAATCGCGTTGGAAGCCGCCCTCGACCAATCATTTGCAGTTGTTGCGAGTGGCTTGTGCGTGATGCTGCGGTTGAGTTCCAGAAACGGGCGATTCCGCCCAATCGGGCATCCGAATCACGGCCGGAAGCTCCTTTGGGACAAAAACAAAAACTCAAAGCCCTGAGTTTGAAAAAAGTTTTTGAAGTTGTCCCAGCTTTTGTCCCCGAAGCCGACGAGACGCGACATCGCGTCATTCGGCGGCACGCGTTCCGTGTCGATGCCGAAAACTGGGTGCAACTGGAATGACGGGACGACAGAACCAAAGCCACCAGCGAAATAGTGGGAATAACAGCCCTCGAACCCTTTGGTTCGAGGGCTTTCTTTTTGCATCTCTACCTGGGAAAACGACCCAATTATTCCCGTGTGTCCCTACTGGGCGGTACAACGGAGTACTCGGCGGTACGGGAATAATTAGGCCCTGCGGGAATAATTCACAATTCGGGTCCCCCGAAGGCCGATTTCGAGCGGATGAAACTGACTTGAAACTGCGAGGCGGATTCAAGCCCTCTTCAATTGCATTCGCCCAGGTCAACAAATGGGAATAAAGAAATGCGAAAATCAGTTTCCGCAGTTTCAGTGACCCCGAATGCCGCCGAATAACGCCGTGTATTCTGAGCGTATTGCTTGCATTGTTGCATTATTTTCCACAATGCAAGCATGGAATAAATCGAAGTCATACGAGCCACCAACGACATCGCCTCTTCCCAAAGGGGGCTCTTCACATCTGTGCAGGCGAAGGTGCTCGGCGTCGAGCGGTACGCGCTCTCGAGGCGGGAAGGGCTCGGCAACATAGAGAGGCTCGCGAAGGGCGTCTACCGCATGGGCGGCTCGCCGAGCACGCGGGAGGAGGACGTCCTCGCGGCCTGACTGTCGATCGACCCGGGGAGGCGCCCCGTCGCCATGGGGGCGACGGCTGCATGGCTCTACGGCATCGGCGAGGTCAGCCCCTCGCCCTACGAGTTCTGCACGCCCGAGAGAAAGCAGACTAAGCGCCCGAACCTGATTCATCAGGAAGCGCCGCCTCGACCCGAAGGACGTGGCGATCGTCTCGGACATCCCGGCGACGAGGCCCTGGCTCACGGTGGTGGACCTGATAGACTCCGGGGAGGAACTGAGCCTGGTCGCGAACGTGCTCGCGGACGCGCTCGAAAGGGGCCTCGTCGAAGACGAGGGCGCGCTGAGGGAGAAAATCGACGCCGGGGGGGCAAAAGCCGGGATGCCGGCGGGGGCCAGCCTGTACGATTCGTTAGCTAGGAGGCGGGAAGAATGACGTACGAGAACGGCGGTCAGCTCGACAGGGCCCTGAAGAGGGCCGTTCGCGACAGGGGCGGTGACCCCGGGGACGGCTGTCGTCGGGCTTTGCGCGACCGGTTCCTGCGCAGGGTGTTCAGCAACCCCGACGGCCGGTTTATCCTCAAGGGCGGAAGCGGGCTGCTCGCGCGCATCCCCGACGGCCGCGTCACGCGCGACATCGACTTCGCGACGGCATCTGTGTTTGATAGCGTTCAATTTACGGGTTGGGGCTGCGGTGGAAATCCTGGACCAAAAGAGGACCAGGATTTCCACCGCAGCCCCAACCCGAAAATCAGGCTTGACTAAACACAGACGGTCTGCTGCGCGAGTACTTCCCGAAGGGGACCGGCTTCTCTGCGGTCTCGGACGAGGAGGTCGAGCGGGTGTACGATGCCATCAACCGCAGGCCCCACAAGCGCCTGGGGTTCAGGACGCCCTACGAGGTCCACTACTCAGGGGTGTTGCAGTTGCTCTGAGAATTCAAGCTCGAAAAGGCGCAAGCAAAGGTATCTTGACTACGCTCTAAAGCGTGGCGTGAAGTCCGGCATCGTTGACGCGCTGAGGCTTCAGGGAATTGCCGCGAGTGAGGTTGACGCGGTTTCTGTTGTGGTTGACGAGCATTCGACTTCGATCGACGGAAAGTACAACCTGGCAGAATCGATTGATGAGGAGCTGAGCTGCGGCATGTTCAATCCAACGTGGCAGACCTCCTACCCTCCTGTATTTAGCGACTGGCTGCCCAAGATTCCAGTCTCCTATGTCGACTCCTCCAAGGTGGCTATGGTGAGAGCGGCTGACGTGACGGCGAACTGGGCATTTATGGCCGAGCGCGACAAAGAGACATATCCGCGAGCCTACGAGATGCTATCAAAGGCGACGGTCCTCGGGCTTCTGTAGCGTTGGACATGTAACTATCTGTCTTTTCAAAAGCCGTGAAGATCTTGGTGGATGATAAATTGCGATTTGTC
>DXLP01000007.1 GCA_019414645.1 Collinsella sp.
TCACGAGCGGGGGCTCCTGTCTTTTTAGTGCCCTCGGATTGGGTCATAGTGTCTGACGTATGCCCAACCTGCGGCGCAATGTCAGCAACCAAGCCGAAAACAAAAAAGGCCGAAGTCCCGAAGGGCTTCGGCCTTTGCTTTCTCGCTGTAGGCGCAACGCAACTTATCGATTCTCGATGCTACCGATATTTTTGAGCTCGATGGAGATGAGGCCGTTAGGCTCATTGACGAACTCGATATACTCGGAGTTCGAACCCATCTCGGCCGGGAAGCTGATCTCGATGCCCGTGTCGGTACGAATCTTGTGATTGCGCACGGCCGCGCGTTCGACCTGCTTGCGCTCCACGGGCACGCGCTCGGGCACCTTCTCCTCGGTCAGCGCCGCACGCACGTTCTCCTTGATAACCGGCTCGTCCTCAAAGACCTCATCGACGATATCCCAAGGCGGCAGCTCCTCGTCATCCTCAACCTTCTCGGCAACGGCAACCTTAACCTTGGCGAGTGCCACGGCCGTATTGGCACCATGCTCCTCGGCGACTTCCTCGACCACACGCGTCACGGTGTCGATGACCTCCTTGCCCGATACACCCGTGTCGCACTGCAGCAGGCCATCGGGGATAAGCATACGGTCCTCGCCGGCAATCTTGCGCTTCTTGTCCACGTAGCCGATCTCCATGGTACTCGCGCGCACGATGGCATAGCTCGGCACCTTTTGCGAGGGGTTCGGCAGAATGGCGTAGTGGCGCGCGATGTCGTTGCGTACCTCCCCCTCCTCGCGGCCCACTTCGTGCATAAAAGCCTGCTTGGAGCCCAGCAGCATCACGGCAAACCAGCGGGCATCCTCATCGTCGTCAAAATCGGCCACGAGCACGTCGGTGGACTCGGCTTTCTCGGCTTTGGTGAGCTCGGAAGAGATGAACTCCGCAATCTGCTGCGACAGGTCCACGAACTCGCGCTCGCCAAAGAAATAGCCCTTGAGCTCGCCGCCAAACGCAGAGTTCTCGGCAAACGTGGCACGTTTATTGTCGGCCGAGGTTCGTGCGCGGCGCAGATGCGTGGTCACGAAGTTGCGCACGGTACGGCTTTCGATATCGAGCTCGCGCTGGCTCATAACGTTAACGGCAGAGTCAAAGTCCAGGATATGCAGAATCGCGTGATTGATTTTCATATACGGCATTCCGTTCTAGATCGATTTCGGCACGAACCAGTATAGCGGTCGAGCCCGCCCCAAGCGCATCGAAGATTGCTGCATTGGGGCCAGGTTTCTCTGCACCAATGGTTAACGCAGGAGCTCGGACTGCCAGGCCTCGAGTTGTTCTGCCAGACTCTTACCGGCAGCGGACATGTCGATCTGAGGGCGTTTGGGCAGCAATGCACATCTAAGGATTGCCGCGATGGTCTGCGAAACAAAATGGCGCGTATCCTTGTCAAAGCCTTGGGCGGCCCGGAGCATCACAGGCAGGTTCTCGCGCATGTTCCCGGCGATATCCGCAAAACGTTCGGCGCCCGTAGCCTCAAACACGGAGAACAACGCTTCTACAAAACGCTCGCGCTCGCCAGGTGACACTGCAAGCAGCATCTCGCGAATAGAGCCATCAACATATCGCGCGCCAGCAGACAGGCGTTCGCAATACACAAAATCGCAGCCGTCGACCACCCAGCTAAAGGGATTGTGTTGCAGCAGGCTAAACTCGGTGCTTTCGACGATAGCGTAGTCCTCTTGCGTCTCGAACATCATGCCGAAGATCGAAGACTGGGGCAGGGTTTTATCGATACGACCAGAAAGGCTCGCAAAGGCGTCTCCGTTCAGAAACTCCTCGACAAAGCCAGGGCCATCGTGGGAGAAGACCCGCTCAATCCGGTTACGAGCACCGCTTGAGCACATCGCTGCACCATACACAGCCAGATTTCCACCCTTGGAATGACCTCCGCACAAAAGTGGCCCGTCAATCGCATCCGCCGCCTCGTCTACATAACGCGCCGCGGATTCCTGGGCCGGCACAGGACACCGGAACGCCATGTTAAAGTCCTCTTTCCAGCCCACAATCGTGCTGTCGGTCCCCCGGAAGGCAAGATAGCTAAACCCCGCCGGAAATCGGAACGTCATGGCCGCAAACTGCTCCGTTGTCTCGGCATCACTCACGCTACGATAGCCGCAAACACGAACGCCACGGTAGCGAGGGCTTGCTGCCACAGCCTCCAACAGGGCACGGCTCCCCTCCGGATCCCACAGGTCGCCAATCATGTCTTGGTAGCACTCGGCGCGCAGCAGCTCGCGTACGTCTAGGCCCTGCCAGTTCGTCAGCTCCGCCATATCACCCGGCAAACGCAAATAGGACAACCACGCAAAGACCAGGCTATCCACCGCGCAGAACGGCCGTTCCTCAAACGGATCAAACGCCGTCTGGGCATAGGTCAAAAAATTAGGCGAATCCGACATGGCCCTCCCATCAACTATGGTGCATTGGGGTGGTGCAAAGTAACCTGACCCCCTCGCACCAAAAAGACGCCCGGACCGTGTGGCCCGGACGCCTTTCATTGTAGCCTGTTGCCCAAACGAGCCGAATTTAGCAGGAGAAGTCGACGCTGTCGATGATGTCCTTGAGGGCCTTGGCGGAGGCGGTGAGCTCATGCTGCTCGTCATCGTTCAGCGGCACGGGGACGCGGCAGACGACGCCGTCGCGGCCAACGACCGTCGGCATGGAGATAGCCAGATCGGACAGGCCATACTCGCCCACCATGAGCGAGGAAACGGGCAGAACGGTCTGCTCATCGCGCATGACAGCGGTGCAGATGCGCTTGACGGCCATGGCGACGCCGTAGTAGGTGGCGTGCTTCTTCTCGATGATGGTGTAGGCGGAGTTCTTGACGTCCTCGGCGATACGCTTCTCGGCAGCCTCGTGCTCCAGATGACCGTGAAGCTCGCAGAAGGTGTTCAGCGGAACGCCAGCAACCTGAGCGCTGGACCAAGCGACAAACTCGGAGTCGCCGTGCTCGCCCATGACATAGGCCTGGACATCGCGCGGGTCAACCTCGACGTGGGCACCAAGCATCTGCTGCAGACGGCCAGTGTCGAGCACGGTGCCGGAGCCGATGACATGGCCCTCGGGCAGGCCGGACATCTTGATGGCAGCATAGGTCAGAACATCAACCGGGTTGGAGACGATTAGCAGAATGCCGTCGAAGCCGGACTTCTTAATCTCGGGGATAATGGACTTAAAGATGTTAACGTTCTTGTTGACCAGGTCCAGGCGGGTCTCACCGGGCTTCTGGGCAGCGCCAGCGGTGACGACGATCATGGCGGCGTCGGCGACATCGGAATAATCGCCGGCGTAGATCTTCATCGGCTCGGCAAACGTCATGCCGTGCGCGATATCCAGAGCCTCACCCTCGGCGCGGTTCTTGTCCACGTCGATGAGGACCATCTCGGAGAACAGACCGCTCTGCATCAGAGCGAACGCCGAAGACGAACCGACGAAGCCGCAGCCGACAATAGCGACCTTCTTCTCGTTAACCATTAGAAACTCCCATCTCTCTCCACAAACAAGCCGCCCGGGAACGACCCGAGCGGCTTGCCGTAATCCCAATACATCCAATCGGGACTTTGATTATGCTCCTATTCGCAGCCAAAAATCGACCGTTTACCGAAATTGTTTGCAGAATTCGTAAAATAACTGCACGAAATCGGTTTCGAGCTATTGACGAGTCGAAATAGGTTTCTAATACAGGCCCGCCTCGCGAATGGCCTCGACAGCCAAAGCGATCTGATCGGGCGGCAGGACCAGCGCCATGCGCACGTGCCCCTCGCCCGAAGGGCCAAAGCTCGCGCCCGGCGTCACCACAACGCCGGCCTTCTCCATGAGCTCCTCGCAAAACGCCATGGAATCGGTGCGACCACCGGGAAGCTTGGCCCACACAAACATAGAGCCATGCGCGTTGGGACGCTCCCAGCCCAGGCCCTCAAGACCGTCGCACAGGGCATCGCGGCGTTCCTGGTACTTCAGACGCTGCGCCTCGACCTCATCGCGCGGACCGTTCAGGCACGCGATGGCGGCCTTCTGAATCGGGAAGAACATACCAAAGTCGATCTGGCCGCGCAGCTTGGCAAAGGCAGAGACCACATCCTCGCGACCGACCAAAAAGCCGATGCGGGCACCGGTGACGTTAAACGACTTGGAGAGCGAGAAGAACTCAACGCCCACCTCGAGCGCGCCGGGATACTGCAAGAAGCTGCCGCCGGGCTCGCCGTCAAACACGATGTCGGAGTACGCGTTATCATGGACGATCAACAGATCATGCTCGCGGGCAAAGGCGATAATCTCCTCGTAGACCTCGGGCGTGCCCACCGAGCCGACCGGGTTCGCGGGCAGCGACACGATCATGTACTTGGCACGATCGGCAACCTCGGGATCGATACCCGCCACATAGGGCAGGTAATTGTGCTCGGCAACCAGCGGATAGTATTCGAGCTTGGCATCGGCGATCTTGGCACCCGCCTCAAAGACCGGGTAGCACGGATCGGGAACCAAAATGGTGTCACCCGGATCGAGCAGGGCAAGGCCCAAATGGCCCACCCCCTCCTGCGTGCCGTTGCACGACTGCACCATAGACGGCGTAATGCCCGAAACGCCAAAGCGACGCTCATAGTAATCGCACACGGCCTGCTTGAGTTCGGGCAGGTCGCGCAGGGCATACTTCCACATCTCGGGATCTTGGGCTGCCTGCGTGAGCGCCTCGACCACATGGTCGTACGGCTTAAAGTCGGGCGTGCCCACGCTCATGTTGTAAATGGTCTTGCCCTGAGCCTTCAGCGCGAGAAGCTTGTTGTTGAGCGAGGCGAAGACCTCCGCGCCAAAGCGGTCGAGACGCTGCGATGCCTGCATGGTGCCACCTTTCGATATAAAAAACGCGGCGCTCCGACAAGAGCGCCGCGCGATACGGGCCATCAGATTGCAAAAGTGTAACGCTTGCAACCCCCGTATTGGTTCAATTTAGCCAACCTTAGTCAACTGGATTGAGCGCGTCGATCTGCGCAAGCCACAGACGCGAGCTAGCGTCACTCGGCATACGCCAATCGCCGCGCGGGCTGAGCGTCACCGAACCCACCTTGGGACCATCGGGCAGGCAGCTGCGCTTAAACTGCTGGGCAAAGAAGCGACGGTAGGACGTACGTAGCCACGTGTGGACGGTCTTGGCGTCGTAGACGCCCTCGAAGCTCTTGAGCGCCATGCGGTAGATCTTGCCCGGCTCAAAGCCAAAACGCAGCAGGTAGTAGAGGAAGTAGTCGTGCAGCTCATACGGGCCCACCAAATCCTCGGTCTTCTGCGCAATCTCGCCGTCGCCCGTGGGCGGCAGAAGCTCGGGGGACACCGGCGTATCGAGGATGTCGAGCAGCGTCTCGGCAATACGCCCGCCAAACACATCGGCCGCATAGCGCACCAGATGGCGCACAAGCGTCTTAGGCACGCTCGCGTTGACGGCGTACATGCTCATGTGGTCGCCGTTATAGGTAGCCCAGCCGAGCGCCAGCTCCGACAGGTCGCCCGTGCCGATGACAAAACCGCCAGCCTGGTTGGCCAGATCCATCAGAATCTGCGTACGCTCGCGCGCCTGGCTGTTCTCGTAGGTCACGTCCTGCACGGCCGGATCATGCTCGATATCCTTAAAGTGCTGTTCCACGGCAGCATGGATTGAGACCTCGCGGAAGCTCACACCCAAGTCACGAGCGAGCGACTCGGCATTGGACTTAGTGCGGTGCGTCGTGCCAAAGCCGGGCATGGAAACCGCCGTGATACCCGTGCGCGACAGCCCCAGTGCATCGAAGGCACGCACGGTCACAAGCAGCGCTAGCGTGGAGTCCAAGCCGCCCGAAAGGCCGATGACCGCAGCCTTGGTACCTGTGTGGGCGAGGCGGGTCTTGAGGCCCGCAGTCTGCAGACCGAGGATCGTCTCGCAGCGCTCGGCCAAGTCGCCGTGGTCGGCCGGCACAAAGGGCGCGCGCGGGAAAACGCGGTCGATATCGCAGGCATCGCGCAGGACAGGTTCTTCGGCCAGCACGCCCTCAAACGAAAACTCAACGGCCGTGGCCTCCGGCGCATCGTCGGTGCGCGTCCACGTCGTCGAGCGACGGCGCTCGGCAACCAGGCGGTCAAGGTCAACGTCGGCGATGGCCATATCGCAGGTAAGCAGTTTGGTCGCGGCGAGCTTGGAGCCGTTTTCGTAGACGAGGTTCTCGCCCGCAAAGACCATGTCGGTCGTGGACTCGCCCTCGCTCGCGTCCGCGTAGGCATAGGCGCAGTACAGGCGCGCGCTCTGGTTGGAGATTAGGCTGCGGCGGTAATCCGCCTTACCGATAATCTCGTCCGAAGCCGACGGATTGAGGATCACCGTCGCACCGGCAAGCGCCATCTCGGTCGAAGGGGGCGCCGGCACCCACAGGTCCTCGCAGACCTCAACGCCCAGCACCATATCCTCGGCACCTTCATCACAGCAGCGGTAGACAAGCCCCGAACCCAGCGGAACCGGACCCTGACCGGCAAACTCGACCCACACGGGATCTGCAGGCGCCGGAGCAAACCAGCGGCGCTCGTAGAACTCGCCATAGTTGGGCAGATGCTTCTTGGCCGTCAGGCCCAAAAGCTCGCCCGCGCAGCACACGGCGGCGCAGTTGTAGATATTCTCGGCAACCGCAACGGGAAGACCGACGGTAAAGACAATCGACAGCTCACGAGTCTCATCGAGGATATGCACCAGAGCAGCCTCGCAGGCATGCAGCAGCGTGCGGTTATGGAGCAGGTCGGCCGCGGTATAGCCGCACAAGCTGAGCTCGGGCAGCACCAGCGCGCGAACGCCGCGCTCGGCAGCCTCGCGAACAGCCGCCAATGCAGCCTCGACATTGTCCTCGACATCGGCAACGCGAATCTGCGGCGACGCCGCCGCCACACGCAAAAAGCCATCGTTCTTATTAGCCGAAACGCAGCATTGCCTTGTTGATCTGGACACTGGAGGCCCCTTCTACCCTGAGATTCAGTCTAACGGACGTTCACATATCTCTAACTAGCCAAAGCAACCTCCCAGTTTACTGAGAGGCCAACCTGTGCTAAGAGCATGTATTTCAATAATATCTTTAATTAAAAAGGAGAAATCGATAATCGACTTCTCCTTTAAGCGAGGCGAGTAAATTCCGAAACTAATGGCAGAATTTATCCATGTAGTCCTCAAAGTCGAACACTTCTACCACGACGCCCTCTTCCTGAAACTCTTTCAGTTGCTCCAAGAGATCTTTGTTAATAACGTCCATGCAGAAACCTCCTCTATCTAATCAATTGTAGTATATCTGCTTTCATGCAATTATCAACCAACTTGTTTAGTTGCTCCTCGTTTGCCGATAGTCCCTCTTTTTTCAAAATGTCGCGCACCTCGTTCTTAGTAATCGGCTTTTCAAACAACGAAAGCAAAGCGAACGAAAAATCATTAACCGCACACATTCTATGGGTGGCACAACTCAGCAGTACTCTTAACCCCTCTTTTGAGCGTCCGACTTCTTTCACAAACGAACTTTTAACCAATTGAAAACCATTATCGTGCATTACATAATCGGCATCGATATTTGTATTCAGCAATCCATAATGCAACAGTTCTTCTATCGCCCTTGTCAGCTCGAGGTCGCCCTGATCAAGGATAAGAGAAATGCTACAATCGGCCTCCAATAAACGGGCCAACTTAAGGTATACCAACTGGGAAACAGCATAGACATGATGGTATTCAGAATTATAGAAGTAGGCAAATGGCTCAACGAGCACGACAGAGGTCTTGGAATCCAGCCAGATTCGATCAGCTGGATTTAGACTAGTTAGCCGTCGCTTTACTTTGGTCAAATGTCCCTTATACCTGACAGCGTGAATAGAATCTAGGATCCAGGTCACCTCTGAAATATGAAGCCGCTGGGGCAAGTCAATTGTGTCGCTACCGTTTATGACCTCTTGCATATAAAAATCAATATGATGCTCATCAGATAAGGATTTTGCTTCATTTAAAGTTAAACCAGTGCCTGAAACATAATCCACTTCGAGGCGCAAATCCTCATATTGGGACTTCGGCATTACAGAGACACCATACTTATCGGGATGATTCCAAACATCCGACCCCATAACGAGACCAAAATTCGTAAATCCTCTCGTGGAATATGGAACACCACATACCTGTTTTGAATAATTCAAAACATTCTCTGTATAAGCTAAGGTGTTCAGAGCCTCTTCTTTAGTTTCGGTCGGAAAGCCAATCATAAAGAATAGATGAACAGGAATACCCGCATTGAGACAATCATGGATATTGCGATCAATCCAATCAACTCTCGTGTTCTTCTTCATTAGATCAAGAACTCTTTGGTTGTATGACTCGAGGCCAAACTGAATCTGCCTACATCCACTTTGGTATATCTTGTTGAAAACGTCTGTACTTAGGGTTGGAGAGAACCTCGTTTCTCCATGCCAGAAAAACGTTTTTCCCGATGCGTTTATTTCATCCGCGAGTTGCTCCATTCTTTTGCCTTCGAATGTTTCATCCACAAAAGAGAAAACTCTCGTGCCGTATTTTTCATTTAACCGACACATTATTTCAAATACTCTCGATATAGGCATCTTTCGGTAACAACCACCGGTAGCACCGGGAATGGTGCAGAAGGCGCAATGATTAAAACACTGCCTAGAGGAATAAACCGGCAATATTAACTCAGGCATGAAGTATTTAGAAAGGGCGAAGCCATCGAAATCGGGAACTGTATCGTTGATAAATGTTTGCTCAATCCGATGGTTTTTATATATCTTTCCACCTTTAGCATGGCAAAGGTTTGGAACACAGTCGAGATTGTCATCACCAGAGTCAAGAGCCTCAAGAAGACGTGCAAGCGGCTCTTCGCCGTCATACATCATTATTGAATCAATGTATTCAAAAAAGGGATGCCATTCTTTCATGCAGTCATCTGCTAAACGAGTAATGTAATTGCCGCCCAATGAGACGTGTTTAACAGATGGACATTCTTCTTTAATCAGTTTCGCTAACGTAACTGCAGAAATCAATTGGAAACAGCCGCTCACCGAAATCCCAATAAACTCGATTTTTCCCTCTGAATACGCTTAAGAAAGGCAGTTTCATAGAAGGAAATAAACGGATTATGCAAGGTATCCGCAAGCGATTTCATTATTTCTGGTGTCGAATAATAATCATAGGGCAGATCTATGGAGTTGAACGTGTATTTAACTCCATATGAGACGTGATTTATGATATAGAGTGCATTTCTAAAAATGTTTTCAGCATATTGTCTTTCTTTTAGATTAAAGTATCTCTTCGATCTGAAAATATCTTTTGCCTCGTCAACATTAAGTGCTGACTTTTGTATCAACTCGATTGTTAATTGAACATTCGAACTAAACGAATCCTTTGATTCCCGATACCTTTTACAGCACTCTTCGACATGTCTAAAAGATAGGAGGTCATCGTAAAATTCCACGTTTAAGTCAACAATGTCAACTTTATATTGTTCAACCTCTTGAAGATATGACTTCAAAACAGGCAAGGCAAGATACGGCCCCACTGGACTCCATCCTGGGGGAAATACTAAAAGCGTTTTAGGCATATCAACGTCACATCTTTCGCAAATAATTCAATTGAAACGCAGCTACCATCATAATTGAAAATACACCAAGTCCTGTAACGAGAATTGAGAACATCGCGGTGCTCGTGAACAGCGAAACAAGGAGTGTTGAAATAACAACAGCAACCGATTGCAAAGACTCCCTAATTGAAAACAGGCTTATCGATTCAGATTCGTCTCTCGCCAAATCCTGCAGCGATGTTATGAGAAGCACATCTTGAATGGCGTTTCCGGCACCGACGATAAAAAGGAAAATAAACGATATCCCAGACGCATAACGATAGCCAAACGCCAGATACGCACCGAGCGCAAGATACGTCACAAAACAATATGATTTAACGCAATCGGAACCACTAATTAAACGACCATATATTGTATTTCCGAACAACAGTCCGATTGTAAGACTACTCTGAAGGAATCCATATTGTATCGATGACGAGTCAAATTGCAATTGCGCTATAGCTGGCAAAAGAGAATTCAGAGAGCCGAATGCCACGCCACTAGAAATATCGATTAATAGGAAACCAATTGCCAAGTGCTTCGCGCTAAGATCACTAAATGCAGTCCTGTTTTTTTCATTTTTGCTTATCCCCTCTTTATCATTAACCTCGATAACCGACGGAACATCTCGCAGCAACCAGAACGACGCGGCAAAAGAAAGCGCGTCTAATGCAAGAACAGCCTCCGCCCCAAATTGAGCGACAACAAAACCGCCGGCAACTGGCCCCAGAACCATCATCAAATTCTGCAGAAACCCAAACGAATTATTAATTACGTCGCGATTGATACTATTCGTATTGGCTCTTAACAACGAGTAAAAGCAGGGCATTTCAACCGTTCGGCAAAGCGATACCGCGCACGTAATAGCAAACATACTCCATTTACTATCAACAAAAATATAGCAAACGAATAATCCCGCGCGAATTAAGTCTGCCAATCTCATGGCCTGCAGTGTCCCGATACCCATCTTCTGAGGCAGCTGCGCGAGCGAAACTGAAAACAGAGAGGGGGCAAATCTGCAGCAGACCATCAAAGCAGTTGCAGAAACATCGTGAGTTACCTCGTAAATCAGCATTGGCAAAGCAATATTCGCACACCAATTGCCTATTTCGCTTATCCCTCTAGCAATATATAGGACCCGAACCGGATGGCTAGCTCTCAATACCGTGAACATCACGATTAACCTCGTATTTCAGGCCTCGTTCATCCCTTAATAGGAATCCATAATCAACCAAGTACCGCCTCAACACGGCATAATCAGGATAGAGCTGTGACAGCACACGATTAACCTGAAGCTCCGTATAACTTGTATTTAATTCAAAGAAAGAGACGGCCCATAGCAGCATGATTCTTTTATAGCTTTCCTTTTTTGGAATTGAAACCAGCTCGCCATTCTTGAGAAATCGTTTTTTAAAGTCTATTAGCTCATCCATTCACATCCTCCATTTCATACGCATCTAATACTAAAAATGCATACGCTTTAGGTCATCGCATTCGGCTTCTTTATTCGAACTAAACTCGAACTAATCTAAATGATTTGCTCAAACACTCTTCGAAAGCTCGTTTTTCACTCTGAGTAAAATGCCCTTCCCAGTCAGTCCACGAACAGGAAGGCAACTCACAGCGAGCGGAGTCGAAGCCCTCTGCCGTCGGTCGTTCAAAATGCACGACAACCTTTTCGATATCCTCATCTGCAATCAGGTCAGAATGAACGACCTCGGTACCGTCTTCGAATGTCATATACGGGTACATCACGTAAACCACCTCGCAATCGTAAATCCAGTTTAGCATCAAGCTATTGCACCAAAGACAGCAAGCCCCCCTTGATGAGTTGATGGTATCTGTTAAATGTCACGTACGATTCACATCTGGTGGGTACCCTGATGGCTACACGAAACGAAGCAGATTTACACCGGGAGGACCCCGTATGACAACCAAGTACACCGACGCGCCGCGCACGCGCGTCATGACGCCGGCATCGCTCAACAACGGCGTGCACGAGAACCATTCCATCGGACAGACCATGGCCATCGCGCCCAAAAAGGGCCTGTTTGACGACATTTCCATTCCCCAAATCATCGCCGGCGCCGCAGCTGCCGCCACGAGCGTCGCGCTTGCCTCCAAGATCGGTATCGCCGGATCGGTGATCGGTGCCGCCGTGAGCTCGGTCATCACCGTTGTGTCCTCGCAGGTCTACCGCCACTTTATCTCTGCCAGCGCCGAAGCCCTCAAAGGTACGCACGCCACCGTCGACTACCCCGCCGGCGCCTATGAACCCGTTGAATTAAATGCCGAGGAGCACTTAGGCGGCGCCGCGACTACCCAGGAGATGCGCCAGATTGCAGGGCGCGCGACCACGGCGCGCGTCGCCCCCGACAGCCTGCGCGCCAAGGCGGCGGCAGAGCGCAGCCAGACGCAAAAGAAGGTCATCATCTTCTCGATCGCCATCGCCATCGTCGCGGTTATCGCCTGCACCGCTGCCATCCTTATCACCACCGCCGGTGAGGGTCTGGGCGAGCGTCCCGAGCCGATTCTGTCGTCACGCACGACCGAGCACGACGCGGACAGCACTGGTCAATCGCAAAGCCAGCAGGACGACTCGCAGGGCACCTCCGCATCCACCGACTCGTCCTCGAACACCCCCGATCAGTCGCAGGGCGCCGATTCTTCTGTGAACAACAACGGTACGCAATCCGGCACAACCGACTCAAGCCAAACGACTGACGGCTCTCAACCGAGCACGGGCGACCAGACGAGCGACACCACGTCGGGAACGGGCTCAGCAGACAGCAGCAACACCAGCAACTCGAACAGCTCGAGTGGAACCGCGTCCGGCACGGCATCTGACAGCTCGAGCCAAGGCACGGCATCGGGCAACTAAGCACGTTTGCCCCTCATAGATAATCGACCTGTATAACGGGCGCGAACCGGCAACGGTCGCGCCCGTTTGCCTTGGGCGCCGAGGTAGCAAGCCCCGCGCGATGGTAAGATGCTTTGGTGTGTAAAGAGGAGATTTGCCATGAGCAAGACAATAGTTAAGCCCACGCTATCGCTGGGCAACCACATCTATCTGTATCGTCTGCTGCGTGATGCGATTGGGTGCGGCAAGCAAACGTTTATGACGCAGGTCGAGGAGGCGCTCGCTGCTGGTGACATGGCCGCTTATGACCTGGGCTTCGAGTCCACGCGCGAGCTGCTCGAGGAGCTCGACGACTGCATAAGGCTGACCGTCTTTAAGGGCGGTCGCCTGTATGCCACGCTCATCGCCAACGAGGCCTGGGATGCCGCCCTTGCCAAGGGCGAGGACAAGCCCAAGGCTGCCAAGGGTGCCAAGCAGTCCTACAAAAAGAAAAAGCGCGGCGAGAAGGACCTCAAGGCCGTGCGCCCCAAGCACGTTAAGCGCGCCGAGCCCGAGCCCGTGGCCGAAGTCGCTCCGGAGCCCGAGCCCGAGGCAGAGATCGAAGTCGCTATTGAGGTAACGGCAGAAGCCGACACCGAAATCACCGCCACGACCGATCCCGAAGTCATATCCGAGCAGGAAGCCACTGCGGAGCTCAACGAAGCTCCCAAGTCGACAACCGAAGAAGCCGCTGACCAGCCCGAAACGCCTGCGTTCCAAAACAGCGATGTCTTTGGCGACGAGACCGAGGACGATCAGCCCGACGAGCCCGACGATCAAGGCGCTACCGAGTCGGCGCCGGAGCCCGAGACGCCGCAGCCCGCCATCTCGCTCACGGTCGTCTATGACCCCGAGAACGCAAACGCCGGCATCACCACCATGGCATCCACGCCCATCGAGGCAAAGTCGAGCGTCGAGAACGAGAACGCGACGCAGGTTGAGGTTGAAACCGCAGTTGCAGACGCGCCCGTCACCGTGAAGCCCGCAGATTCCACAACCAAGCCGAAGACGACGCCGGAGCCCGCAGATTCCACGATCAAGCCGGAAGCGACGCCGGAGCCCGCACCCGTCATCGAATCCGTGCCCGCCGCTGTTTGCGACCAAATTCCCGCACCGGCACCGTCTCCGGCCCCCGCTGCAGCACCGGCCCCCGCACCCGCAGCACCGACCATCCCCAAGGACTTCCCCATCGATTTCGCAACCGAGGTCTTCTGCCCCGGCCCGCTTCTGCACGAGCTATCGACCTATCTCCCCTACGGCGCCGACACGCTCGGTATCGTCGGCGAGTACTACTGGATCGCCCGCGAGCGCGGTACCATCGAGGCCGCGCGAAACCGCGCAAGCTTCCCCCTGCACTACACGCAGGCCGGCGAGCGCCACGAAGTCACCGTGCGCATCCGCCGCAACACCACCGGCGGCCTCGGAGCCACCTGGGTCATCGACAAGGTCGAAGCCCCGGTCGAGTAAAAAAGGCCTCGGATAGCCAATTGACCATCCGAGGCCTTTTGAATTCAGGCCTTTTAGTTGTCATCGGTGCATATAGACACCAGAGAAGCAAGCTCATCCTCAAGTTGCGGAGCAAAGTATCTAAAAGAAACCTGCGCTCCAGTCGGTATCGACTCAATCATATTCGCAGCATTATCTGAGACTCGGTACGGTGCAGTTTCACCTGTCTTTAAATCCTCTATTGAGCAGACAGCGTCTTCAGCATCAACCGACCTAAGCACGCCTTTTCCTTGTAACATCACATCGGCATGCCCGCCAGCTATTTCTAATGAACCTGAGTCTGTCGCAGTCACTTCTCCGGAACCTCCGCGCGATATCTCTTCCTTTGTTGAACAGCCCACCAATGAAGCCATCAGCACCAAAGACAGGGCTAGACGAATCGCCCTACTTCGAAAAAGTCGTTCCATAAGTCCACGCATAATAGCTCTGATCATACTTCAGGAAGGATAAAGATGAATTCCAGCCGTCCGCTATGCCAATCATCTGCCTTGTCTCTCCAGTTTTCTTACCAGTAAGTGTGGCGTAAGCCTCCGCTGTTACAGAATGGGCTGATCCGTTGTACAAACTCGCATGTAAAACATTCGGTCTATTAGAGTTAATCTCATTTTGAATGCTCGCGATAGCCGGAGAGGAGACAGTGCGGGCGATAAGAGTACTTCCTCTGCTTGCGCAGTAATTTGTAAACCCCGTTGCACAGGTTGATATCGGCGTTCCACCCAAAACAACGCCGGGAACAGTCTGTTCTTCATCGGAAAGAGCATGGGTATTGGTGTAACTCCATATCTGCATATATTGCGAAGGGTCGCTATATAAATTGGCAATGCCATACAGTTCCGCAACGTTCGAAAAAGCTGTCACCATACAAGCATAGTGGGCGGTAAGCCTCTTAATCTCGCTTTCATCATATGACATAAACTGAGAAATGGAACGAAATCCAGATACTGTGTAATCCTGCATTTGAGTTGCGTAAATTACAACATCGTTCCAGCTTGAAGGTTTATTCGATAAAACGACAGGCCGTCCTTCTATGGAAACAGCCGGGATTGTTCTTCCGCAATTTGTTGTTATTGAACCGTCCAAAGATTGCACGCCGAATTCGAATGGATTGATCATTACGACTGGGTTATTGAAAGAATAAGACTCGACACCAAGATCTCCTCCCCGATCCATAGGGCTGACTAAGCCGTCTCCAAAACGATATCCCGTAAGTATTTCATCATCTGAAGCATCTAAAACCAAATAGCCCGCGGCTCTATTGGATGTCACAACCGGAACAATGTAACCAAGCGGGGACCCATCAACATCTACAAAAGGAATAGGGTCAGAAGGCGTATACGAATAGCCGAGGAGTCCCTTTATATATTTATCGGCAAGCTCTTGCGCAATTTCAGAAGTAAATTGTATCTGCTCACCATCAATATTGCCCGTCGAAGCAAAAACCTCTTTCGGACGTGCGGCTAAGGCGACAATTGAAGACGCGACAAGTTGCAGAAAACGACGACGCGAAAGCATATGTTCTTCTTTCTAGAGAAGCGACTTATAAGGTACTCCTATTCTATAATCTTTTTTGTAACGTTACAGCACTGGTTATATTTCAATTCGATTTGCTTATGTCCTTGCAACCCAATGCGTCTTTACGTTTTAAACGGAATTAGAAAATCGCTCATAGCAAAAACGGGCTTTAATCCCAAAGAGATAACTTTGATTATGAATCAAACCAGCAGCCAGGGCATAGCTGCAGTGCAATTGCTACAAGAAAGGCCGCCCTTGGTGGCGGCCTTTCTACTTGCTACTAGTCGCGCGTCAGCTTACGGTGAATACGATGCGGCTGGGCCGCGTCCTCGCCCAGGCGCTCGATGCGGTTGGCCTGATAGGCCTCGAAATTACCCTCGAACCAATACCAGTTGCCCGGATTCTCGTCGGTGCCCTCCCACGCCAGAATGTGCGTGGCGACGCGGTCCAGGAACATACGGTCGTGGCTAATGACCACCGAGCAGCCCGGGAACTCGAGCAGCGCCGCCTCGAGCGAGGACAGCGTCTCGACGTCGAGGTCGTTCGTGGGCTCGTCGAGGAGCAGCAGGTTGCCGCCCTGCTTGAGCGTGAGTGCCAGGTTCAGACGGTTGCGCTCGCCACCGGAGAGTACGCCAGCGCGCTTCTGCTGGTCCTGGCCCTTAAAGCCAAAGCTCGCCACATAGGCGCGGCTCGGGACCTCGGTCTCGCCGACCATCATGTGGTCCAGGCCGTCCGAGACGACCTCCCACAGGTTCTTGTCGGGGTCGATGCCGGAGCGGTTCTGATCAACGTAGCTAATCTTGACGGTCTCGCCCACCTCGAGCTCGCCCGAAGTCAGCGGCTCCAGACCCACAATCGTCTTGAACAGCGTGGTCTTACCGACACCGTTGGGGCCGATCACGCCCACGATGCCGTTGCGCGGCAGGGTGAACGAAAGGTCATCGATGAGCACGCGACCGTCGAACTCCTTGTGCAGGTGATGGGCCTCGAGCACCTTGTTGCCCAGACGCGGGCCCACAGGGATGCGGATATCGGTCCAGTCGAGCTTCTGGCTTGCGCGGGCCTCGGCCTCCATCTCCTCGTAGCGAGCCAGACGAGCCTTGTTCTTGGCCTGGCGAGCCTTGGGTGAACTGCGTACCCACTCGAGCTCGGCCTCCATGCGCTTGGCGAGCTTGGCGTCACGGTTGCCCTGCGCCTCGATACGCGCGGCCTTGGTCTCCAGATACGTGGAGTAGTTGCCCTTGTAGGGATAAAGGTGACCGCGGTCGACCTCGCAGATCCACTCGGCAACGTTATCCAGGAAGTAGCGATCGTGTGTGACGGCAAGCACCGCGCCCTGATAGTTATGCAGGAAGTGCTCGAGCCACAGGATCGACTCGGCGTCCAGGTGGTTCGTGGGCTCGTCGAGCAGCAGCAGGTCGGGAGCCTCGAGCAGCAGCTTGCACAGGGCCACGCGGCGGCGCTCGCCGCCAGAGAGCACGTTGACCGGCATGTCGGAATCGGGCAGCTGCAGGGCGTCCATGGCCTGGCCGAGCTTGGAATCGATATCCCAGCCGTCGGCGGCGTCAATCTCGTCCTGGAGCTTGCCCATCTCGGCCATGAGGGCGTCCATGTCGCAATCCGGGTCGCACATCTCCTCGCCGATCTTATTGAAGCGATCGACCTTGGCGATCATGTCGCCAAATGCCATGCGCACGTTCTCGATGACGGTCTTGTCGTCGTCGAGCGGCGGCTCCTGCTGCAGGATGCCCACGGTGTAGCCGGGGGTGAGCCTGGCATCACCGTTGGAGACCTCCTCGATGCCGGCCATGATCTTGAGCAGGGTCGACTTGCCCATACCGTTGGGGCCCACGACACCGATCTTGGCACCGGGGTAGAAGCTCAGGGTCACGTCGTCAAGGATTACCTTGTCGCCATGGGCCTTGCGAGCCTGATACATTTGGTAGATAAACTCCGCCATATGCCTGTTTTATCCTTTCTACCTGCTGTTTCCCTATTCTTGATTCGCTTTAGTGGAAACGAAATGAGAAAACCAGCTCTGAAACTTAACGAAAAAGGGGCATGGTTGCCCATACCCCCTAATACTACCTGGGAAAAGTCCCCCAGAACATACTATGAACTGCGTACGCTAGTTTTCCGCAACCTTAGCGAACGGCTCGCTGCGATTTACGCCACAGCAGATACGAATAGACGTAGGCAGCTCCGGCTGAACCAAACGCCAGAACCGCAATCACCGCGGCAACGACTTCACTCGAAAGCACCGCACCTGCCACGCCCATCACAATCAGGCCAATACCCAGCACCATAAAGCAGGCGCCGCCAAAACGCTGCGTACGGCGCCAGTTCTCGGGATCGGCAAGCGCCCAAGGCGTCTTGATACCGAGCGTATAGTTCTGCTTCACACGCGGCAAGTAGTTGCCTACGCCGATGAACAGCAAACCGATAGCACCGGAAATCAGCACGTTGACCGAACCGACCGCCGGCACCACGTCCCAGACCGTAAGCTCTCCCAGCCAGCTTATGGCGCACATGAACAAGATGAAGGCGATTACGAAGCCCTGATAGAACTTGCCCGAGGTTCGATATGCCTCACCTTTGGGATCGATGCGCGGCACCACGCAGAACATTGCGAGAAGCGCCAGAGGCAGCACGCCGAGCGCGGAGGCCATCCAGCTAGGACCCCAACCATCGACGGCGCCGTTCGCGCCCCAGTGCGTGGGAATCTGCGCCGGCAGGCTCGGCATCACCATGAGGTGCGCTACGACATTGGCGACGCACAGAACGACCAGCGCAATCCACACGCGCGACGATACCCCCGTGGGGTGAATGCCCTTGTTTTCGTTATTCATCCTTATCACCTTCCGTGTTTGTAAAGCCCATAAACCAGCCAATCAAGTCCTGCATGACGGTGGTGTTTAAGCTGTAAACGATGTTTTGGCCATGGCGCTCGTCGGTCACCAGCCCGGCGTTTTTGAGCGTCGCCAAATGATGGCTCAATGACGGCTTGCTAATGTCAAAATGCTCGGCAAGCTCCCCGGCCGTACAATTGCCCTCGCGCAGCAACTCCAAAATGCGCCGTCGCGTTGGATCGGCCAGCGCCTTAAAACCCTCTCCCGGCATAGAACCTCCTCTCGCTATCTCTCGCGACGTGCACACTATACTCGTTATTTAGATGTTTGTCTAATTATCTAATAGCAATGTTATGTATAGAACATTCGTTCGTTTTTAGATACAATGGGTCCAGAAGCAGATGGGCCAGCTCCCTCTTCCCAAGAAGGAGATGGACTATGAGTATTGATAATGTCCTGACGTTGTTATTGCTTGTAATCGCGGCTGTGGAACTCGGCATCCACATAGGAGGTCGAATGAAATAGCCGCCCCCGCGTAATGCGAAGACGGCCACTTCTCACGCTACAAACGTGTTTGGGAGTTGGCCAACCCGCTGCAACGGGTGCCATCTGCTTCATCTTATGCGAATCCTTGCCTCATTTCAACAAGCCCCTAGGGCTCAAATGGAATCGCGATAATACCTATAATGGTGATAGCTAAAACACGATTCGCTTCCCCATCGGAGGATGTCTATGACCGAAACCGCTGCTCTCGTCGAGACACGCGACACCAAACTCGAGATCATCATGGGCCGTGAGGCACTCGATAGACTCGCCAACGCCACGGTGCTGGTGCTCGGCTGCGGAGGCGTGGGCTCTAACTGCTGCGAGGCACTTGTCCGCGGCGGCATCGGTCATTTTGTGATTCTGGACAAGGATATCGTCGCGCCCAGCAACATCAATCGACAGGCCATCGCCTTTCACAGCACCGTCGGCAAGCGCAAGGTTGACGTGATGGAAGCCATGATCCACGACATCAATCCCGCCGCCAGCGTTATCAAGCGCACCGAATACCTGCTGAGCGACAACATCGACGAGTTCTTCGCGGGCGTTTTGGAGCAGACGGGTGGCAAGCTCGACTACGTCGTCGACGCCATCGACACCATCTCGGCCAAGCTCACCATTGCCAAATATGCTCAGGACAATGACATTCGTTTGGTTAGCTCCATGGGCGGGGCCAACAAGCTCCATCCCGAATGCCTGCATTTTGCCGACATTTTTGACACCGTGCGCGACCCCATGAGCCGCATCATGCGCAAAGAGTGCAAAAAACGTGGCATCAAGAGCCTTCACGTGCTGTTTAGCTGCGAGGAGTCGGTAAAGACCCAGCCCCGCGACCCTTCCAACATCCACGAGCGCACCGAGCTGGGAACCGCGAGCTTTATGCCGCCCATCATGGGCCAGATGATCGCCGGCGAGGTTATCCGCCAGATCAGTGGCCGCGGCACCGAGCGCGTGCGCGCCGATGGCCAGCGCCTAGACTAGCGGAGCGCGCCGAGATGGAGCCCCGGTTATTTGATGCACACTGCCATCTTGATCTAATGGCTCACCCGGACGCCGTTGCCGATGAGGCAACGGCGCTGGGCCTGATTCTATTTGACTGCGGCGTCGATCCGCACGACTTTGCACGCGCCAAGAAGCGCGCCTGCGGCCGTTCAAATATCTTTGCCGGCATCGGCCTCCATCCCTGGTGGCTCGCCGACGGACGATATGGCAACGCTGAAATCAATCTGCTTTGCGAAGTTGCTGCCCAAGAGCGCTATATCGGCGAAGTCGGACTCGACTTTTCCGCGCGCTTTGCTGGAAGTGAGCCGCTACAAATACAGGCATTTGACCGGCTCTGCGATGCGCTCGTGCAGCATCCTCTTACCGGGCGCGTGATATCAATTCACGCCGTTCGTTCGGCGGGAACCGTACTGAACGTCCTCGAATCGCATGGACTACTCATCCCAAACTCCGACTCCCCCGTTATCATCTTCCACTGGTTTAGCGGCACTTCGGACGAACTCGTCCGCGCGCGAAACGCAGGCTGCTATTTTTCCGTGAACGAGCGCATGCTCGCCACCAAGCGCGGTCGCGAATATGCCCGACAGATTCCACTCGACCGTCTACTGCTCGAGACCGATGCGCCGGCCGAGCCAAACACAGAAACAAGTGTGCAATCGCTCATCAGATCGCTCGCAAGGACCTCGATGCACATTGCCTCACTCAAAAACTGTGACGCAAAGCGCATCGAGTCGGTAGTTTTAGCAACTGCGCACTCTGTTTTTGACCTTCGCTAACCCCTGTGGGCAAAAATGCCAAGGGACATGCGAATCGCACAACGCAGTCCCTATTGGCAGGCAGTACAATTCGGCAGCATTACACCAATTCGTGCATGAGATCACGGTTGCGTGCATACAATTCGTCAAAGATATGACGACGCGACGCATATAGCTCGTGGGCAGCCATATCGGGCACGATTGTTTGTGCAACGCCAAGGACTTGGGCGAGTTCATCCCATGATGCATAGGCGCCACCTGCGAGAGCTGCCATGATGGCATCACCGAAGCATGCGCCCACCGTAACCTTGGCAACCGAGACCTCGCGCCCGCATACGTCGGCGATAGCCTGCATCCAAACTGGATTCTTGGTTCCACCTCCGACAAGCATAATGCGCCCAATTGGCAGTCCATGCTCTCGCTCGATAATGTCGACATGGGATGCAACGGTATACGCGACGCCTTCCAAGGCGGCGCGAACCATATGGGCTCGCGTATGCCTTCCGGTCAGGCCAAAGAAGGCGCCACGTGCCTCGGGATCGTTGAGCGGAGTACGCTCCCCCGCAAAGTACGGCAGACACAGGAGCCCATCGGCACCCGGCGCCACGTCGGCGGCATCATGCGCCATAACCGAATATGCATCGGGGCCACCGTGGCCCTCGGCCTCTACGGCGTCGCGATACAGCTCTTGGCGCAGCCACGATGTGAGCGCACCCGCCGTATTGGTCCCCGCGCAGATCCCGTAAGTTCCGGGAATGATAAACGTCCCTGGCCACAGACGGGCATCA
Organism: Collinsella sp.; assembly: GCA_019414645.1. GTDB lineage: Bacteria > Actinomycetota > Coriobacteriia > Coriobacteriales > Coriobacteriaceae > Collinsella. Next base: position 21,507 of record DXLP01000007.1, read on the forward strand.
TCGACCATATGATCAGCTAGGTAGATGAAATACGCCGTGCTCCCCAACTGAACCATCATATCGCCGGGACGAAATACACCCGTCGAAATGGCCTCGGCACCAGAGTCGCCCGTTCCCACTAAGACAGGTGTCCCTGCCGCGAGCCCTGTCGCCTCAGCCGCGCGCTGCGTAATCACCCCGGCAATATCGGTAGCCGACATTACCTCCGCCATCTGGTCAGGCCGGCAGAAACGAGCACATTCCCGAGCATCAACCCTCCAAGTGTAGCGGTCGTATAGGGGAAGAAAATCCTCCGCCAAGTAACGGTCCACCGTAAAACGCCCCGTCAACTTTGCGCATAGAAACGATGATGCCGTCAGGAACTTCGCGGCACGTTCGTGCACCTCGGGCATATTCTCCTTAAACCATAAGATCTTAGGAGCAATATCTGATGAGCAGGGATCGTGCCCGAAAAGTTCGCGTGCGCGACCTGACCCATATTCGGAAAGGAGCTCGTCAATCTGCGGCTTCGAACGTGCATCGACTCCATACAAAATCGCGGGCGCCAGCGCGTTGCACTCGGTATCGACCGGCACACAGTCGCAACCCAATGCGGAAAGGCCCACGCATCCGATCTGCGCCGCGTTAACCCCCGATCGCATCACCAGCTCGCGCGACAAGCGGCAAAAATCGCCCCACCAAACTGCCTCAGCATCATGCTGGTACCATCCATCACACGGGTTGTCCGTCTCATGTCCACAAGAGGCTTGGCAAACGATGTTGCATCGATCATCGATTAAAACGCCTTTAGAGGCGCTTGTCCCAATATCAATACCCAGATAGAGCGCCATAGGTGCCTACTCCCCTCGCGCCGTACGAGCGGCAGCCATAAAACGAACCACCCGCTCAACATCAATCGGGGCATCCAGCTTTCCGTCGCGCTTTAAGCACGTGCCGACAAACGCGCCATCGTAGTGAGCAAATACGTCAGCCACGGTATTTTCGCGACAACCGGTGCCACATACCACGGGCACTTCGCCAACACGCTCGCGGACCTCGTCGGCAAGCTCGCCCGAAGCGCCACGACCGGCAGCCGAACCGCCGATGACCATCGCATCCGGTAGGCAATTAAAGAGAAGTGAATCGGCAATGTCCGCGGTCGTGCGGTCGTTGAGATAAACCTCGCCCTCGCTCGTGATGAAGTGAAAAAGCTTGAGGTCGTCCAAGCGCAGCGCCGCCTTGCGACGCATGGTGTGAGCGAAATCTCGGTTAATCAGCCCGAGATCACCGGCCCAGGCACCGCAAAAATTGCAACGCGTGAACTGCGCGTCGACGGCAGCGCACAGCTCGATTGTGGCATCACCATCGTAAATAGCTTCAGCTCCCCAAGGAGTCGACAAATCATGGGATAGAGCCCCGATTACATAGCCCATCGATGCAAGGGTTGAGGGAGAAACATGCTGCTCATAGGGCATCGAGAGCTCATTGGTAATCAAAATGCCATCGACACCGCCCTGCTGCAACGCCTCGAGATCGCGCTTGGCGGCTTCCACGACCTGCGACACGCTTCCGCCCGGGTAATACAGTGGATCGCCCGGCAGAGGACGCAGGTGCAGCATTCCAATAACCGGCTTTTCGGTCTTGAACATCGAGGTTAGAAACGACATAACGTGCTCCTTCTTAGGGTCATTGCAGGGACGTTACTCCCCCAGCACCTCGACGTACACTTTTCGCTTCTGCGGACCGTCAAACTCCGCAAGATAGATGTTCTGGGCACCTCCGCACACGATGTGGCCATCTTGGACGGGAAAGAAGCAACTGTTTCCACAAATCATGCTCTTGATATGCCCACAGGAGTTGTTACCGGTGGCTCCATAGCTCGGCAGGAAGTGTGCATGCGCATAGGGGGCATCGAGTGGGGCGATGCGATCAAGCGTCTCCATAAGATCCGTCTCCACGCAGGGCAGTCCCTCGTTTACCACGATTCCACAGGTCGTATGCGACAAAATAATCGCTGCCAAGCCATTGGTCACCGAGCTGCGTTCGATGGCAGCGTGCACATCTTCGGTAATATCGATGAACTGGTCCGGAGCAGTCGATAGATAGCTCAATGTCTCGAGCGTCACCATGTTTACTCATCCCCTTCAAGAAAACGCAGGGCATTACCCCAGTAGAGCCTTTCTCGCGCATCATCGCGCATGAGCACGGTATCGAGCGCCCGCTTGAGTTTGAATGCACGGAAACGCGGCGTATTGCTGGCGAACATCACTTGATGCGATAGCGCGCGCTCATACCACAGCGGCCCCATATCGACCGTGAAAAGGCGCTGCATCATCTCCTCGGGCGAATCGATGTAAGTGATAGAGGTGTCCGTGTAGCAGTTGGGATACTTGAGCAGCATCGCCACGGTCTCGCGCACCCAGGGCCAGCCAAAGTGGGTCAAACTAAAGCGCACATTTGGATGCGTTGCGATTGTGTGCTCAAATGCAAGCGGGTTACTGCGCGAGAGCTCTGCGCCCGGCTCCCAAGACATACCGGCATGGAAAACCACCGGCTTGTTATAGCGCTCGCACAGCTCGTAAAGCGGCTCGGCCACAGCATCATCGGGGGCAAAACCCTGCTTTGCCGGATGCAGGCAAAGCCCCTTTGCCCCCAACTCGGTAAAGGCGCGCTCCGATTCGTCTGCGGCACCGCTCACCTGCGGATCTACGCTCGCAAATCCCCACAGACGATCGGGGTGCGCGGCAACCAGCATGGCAATCTGGTCATTGGTGCCAAAGTGTCCTCCGCATGCCGTGGTTACATCGAGCGGCATGAGCACGCTCTTCCGCACGTCGCAGACGTCCATCTCGACTTGAAGCTCATCCCAATCCATGGGGCCCATATGCCCCATACCAAATTCTCGTGACCAAAAACCGAATCCATCAGGCTCATCACCCGGCGTACAGATCTCGCCATAGAGCATAGGATGGACCAACATGTCGATAACCATTTCGTACTCCTTTCCAGGCATTTGGCCCTAGTACGGCTCAAACGAACCAATCACTCGGGACGACAGTTCAGCGCCCGCCTTCATACACGCCGGAATATCAAGGCCATCGATCACGCCCTTGGTAAACCCGGCAATATACGAGTCGCCGGCACCCACGGTGTTAACGACCTTCTCCGCCGGCACGATCCCGCACTCATAGAAGCGCTCACCGTCATAGGCAATGCTTCCCTTCTCACCAAGCGTGGCAACTGCCACCCGCGGTCCCAGCTCCTGTACGTGACGTACCCAATCACGCAGCTCCGGAGTGTCCTCTTCAAACGACATGAACGCATAGTCAACGTAGGGAAAATGGTTCTCGCAGGCATATTCGGGATCCTGGCTGAACACCGAGAAGTCCATAACCACCGTCTTGCCCGCATCATGCCATTCGGGCAGGAGGTCCAAACAATTGCCAAACAGGTCGGTGTGAATGATGTCATGTTCTAGGATAAACGCCCGGTCATCTTCATTCGGTCGATATGCCTCCATTACGCCATCGATTGCCTCGAGATGTACGCGATCGACGCCGTCTTTCAACGCCATGAGCATCACCGAGGTGTCGCCATCCTCCACCCGCAGATGTGAGATATCGAACCCCTCAGCGGCCAGCGCCTCCCTCATCTTGTCTCCGTACTCGTCCTTGCCGACAACCGACACGGCGGATACCGAAACGCCCATTCGTGCAAGATGGATACCCCAGTCAATGCCATTACCAGTCGGATAGAACACGCCGATGTTTTGATAGACGTCCGCACAGCAAAAACCAGCTGCGCACGCTTTAATACCCATGGTCTTCTCCAATGTTCAAAAGGGGACCCACCACATGGCGAGCCCCCTTTTCGCGTTTCGCTTATTGTTTTGCATCGGCTGTCCAAAGCCTCATAGCCAGACCGCCGTACGCTTTCTTAAGCTATTCGACGATTGGTGCTCCGTGGCCCCAAGAACCTTCCATGCCGCACACGGTCGAGGCAAACCCGGCAGCAAAGTCGAGCGCGCGCTCGATGGCCTCGGCGCCATCCTCACCACGCTTAGCGGAATCGAGATAGCACATCAAAAACGAAGTGAGGAACGAGTCGCCCGCTCCCATGGTGTCCTTCATGTCCGTTACCGGTTTAGCCAGCTGGCGGTAATAACGCTCGCCGTCGTAAGCAATGCAGCCCTCGGCACCCGCCGTAGCCGACACAAAACGCGGACCCAGGCCCTTCACCCATGCCAGACGCTCGCGAATCTCGTCCTCACTCGCGGCATCCGCCGCACTAAAGAAGGCAAAATCGACGTAGGGTGCAATCTGCTCGTAGTACTCGTCGGTGGAGTCGTCCGAAAAGTCAAAAGAGACCGTGACGCCCGCAGCCTTCAGCTTGGGCAGCTCGCGCTCGGTAAAGCAATAGTTGCCCGAATGAACCACATCGAACTGCTTCATGTACGAAAGGTCAAAGCGATCGAGGACATAGCGCGCATCGCCACGGATACCGCCCTCGTTGGAGCCAAGGAAGACACGGTCACCGTCAACGACGGTCACGCGAGCCGCTCCGTTCTCGCCAATCATCTGCTCACACTTGTCAAGCTCGATACCCTCATCCTCGAGGCTTGCAATGACATGCTCGGCAGCGGCGTCATTGCCAAAAATGCCCATGTATGCGGAGCGTGCGGCACCGCATTTCTTGGCATAAACGGCGAAGTTCACCGCGTTGCCGCCAGGATACATGGTGTGGATATGCTCGTAGCGATCGACGACGTTGTCGCCAAATCCGAGCGCGTTAACGTTAAATGCCATGGTATTTATCCTTCTAGTACTCGACGACGCCCATGTAGCGACGGAAATCGGGATCGTGATCAAACACCTTGCCGCGTGCGGCACGCAGCTCGCAGTTCATGGCGTAGAACAGCACCGGGTCCAGATAAGCACGGACGCTCGCCGGCACGGCTTCCATACCGTACTCCTTGGCATCGAGCACCATCAGCGTATCGGTATGCGTCTTAAGGAACGCCAGGGCGCGCTCGTCCATAGCACGGCACTCGCTGGAGCCCATCTGCAGGAAGTAAAAAACGCCATCCTGAGTAGCCTCGAAGGGGCCATGGAAGTACTCGGCAGAGTGAATGTAGCTGCAGTGCTGCCACTGCATCTCCATAAGAGAGCAGATAGCGAAACCGTAGGTCTGGCTAAAGTTGGGACCGCTGCCCAGAATATAGAAGAACTCGTGCTCCTGGCAAAGCTTGGCAAAGCGATCGCCCAGCTCGGCATTTACCTTCTCGCGTGCCGGGGGAAGAATCTTATCCATCTCGGCGATACCGGCATACATATCGGCAAGATCGGCGTAGCCCTCCTGCTGATCGAGCAGCTCTGCCGCAAGCGACAGCGAAATGCCAGCGGGGACCTCGGCCTGCGGCACGCCCTCGCCCCATGGGTAGACCCACGTGGTCCACTTGCCGGAGTCAATCTTGGATCCAGCGTTGTCGGTCTGGGCGATCACCGTAGCGCCGGCAGCAAGGGCAATCTCGCAGCCCTCGACGACCTCGGGGGTATTGCCGCTGTGGCTGCAAGCGATGACCAGGGACTTCTCGCCCAGACGACGCGGACGCATAATGTCGAATTCACGCGCGGTATAGATATACGAAGTGAAGGTGGTAGCCTCGCGCTGCAGAAGCTCATGAGCCGGGATCAAATCGATCATGGAGCCACCGCAAGCAATCCAGTAGACGCTGTCGAACTTGCCCTTCTCGGCAATTGCCTCTTTAATCAGATCGTGTGCGTTCATATCCAGTTCCTTTCTTGTTTGGCCCGCAATCAATGACGTTGGTTGCGTGGCCGATGGTTGTTTTAGTCAATCAGATATTTCTCGAATGCGGCCATGTTCTTGGCATCTGCGGCCGCCGGGTCATCGTAGTAACGACCGTCCGTGATTTCCTGGCCCAGCATGCCGTCGAAACCATGGGCGTTGAGCGTGGCGACGAAGGCGTCCATATCGTGCTTGCCATCGCCCCACACCAGATGGCCATACGGGTCACCGTCGATAAAGTGCATCTCGTGAATTGCCCCATCGCCAAAGGCGGCAAACCAGTCCTCGAGCGTCTCGCCTGCGACGCCCATCGCGGTTGTATCAACCATGGGCTGTAAGTACGGGCTCGCGACCTCGTCAATCATGCGCTTCGCATCGGAAACCGTCGTCACGAGGTTGCTCTCCTCGGGACGCAGGCTTTCCATCGTAAGCACCAGACCGTGCTCGCCGGCATACTCCGCCAGAATGGACAAGTGCTCGCGGCTGCGCTTCCAGGCTTCCTCGCGGTCCTCGTCCCAGTCGCCCCAGCCCGAGTTGATGGACATACGGTCGCACCCAAGTACCTCGGCAAGTTCAATGCCGTGTTTAAAGTACGCCAGGCTGCGCTGTTCATGCAGCGGCTTGCGTGCGCAGTACTGCCAAGGATAGACAACATTCTCGGGGCACAGAGTACGATACCTAAGCCCACGGTCTGCAGCCTTTTTCGCCAGGACCTCAGCCTCAAAGTAGCCCGTATGGTCGAGCGTCACATGCGGCTCTGCACACCACAGCTCAATAGACTCAAAGCCCAAGCGCTGCTGCACATCAAGGAAGTAATCGAGCGACCACATGATGTAGTGGATATTCATGCCCGCAATCTGCTCGCGACGCAGCGTCGGTTTGGATTCAGACATCTTATGCCTCCTTATTTCGATCGAACACGATTTGTCCGTCCGACATCGTCATATCAACCGCAAGATCGCGTGCGTCGCGATAATCGAGGTCGAACACATCCCGATCGAGCACGCAGATATCGGCAAGCTTGCCAACCTCAAGCGTACCCAGCTCGTCTTCGCGCATCAGATCGTACGCGCCCCCGGCAGTCCAAGCGCGCAAGAGCTCGACAAGCGTCAGCGTGTTGACCTCATTCACGGGCAGTCCGTCGGCGAAGAATCCACCGCACGCGCTGTATATTGACTCGCCCAGGCTCGGAATCAGCAGTGGCAAATCCGTTCCACAGCACACTGTGCATCCGGAATCTTCCATGCCGCGGCGATTCCAGCTGTGCAAAAGTCGCGTCTCGCCAATTTGTCGACGCATCATCGACAGGCAATCCTCGCGCCGGTCCAGCGTCAGAATCTGCGGATAGACCTCGCAAATTCCACCTAACTTGCCAAACTCGACAAGATCGGTCGGGTCAGAGTTCTCGAGATCGGTAATCGCATGGCGGCGAAGCATCCGTCCATGCTCGTCTCGAGGCAGCGAGGCATAGAGCGTCACGGTGCGACGAACGGCGCCATCGCCCTGGCAATGCAAGGAATATCGGAAGCCGTCAGCATCAATTGCACGCAGCTCGCTTTCAATCAGATCCCACTCTGGCTCCTCGACGACCGTCTTGCCGGCAGCGCCCGCATCGGCCGTATCCTCATAGGGGTCAATCATCTCGGCAAGCCCCGCCCATACGCCGCGATCGGTCATACGGTTGAAGCCAGAAAAACGAACGAACGGTCCCCGGAAGCGCTCTCGTGCCTCGCGAGCATATGCCAGATTTGCACCAGCGCCCACCGGCTGCGACATCATAGAGACGCGAACCGTCAGCTCGCCAGATTCCTCACGGCGAGCCATTTCGTCGGCAAAGCCGTAGTAGTCATCAAACGCCATCTCCTTGATGGCGGTAACGCCGCGCTCGTTAAGCATGCTCATGTAGTTCGAATACCCCGCGCGCACCTCGGGCAACGCGAGGAAATCGCTCATCATGCGCCAGATCTTCTCGGCATAGCACGCCTGCGGTGTAAAACCGTATCGCGCACTGGCGGCAGCATTGAGAACGCAGGTCTCCGCGCCCGGTGTAAAGCAGACGACAGGGATATCACCAAAAAACTCGTCAAACACAGCTGCCGTATTTGCGTTCTCGGCATCCGATGCCAACGTTTCGGATAGGTTGTGGCCAAAAGCCGCCGCGCAATCCGGATGATCTTCTTTCCATGCACGCAAGAGCGACACGGCCTCTTTGGCATCATCGATGCCGGACAGATCAGACCCCAACGTCCGCAGCGCCCAGCCTGTATAGAAGGTATGTACATCGATCAGACCAGGCATGACGGTGCGGTCGCCCAGATCAACTACCTCGTCCGCCTGGGTCAAATACGAAGCCACCTCACACTTGGTGCCAACCGCCTCAATTCGATTGCCACGGACCGCTACGAAACCTTCAAACGGCAGGTCCCCCGTACCGGTAAAGACGCTCTTAGACGTCAGGACCGTCAAACGATCAGACATCACAACCACCTACACCGGAAGCATGCCAGAAATTGCCGTTACGATCAGGCCAAACACGACCATGAAGATGAAGAACTTCCAAATGGTCTTCCACCATTGGCCAAACGAAATCTTAGCCACGGCAAGGCCGGCGACCGTCATACCCGCCACGGGGCTGATGGTGTTGATGGTCTGGTTGGCAAACTGGAGCGCGGTGACGGCCGCCTCGGGATTGAGGCCCATGAGCTCGGTCAGGGGGCCCATAACGGGCATGGTGAGCGCCGCCAGGCCAGAACTCGAGGGAACCAGCAAAGAGAGCAGGCCAAGGACGATATACATAAACGTGGTGTAGACGGCGGCGGGTGCACCGGCAAGCGCAGTAGCGAGCGCCTGGAGGATGGTGTCGATGATCATGCCGCCCTCGGCGATGACCAGAATACCGCGAGCGATACCGATAACGATGGCAGCGTACGCAAAGTCGGCAAGACCCTTAACGAACTCCTCTGCGATCGTCTGCTGGTCAAGACCGCCCAGGATACCGGCAAGCAAGCCCATGCCAAGGAACACGGCGGAAATCTCATTCATGTACCAGCCCTGGGTAACAAGACCCCAGACGATAATGCCCATACCGCAAGCAAAATCGATAAGCACGAGCTTCTGACGGATAGTGAACTCTTCCTCGATGGAGGCATCGGTCACGGAAAACTCAATACGCTTGAGCTTATCGTCCTCGTACACAATGGACGACTCGGGGTTTTTCTTGACGCGCATGGCGTAGCGCATGGCCCATGCGATACCGACGGCAGTGAAGATGACCCAAGAAACGGCACGCAGCCACAGTTGCGGATTACCCTCGATGCCAATGATGCCTTGGGCGATCAAAACATTAAACGGGTCGATGGTCGAAGCACAATATCCCAGGTTAGGACCAAGGAAGCAGATGATGAATGCCGTCATCGAGTCATAACCGATACCCATCATGATGGGAATGAAGATGGCATAGAACGGCAGGGCTTCCTCAGACATACCAAACGTAGTGCCGCAAATGGACAGCAATGTCATCGTGATGGGGATGATGAGGATGTCCTTGTTCTTGAGCTTTTTAATCACACGGCTCATGCCGGCATTCAAAGCGTTGGTCTTGGTGATGATTGCGAACGATCCGCCAATCAATAAGACGAACGCAACGACATCGGCAGCCTCCTGGATGCCCTTGGTGGGCGCTTGCAGGACCGCGAAGATATCTTGACCCAGATTGATGGTCTCGCCGGTCTCGGAATCGGTGTAGTTCTTATCGACCTGTTCATAGGTTCCAGCAACGGCGACTTCACGCTCGCCCGCCGCTGTCGAAATTGTCTTGCGCTGATACTGACCAGAGGGAACGATCCAAGTCAGGACCGCAAAGACAACGATCAGCAAGAACATGATCGTATAGACATGCGGTAATTTGAACTTAAAACGTCTGTTTGTCTTCTTCGCCTTCGTATCTGACATAGATACCTCCAAAGAACTCGAGACTGCATCGCATCTCGCTTCAACGCTTGCACAAGGCAAACGTTCTATGACGTTCTATAGATTACCAGCAGCTTTTCTCGTCATCAAGATAATTTCAAACTGATTGCCGCAACGCGGTTGAACGGTTGCGTTTGCGCCGTGAACGGTATGGAAACGCCCGGTGAGATGATCCACCGGGCGTCTCCATTCGCAATGTCCTAGATGTCAAAAACGTAGCGAGACCCAACGATCCGCTGACGACCGATGATAAACGGCCGCCGCTGCTCATCAAAGAAGAAGGCTTCCATATAAAACAAGGGTTCGCCAACGGGAACCGCCAGCAACCGAGCGACCTCGGGCGATGCGCACGCGATCTCGAGCGTGCACGGGTCGGTAAACGCAGGCGTCCGCCCCGTCCGGTTGCGCACGAACTCAAAAATGGATTGGTTAGATAGAGGCGCCGTTGATAGATAGGCGTTGTCCTCGTAAACGTATATGTTGTTCTCAAGCATGACAGGGACGCCATCGGCAGTACGCACGCGCTCAACGCAAATCAAGTCAGTTCCAACGGGAACACCAAAGAACTGTGCTTCGGTGGAATCCGCCGGCAGTATCTTTCTCGAAATGACACACGCCCCCGGTTCCATTCCGTTAGCGCGGCATGCGTCCGAAAAACTCTGGACGTCATCCTTCTGGCGAATCTTGCGCTTGAGCTTGGGGGCATTGACAAACGTGCCTTTCCCCTGTCGCTTCGTTAGATAGCCCTGTTGGACGAGCTCCTCAATAGCGCGTCGCACGGTAACGCGGCCAACTTTATAGCTCTCAGCCAATTCGAATTCGTTGGGTATCCGCGCACCTGCCTTGTAGGCACCGGAGTTGATTTCGTTTTTAATGATATCAATGACCTGTTGGTACAGCGGTATCGCTGCTTTACCGTCAGTTAGCCCTTCAGTCGGTGGCATATACCCTCTCCCAGCGCAATTACGTCTAAAACGGGCTTAAGGGCATTCAACAAGTCCTTAAGCCCGCATTAGCTTAAAGTATGCTAGGTGTCGCACCAAAATGTCGGGTATTTACTCATCGGACCCGAAAAACGCGCAACTAACGCGCTCTTACGCGAGTTCCAGCAGGTCCGGCAGCTGATCGATAATCTTATCCGCGGCGTCCTGACTAAAGCCAAAGCGCTCCTCGCGCTTGGCGATGACTGTCAGACCGGCGCGCTTGCCGGCAGTGATGCCAGGCACCGAATCCTCAACGCAGCAGCAGCGATTCGCGGGCAGCCCCAGCAGGTCCAGCGCATGCAGGTAGATGTCGGGCTCGGGCTTACTCTCCTTAAACTGCTCGCCGCTCACCACATACTCAAAGGCATCCGACAGCCCGCACGCGTTGAGCACTTCCTCGATGCTATCCATGGGAGACGAGCTGGCAAGCGCCACGCGAACGCCACGGCGCGGCAGCTCTCGAATCGTATCCACAGCGCCTGGGTTAATCAAAGCCTGATAGTCGCGCGGACGCTTATGCGCCCACTCGTCCCAACGGGCCAACGCTTCCTCGCCAGTGAAATGCCCCTTACCGGCGCGCTCAAACCAATCGACCAGCATATGCAGGAAGAACTGATGCGAGGTACCGACTTGCCCATTCAACTCCTCTTGAGTCAGGTTAAGCCCAAGCTCCTTGGCAAACGCGGCAGTCTCGCCCAGGTAGTAATACTCGGTATCGACAATGACACCGTCCATGTCAAAGATAACGGCGTCGAACGGAAATGCGGACACGGCACCCTCCCTAACAAAAGGGCGCCCGCAAGCAGGCGCCCAAACCATGCATTAATCGGCGATTCTAACCCAGCAGCTTATCCAGCGCCACTGCAATACCGTCTTCGTTGTTATTGGCGGTTACCATCTGGGCAACTGCCTTAACCTCATCGACGGCGTTGCCCATGGCAACACCGGTGCCGGCCCACTCAATCATGGACTTGTCGTTCTGGCCGTCGCCAAACGAGACGACCTCGCTGGCATCGATACCGAGCTTGGGCAGGGCACCCTCGAGCGCACGGGCTTTGTCGATACCGGGCGCCGTGTACTCAAAGTACCAGTCGGCCGTAAACATGCCCGAAAGCGTCTGGGTAAAGGGCGCATACATCTCCTCGTAATGCGCCTGCAGGTAGGTCGGATCACCCGCCGTCAGCAGCTTGTCCACGGGATAAGTGTCCACGACCTCATGCAAGCTCTCGACCTCGCGAATCTTAAGATCGCACGCATCGCGCTCATACTTGACGATATTCTTCTGCAAGCCGTCAGGCAGCGTGATCATGCAATGGTACGAGTCCTCGACGTGCAAATCGCGACCGAGCGAAATCATAGGGATCACGTCGAAATTGCGCAGATGATCAATCAGACGGTGCAGCTCGTCAGCCGGCATGGCCTGGTCAAAAAGGACCTCATCGGTCTGAGCGTCGACCACATGCGCGCCATTAAAGGCAACTAGCAGACCGTCATGGTTTTGAAGGTCGAGCTCCTGCGCCAAGGCGTGCAACCCCCATGCGGGACGGCCCGAAGCCAAGATGAGCTTAATGCCCGACTCCTGCGTCGCGAGCAGCTTCTCGCGCGTACGCGGGCTGATGACCTTTTGATCGTTGGTGAGCGTACCGTCGATATCCATTGCGATGGCTTTGATTGCCATATATGCCTCCCTGTCATTGAACAACCTTGTCTGAGCCATCATACAGAACACCCACGGCGGCGCTGTTTGCAACGGGAAAAATGTCATATTGTCCCAAACATGAACGGCGCGCCTTCGACGATTGCGATGCCCGTCGAGGCGCCTCCCGATACATTCCATCCTATCCAAATAGCAAGGGGCCCGTATCCCAACGGATACGGGCCCCTTTCAGCCATAAGCCAACTCAGCCGTAAAGACTACTTGCGATGAGCGCGATAGAACTCGATGAGCGCCTGGGTCGAAGCGTCCTGCTCGGCCTTGGCGGCGTCGTCGTGGAAGGCCGGGGTGATCTGCTTGGCAAGCTGCTTGCCCAGCTCGACGCCCCACTGGTCGTAGGAGTCGATGCCCCAGACCGTGCCCTCGACAAACGTGATGTGCTCGTACAGGGCGATGAGCTCGCCGAGTGCGAACGGGGTCAGCGTGTCGCCGAAGATCGAGGTCGTCGGACGGTTGCCCTCAAAGCAGCGGGCCGGGACGATCTGCTCGGGCGTGCCCTCGGCACGAACCTCGTCGGCCGTCTTACCAAAGGCGAGCGCCTTGGTCTGGGCCAGGAAGTTGCCCAGGAACAGCTCGTGGACGTCCTGGCCGCTGTCGGTTGCGGGGTTGGCAGTGTTGGCGAAAGCGATAAAGTCGGCCGGGACCACCACGGTGCCCTGGTGCAGCAGCTGGTAGAAGGCGTGCTGACCGTTGGTACCGGGCTCGCCCCAGAAGATCTCACCGGTATCGGAGGTCACAGCGCTGCCGTCCCAGCGGACGTGCTTGCCGTTGGACTCCATGGTGAGCTGTTGCAGGTAGGCCGGGAAGCGGTGCAGATACTGGCAGTACGGCAGCACGGCGTGGCTCTTGGAACCGAAGAAGTTGACGTACCAGACGTTGAGCAGGCCCATCAGCGCGACGGCGTTGTTCTCGAGCGGGGTGTTGCAGAAGTACTCGTCGATGGCGTGGAAGCCCTCAAGGAACTGCTGGAAGCGCTCGGGGCCGAGCACGACGATCAGCGACAGGCCCACGGCGGAGTCGACAGAGTAGCGGCCGCCGACCCAGTTCCAGAAACCAAAAGCGTTGGCGGGGTCGATGCCGAAGGCCTCGACCTTCTCGAGTGCGGTGGAAACGGCGACAAAGTGCTTGGCCACGGCCTCGGCGTTCTGCTCATCGGAGCCGTCGATGGCACCCTGAGCCTTGAGCTGCTCGAGCATCCAGGTCTTGACCTCACGAGCGTTGGTGAGGGTCTCGAGCGTGGTGAAAGTCTTGGAGACGATAATCACGAGCGTGGTCTCGGGATCGAGGCCCTTGAGCTTCTCTGCCTGATCGTTGGGGTCGATGTTGGAGATGTAGCGGCAGTCAATACCGGCGTCGGCGTAGGGACGCAGGGCCTCGTAGGCCATGACCGGGCCCAGATCGGAGCCGCCGATGCCGATGGACACCAGGTGCTCGATCTTTTTGCCGGTAACACCCTTCCACTCACCGGAGCGCACGCGCTCGGCGAAGGCATACATGCGGTCGAGAACCTCGTGCACGTCGGCGACGACGTCCTGGCCGTCGACGATGAGCTGGCCCTTCTCGCTTGCCGGGCGGCGCAGCGCGGTGTGCAGGACGGCGCGGTCCTCGGTGGTGTTGATGTGCTCGCCGGAGAACATGGCGTCGCGGCGCTCCTCGAGCTTCACCTCGCGGGCAAGATCGCACAGCAGCTTGACGGTCTCATCAGTCACCAGGTTCTTGGACAGGTCGAAGTGCAGGTCACCGGCGTCAAAGCTCAGCTTGTTCACGCGCTCGGCATCGGCGGCGAACCAGGCCTTGAGGTCGATACCCTCGGCCTCGAGCTTCTCCTGATGGGCCTCGAGCGCCTTCCAAGCGGCAGTCGACGTAGCATCGATAGGTGCGGCAACAGTTGCCATAGAGTCCTCCTCAGCATACGGGCGCACGCCTCCATGCGCCCGGACATTCAGATGCCACTATTCTAGCGCAGGTCAAGACTATAATCAGCGAGCGTTGCCAATCGGCCCCCAAACGGCAACCGACCAAAAAGGGACAGGTTTAATTTGGCAGGTCAAACGCTTTACCAATCAAAAATAACCTATCCCTTTATGCCAAATATTAGGCCGCGGCGCAGACGCTACCGAGCAACTCACGCAGAGGAGACCCGATGCCCTCCAGCAGCTCGGGCGCGATGATGGCAAAAACGGGAACCTCGCCGGCGCCCACGACGACAGGCACCTTGCCCTCCGAGACAATGCATCCATAAGGGACAAAGCCGTCTTCGCCGGCATCGAGCGCCGCCATGCGACGCGCGAGCTCGCGCGCAAAGCTGGCAGTATCGGCATCGCCAATCGCCAGGACAAAGTCCACGCCTTCGTCGGTCGCCAGGGCCACGGCTTCGTCGATCAGCTCGTCTCCCCCGGCACCCTCAACCGAGCCGCAGCGGAAAAGTACACGCTCGAGTAGGGCTCGATCAAGCGAGCCAAGTGCCGCCGAGACAAGTTCATCGCGCGTATGCTTGTCGCCGCCCAACACGACCAGCGCCTTGGTGCCGCCATAGTGGGCAACCAATCGTCCGCACCAGCGAGCCACGTCTCCATCCGCAACAAGGCGCGTCGGCATACCAAACCCATAGTTGACCATCATTCCCACAACCCTTCCGTGCATGTAGGCCGTATCGATCGTTAGGCTCATGCTACGAAGGGAGCTTTTCCGAGCTGTTTCGCGCTCTTTAGGGCTGCGTTAAAACCCAATTCATAACCGACCAAAACAAACCTGTCCCTTTTCGGCAGGTTTTGACGATGTCTGGGCGAGCGGGTATTATCGAACAGGTATTCGATAAGAACATGTGTTTGATGGGAGGGCACGGGTGGAGCACGGGCAACATACCTATATCTGCATCGACCTTAAGACGTTCTACGCCAGTGTCGAGTGCGTCGACCGCGGGCTCGACCCACTCACGACATGCCTGGTCGTTGCCGACGAATCGCGCGGGCGCACGACCATCTGCCTCGCCATCACGCAGGCTATGAAAGACCTCGGCATCCACAACCGCTGCCGTCTGTTCGAGATTCCCGATGGCATCGACTACATCAAGGCCGTACCGCGCATGCAGCACTACATGGAGGTGTCGGCGCAAATCTACGGTATCTACCTGGAATACGTCAGTCCGCAAGACATTCACGTCTACTCAATTGACGAGTGCTTTATCGACGTGACACCCTATCTGGACCTCTATCACACCGATGCGGAAGACTTCGCCTGCATGCTGCGCGACGAGGTCCTCGCGCGCACCGGCATCACGGCGACGGTCGGCATCGGCCCCAACCTATTCCAGGCCAAGGTAGCACTCGATATCACCGCCAAGCACGTGCCCAGTCGCATCGGCAAACTCGACGACGAGACCTTTCGCAAGGAGATCTGGCCCCATCGCCCCATCGCCGACATCTGGGGCATCGGCCCCGGCGTGGCGGCCCGTCTCGAAAAGTACGGCGTCTACGACCTGATGGGCGTCGCCGCGCTCGACGAAAACCTGCTTTACGATGAGCTCGGCGTCAATGCCGAGTATCTGATCGACCACGCCTTCGGGCGTGAGCCGACAACCATCGCCGATATCCAAGCCTATCGCCCGCAAGCGACCTCGACCACCACAGGGCAGGTGCTCTCGAAGGGCTATGCCTACGAGCAGGCCTACACCGTCTTGCGTGAAATGGTCGATGCCGCCGTACTGGACTTGGTCGATAAGCACGTGGTCTGCGACAGCATCTCGCTCTTTGTGGGCTACGCAAGCGAGCGCGCCGACATACGCCGCCTCGACGCCAGCGGCACGGCGCAGTATATAGACGGCTGCGGACACCTGCGCTCGAGCACGTCGAGTATCGAACCCACCGCAACCGCCGGTCCCGAGCTCGCGCCCCGTGCACCCAAGCCCGTCCAGCGCGATGACGAACGGCGCCGTCTGGTGCGCGAGGCGCAGGCAATCGATGGCATCTTTGTGGGCGAACACGGCGGCAAACCGCGCGGTGGCTATGCTGCCCTCTTTGCGCACTCCAACGCCTCGCGCAAGCTGCCCGAGCGCACCAATTCGTTTAAGAAGATCATGGGCTATTTCGATGACCTTTGGGCACAAACGGTCGATCCCAAACGACCGGTCAAGCGCATCAACCTGGGATTTGGCAACCTCATGCCGGAGGAGTTTGCCACCATCGATCTATTTAGCGATGTCGAGGCCGATGAGCGCGAGCGCGAGCTGGCCCGTGCCGTCCTGGCCGTAAAGGGCAAATACGGCAAAAACGCGCTCGTCAAGGGGCTGAGCTTTACCGCCGGCGCCACCGCACGCGAACGCAACGATCAGGTCGGAGGACACCGTGCCTAAACCAAAGCAACCCATGCGCCCGCCCACCGCCTTCGAACGCCTGGCCGACCCTGAGGGAAGACGCCGCGCCGCCGACCCCAACCTCACGGCCAACGGCGCCGTTCGCGCCGGACGCGCCGCGCAGTTTATGCCCTTCGCCGCCCTCACGGGGTACTACGAGCTCGTACGTAAGCAAGAAATCACCATCGAGCCCAAGTGTGAGCTCACGGAAGAAAAAGCCCTCGAGCTTTCGAAAAAGCTCGAGGGCCTCAAGCGCGGAGACCTGCTCCGCGTGACCTATTACGATACGTACGGCTATCGCTCCCGCACCGGCATCCTCGACGAGGCACTCCCTGCCTTCAAGCTCCTCAAGCTCAAAGACATCGCCATCGATTTCGATGACATTCTAGACATCAAACTGCGCGGACGAGCCTAGACAAGGAAATGCATCCAAGGCGGCGCTTACAGCGTCATGACGTAGTAACCCGCGTCCTTCACGGCCGCCACGAGAGCACCGCGATCGATCGGCTGCTTAGAGCGCACGCGTGCCGTGTGGTCCGCATACGTCACCGTTGCCCACACGCCATCCAGTGCATTGAGGGCATTGGCCACATTCTGAGCGCAGCCATCGCAGCTCATACCGCCGATGAGCAGCTCATCGCTATAGGGGTAGTGGGACAGATCGGTATCCGCAACCACTACCTTCTTGGCCTTCTTACCGCTCGCGCCATCGCTGCAACAACTCTTCCCGTGTGTCGAAGCGGCAATGCGACGCAGTCCAAAAAACATGCCGACGGCAATGACGGCCAGCACGATGAGATTCGCAGGGTTGAGCAAGTCACTCATGCGTTCCCCTTTCAAGTAGCCCTATCTAGATACCCCCATGGGGTGTCCCCATCTTAACCCAAAACCATGTCCGTTCGATCAATTAGTTTCCCTTTTCTTACTTTTTAGTTGACCTAGGCTTACTTTCGTGTATAAGTTTTCCTAGGTTAACAAGTGAGGACTCGAAAGGAGCGACGTGACTCGGACCATTGATATCCCGACGTTTCAGGCGGCACTCGTGCGCAACTGCTCCCCCACGCTCGCGGGCATCAAGCCCGCTTCGCTCTTTACCTATCCCGGCGTCTACGCCCGTCAAGATGGCTCGAGCGCAACCGCGGCAATCGAAGATCGTCGAACGCGTCTGCTCAACGTTATCGCTCAGTGCAATCACGAGCTCGATCCGCTCGGCATCCACTTGAGCGTTTTGGTCTGGCGACCTTGTGGGGCGCTCGTCTACGCATACTGCCCCGCGGACCTCATGCACTACCTATCCGACCCCCGAGCCGCAAGCGCGCTCGCCGCCGAAGGCTACGATATCCGCGACCTGCTCTCATCCCTCGTGCATCTCGCCGCGCGTATCACGCAGGCCAGCAGCAATGCCGCAGAAAGCGCTTATGGCGACAGCCTTTGCGCACTCGCCCAAGATAGGCCTTGCGATAAGGGTTGCACCTGCGAGTTCCCCCACGAAATTGGCTACTTTTTGGGCTATCCCTACGAAGACGTGCATCAGTTTATCGTCCAGCATGGCGAAAACTACAAGGTCTTTGGCGCCTGGAAGGTCTACACGAATGTCGAGCAGGCGCTCACGACCTTCGACTCCTATCGCGCCTGCACGCAATACCTCACCTATGTCTATCAGCAGGGCTACAGCCTGGCACAACTTGCCCAGGCAACCCGATAGAACGTATAAACCGCGGCCGCGTGCCGCACAACCGAAAGGACTCAACATGAGCAAGATTGCCGTCGTCTATTGGAGCGGTACGGGTAACACCGAAGCCATGGCCAACTTCGTCGCCGAGGGCGCGACGTCAGCCGGAGCCGAGGCAGAGGCTATCTCCTGCGCCGACTTCTCCGCCGACAAGGCCGCCGAATATGATGCCTTCGCCTTCGGCTGCCCCGCCATGGGCTCCGAGGAGCTTGAGTATGACGAGTTTCAGCCTATGTGGGATGAGGTCAAGGAGACCCTCGGCGACAAGAAGGTCGTCCTCTTTGGCTCCTATTCGTGGGCCGAGGGCGAGTGGATGGACAACTGGAAGGCCGACGCCGACGAGGCCGGCGTCAACGTCGTGGACTCCGTCATTTGCTACGATGCGCCCGACGATGAGGGCGAGGCGGCCTGCAAGGCCCTCGGAGCCGAGCTGGCCTAGCAGCGCCACGCGCCTCATCGAATCGGGCCCATCTCAAAACACGACTGCACCCTACAAAAGCGGAGGCTGGAATCAATCCAGCCCCCGCTTTCCGTAAGGATAGCTTTGCAAAGCAGCTACGAGATATTGCCCAAGAAAGCCTTGGTGCGCTCGCTCTTGGGGTGGTCGAAGACCTCGCTCGGCGTACCCTCTTCCACAATGACGCCGCCGTCCATAAAGACGACGCGGTCGGCGACATCGCGGGCAAAGCCCATCTCGTGCGTCACGACGATCATGGTCATGCCGTCGCGCGCCAAGTCGCGCATGACGCCCAGGACGTCGCGCACGAGCTCGGGGTCGAGCGCGGACGTGGCCTCATCAAAAAGCATCACGTGCGGGTTCATCGACAGGGCGCGGGCGATGGCCACGCGCTGTTGCTGGCCGCCCGAAAGCTGGCTCGGCATAAAGTCGATACGCTCGGCCAAGCCCACCTTGGTCAGCTCCTCGACGGCAATCTTCTCGGCCTCTTCCTTGCTGCGCTTGAGTACCTTTTGCTGCGCGAGCATGACGTTCTTTTTGACTGACAGATGCGGGAACAAATTGAACTGCTGGAACACCATGCCCAAATGCGTACGTACCTTGTTAAGGTCGACGCCCTTGGCGCACACGTCCACGCCCTCAACGACGATCGAGCCGCTCGTGGGATGCTCCAGACGATTGATGCAGCGAAGCATCGTCGACTTGCCCGAGCCCGAAGGACCCAGGACTACGACGACCTCGCCCTTGTGCACATCCAGATCGATATCGCGCAGGACCACGTTATCGCCAAAGGCCTTCTGGAGGTTCTTGATGCTGACGACGACCTCGTTCGAGTTATTGGTTTCGCTCATGATAGGACCTCCTTACAGACCGGCGATGTGATCGGCGGGCGTCGCGACGACCTGTCCGGCGCTCTTGGCGGGACGCTTCTTCTTGGTTTCGGCCGTCCCCAGAAGCCTCGCCTCAAGACCACTCACCAAGCGCGCAAGCGGCAGCGTAATGACCAGGTAGAACAGGGCGGCAACCACATACGGCGTGATGGAGCCCGTCGTGGCCACGATGGTGCGGGCGTTCATGACGATCTCGACCACGCCCACGGCGGCGAGCAGCGACGTATCCTTGTAGAGCAGGATAAACTCGCTGGTCAGCGTAGGCAGGACATTGCGGAACGTCTGCGGGATCATCACGTAGAGCAGCGTCTGGAAGGCATTCATGCCCAGCGAGCGGGCAGCCTCGTTTTGACCCTTGGGGATCGACTGAATACCGGCACGGAAGATCTCGCACAGGTACGCAGACGAGTTCATGGCCATGACGATGACGCCCAGGACATAGTCGTCCACCTTGACGCCGGCCAGCGGCAGGCCAAAGAACGCGATATAGATCTGCAGGAACGCCGGCGTGCCGCGGATGATATTCACGTAGATGCCGGCGAGGCAGCGCAGGATGCGCGACTTGGAGATGCGCATGAGAGACAGGGCAAAGCCAAAGGGAATCGCCAGCGGAAACGCCACAAGCACGATCGAGAGCGACATAAGGAAGCCCTTAAAAACGATCGGCAGGCTCTGGACCAAAATGACCGGGTTCAAGAACAGACGAAGGAACATATTGGAGTTCCACGTCTCGACCCACGGCTGCTCTTTAAGGTCGGCCAGGAAGTTATCAAAAGCCGTGACGCCTTTAATCTCCACCGAGGGCATCTTGGAGATCTTCTTGGTTGAGCCGTCGGCCAAGGTATAGGTTCCGCTAAAGGCCTCATCGCCGCCCTCGACGGGGAAGGTCACACCGTAAACCTCGACGCGGAAAAAGCCGCCGGCCGGTGCCGTCTCGCCAAAGTCGATCTTGAGCGTCTGGCCATCCGCCTTGCATGTGGGCTTCATGGGCGTACGGTCCATGAGGTCCTCGCCCGAGAGCATCGTCAGGCGCGTGTCGTCGGCACCAAACGTCGTGCCGTCGACAAACGTCAGCGAAAGACCGCTCAGCTCCTCATCGGCATCGGCTTGGACCTCCCAGGTAATGCGCGTCTCGGTACCGCCGACCACGTCGCTGCCCGAACCGGTATTGGGTCGGGCAGTTATCTTTGCGGTCTCAAGCGCCTGGGCGGTCGAGGGTGTATACGCCCCCGCGCACACCAGCGCGAGCGCCACGGCCATGGCGCAGGCTAGCTTTTGGAGTAAGGCGGGCAGTGGAGAGTACTGCTCCGTGGCCCCTTTGTTCAATCGAGACAAGGTGGCTCCTATCGTAGAAGTTGCCGGCAAAACAAGACGGAAACGCGGTCCGTCGAGAGAAGCGCAAAGGCCCTCTCCGCAAAACGGAAAGGGCCCACGCGCAATCAAGCATCTATTTACTTGATGTTGTACTTAGCCATGAGGGCGTCGACGGTACCGTCATCGGTTAGGTCCTTGATGGCCTGGTTGATGTCGTCCTTGAGCTTGGTGTTGCCCTGGTTGATGGCGATGGCGTACTCCTCGCCGGTGCTGATCTGCTTGATGGTCTGGCAGGTGTTGAACTGCTCGGCGGTCAGCTGGCTGGCAACGGAGCGGTTGGTCACCACGGCGTCGCCCTTATCGGACTGCAGGGCGCTGAAGCACTCGGTAGCGTCCTTATAGGGAACGATCTTGGCCTTGGGGAAGTTCTCCTGGGCAAAGGCCTCGGCGGTCGATCCAGACTGGACGATGATGGTAGCGTCAGCGTTGTTGAGCTTCTCGCTGTAGTTGTCGGCCGTGATGTCGGCATTATCGACCTTGGTCACGATAGCCTGATCGTCCATGTAGTAAGAGTCGGAGAAAGCGACTTCCTTCTCACGCTCGGGCGTGTCAGTGATAGCCGCGATGGCGACGTCGTACTTGGCGCCCGAAGCGACGCCGGGAACGAGCGTGTCGAAGTCGTTGTTGACGTACTCGACATCCAGACCCAACTTGTCACCGATAGCCTTGATGAGTTCAAGGTCAAAGCCCTGGTAGTCGCCGTTGTCATCCTTGTACTCAAACGGCGCGTACTCGGCAGAGGTGCCGACGGTGAGCGTACCGTCCTTGACGAGCGCGTACTCCTTGGAGCCGTCGACCTTCTCGACCTTAGCGTCGTCAGAGCTGCTGGAACCAGCATCAGAACCAGAGGTGGCGTTGGACGAGCCGCAGCCCGTCAGAGCAAGGGCGAGCGCCATAGCACCCGTGGCGGCAAATGCGCCGAGCTTCTTCAGCTTCATAATCAGTCTCCTTCCGGTGACCTCGTTTGATTCAGAGGTCTGCAAAAACTGATGGTTATTATGCACCCGCTTGGAAGAATCTGCAATTAGAAAACTGATTGAAACAAACCCATAACGTGAATGGAGCACTCCACTTTATGGCAGCCTTTACTGCTGCAACGACCTTAACAGTTTGATTTCAGCCGCATAACCTGCAAGTTCGTTCGGCGTCTCCAAGATGAATGGCAATGCGCGCAAGCGGCCATTCGATACAATATTCTGTATAACCTGCATACCGCCGCCAAACTCTTCACTACCCAGGTAGCCCTTGCCGATGCACTCGTGGCGATCCTTATGGGCGCCACAAGGGTTCTTCGAATCGTTGATGTGTACGGCATGCAGGCGATCGATGCCCACCACGCGGTCGAACTCGTCGAGTACGCCGTCCAGATCATGGATGATGTCGTAGCCGGCATCGCTCACATGGCAGGTGTCCAAACAAACGCCCAGCTTATCGGACAGCTCTGGACACTTGGCGGCAACCCCCTCGATAATGCACGCCAGCTCTTCAAAGCTACGGCCCACCTCGGTGCCCTTACCCGCCATGGTCTCGAGCAATACCGTCGTCTGCTGTCCCCCAAACATCACCTGGCACAGCGTGTCGACAATCATCTGAATGCCGGCGTCTGCCCCCTGTCCCACATGCGCGCCGGGATGGAAGTTGTAGTAGTTGCCGGGCAGTGCTTCCAGACGCTGCAAATCTTCCGCCATAGCCTCCAAGGCAAACTCGCGCGCCCGCTCCTTAGCGGAGCAGGGGTTATAGGTATACGGGGCATGCGCCACCAGCGGTCCAAAGTCGTTTTGCGCCATAAGCTCGCGCAGAGCCGCCACGTCATCCATGTCAAGGTCTTTTGCCTTGCCACCGCGCGGGTTGCGCGTAAAGAACGCAAAGGTATTGGCACCAATGGACAACGCCGTCTCCCCCATTGCCCGATAGCCCTTCGTCGTCGAAAGATGACACCCGATCGTCAGCATCTCCAGCTCCCCCTCATCAGTTGCGGTGAAATACGGTCTATTGGTGCCTTATTTTGGCGCAAACAGACCGTATTCCACCGCAAGATATAAAAGGGGCATCAGGGGCACGGTCCGCCGAGCCCCCCCCCTTGAGCAGCAGCACCGCAGCCTAGAGCGCCAAGCAAATCGCATCGATGATCTGCGCGCAGCGCTGTGTGGCGGCAAGGGGCATGACGGGACTCTCGAGTTTCCCCGCCCGGATGAGCTGAGTCGCATGCGAAGCTTCGCCGTAAAAATCATCGACCTCAAATGGGGCGTCGATTTCGAGCACTCGACCGTCGGAGTACTTCACATGGGCGAGCTCGGGGCGATGGAGGCGCTCGATTTCCAACGAACCCCGTTCGCAGGCAATCGTTAAGCGGCTTTCATATGCTGCTTTGCCGTCGCACACCATATGAATGGGTATACCGCCGACACTCATATGAATCTCATCGGCCCAATCCACGCGGCCGCCCGATACGTCACGCCAGCGAACTTCACGAGACGAAGCATCGCACGCACCCGCAAGCAAATCCTCAAACCACCCGGCCGCATAGCAGCCCATGTCATATAGACAGCCGCCCTGCAACGGATCGAGCAGATAACTCGAAGGGAACTCACCATAATCGAGTTTTTGCACGCTTTCGATCGAGACGATACAGCCGAGCTCGCCCGACGCAAGCAAGTCCTCCACGCGAGTGCGCATCGGGCAAAACCGATTCTTCATCGCCTCCATAAACAGCACGCCGCACTCGCGAGAGGCGGAGGCAATCGAGAGAGCCTCTTCCTCACTCAAAACGGCCGGCTTTTCGCACAGCACGGCCTTTCCGGCGCGCAGCGCGCGACAGGCCCAACGCGTATGCATACCATGCGGAAGAGCCAAGTAGATTGCGTCGACATCGGGGTCGGCAATCAGCGCATCATAAGCCGCATCGCCGCCATCGTCAGCCGTGACATAACTGTGCGCAGCATCGATCGAAAACGCTCGACAAAATTCCTCGACATGTGCAGGAGTGCGGCCGGCCGCAGCCACCAGCCGTGCCCCGTCGACCTTCTTGAGCGACGATGCAAATCGATGCGAAATGTGCCCAGCGCCCAAAACGCCCCAACGAACCTCACGCAAATCATCACATGAATCCCGATAGCCCACGACAGCCCCCTTCAGTTGCGACGAAATAGTTCCTGCTATCGCCCTATTCTGCCGCAAACAGGAACTATTCCATTACAAGATATAAAAGGGTCATGAGGAGCGAGTTTTGCTGAAGACTTTAAGCGCGGCCGTTACGGGGCCAGGCTGGAAACGTCGGCGCGCGTCGTCGAGACGCTCGGGGATATCGATGTGTTGCGGGCAGTGACGCGCACATTTGCCGCACTTGACGCAATTGCTCACGAGCTTGGGCTCGCTCGTGCGCACCGCGCTCGCCGTAAAGTATTGCGACAGCCCCGTAAACCAGCTGTGCGCATAGCTCGCGTTGTAAGCGGCAAAGCAGCCGGGACTGTTAATACCCTTGGGACATGGCATGCAGTAGCCGCATCCCGTGCAGGGCACGCGATTCGATTTTTCAAACTCCGCCAGCACGCATGCGATGGTATCGAGCTGAGCGGCTGTCATCGAATCCGGCAGGGCCCGATCGGCCAGCACCGCGTTCTCGTCCACCTGCGCGGTATCGGTCATGCCCGAAAGCAGCATCGTGACTTGAGGATGGTTCCACACCCACGAAAGGCCCCAAGCAGCCGGCGTCTTCAGGTACGGATCGCGTACGTCATCGAGCACGGCGCGGGCCCGCGGAGGCAGCTTGCCCGCCAGGCGTCCGCCCAAAAGCGGTTCCATCACAAACACCGCGAGCCCGCGCTCGGCGGCTGCTATAAGTCCCGCCGTTCCCGCTTGGTAGCGCTCTCCAGCGTAGTTGTACTGAATCTGGCAAAAATCCCAGTCATACGCGTCGAGCATCGTGAGGAAGTCCGCCGCACTGCCGTGATACGAAAAACCTATCTGGCGAATACGCCCCGCAGCCTTTTGGTGCGCAATCCAGTCTTCGATGCCCAACGCCACCACGCGCTCCCACTGGGCGGGCGAAGTGATGTTGTGCATAAGGTAATAGTCGATATGGTCGGTCCGCAGGCGACGCAGTTGCTCGTCGAAGAACCGGTCGAAATCCTCAGCGCACTTGCACGAAGCGTGCGGCAACTTGGTCGCCAGCAACACCCGGTCGCGCAGCCCCAAGCGCTCAAGTGAGGCGCCCACGCACGCCTCGTTACCGGGATAGAGATACGCAGTATCCAGATAATTAATCCCCTGCTCCACCGCATGGGAAATGATGGCATCGGCTGTCTTCGCATCGGGGTGTCCCGGCGAACCGGGAAACCTCATGCAGCCCAGACCCAGAGCAGATATTCGGTTACCACTTTTGGGGTCAACGCGGTATTGCACGGCCCCTCCCTTCGCCATCAGCGCCCCGGCAAGGCGAAACACAATGGTCACGCGGCCGAAACATCGTGGAATCGCAATCGAGAACGTATCGTAACGCAGCAGAAATCGAGCTGTCACGGCACCGCTTTAACATCAGCAAAAAGCCCGATGAAAGGAGCCACCCATGCCCGCGCTCGACCTTTGGAACCTCGCATCCCAGCTCAAAAGCACCGATTATCGCTGGGTCAACCTCACCCACACGCTCTCGTGCGACACCCCACACTGGTTT
Organism: Collinsella sp.; assembly: GCA_019414645.1. Taxonomy (GTDB): domain Bacteria; phylum Actinomycetota; class Coriobacteriia; order Coriobacteriales; family Coriobacteriaceae; genus Collinsella. Next base: position 47,433 of record DXLP01000007.1, read on the forward strand.
GGCTTTAAGCCGTGAGTTCCCATGCGTTTGTTCTTCTAAATACCGCTATCCGGAGCACGCAACACACTCCGGTAAAACCAGAGTTGAGGCTAACTTTAGGACCCCACGATCTCGTCCTCATCATCACGGCAAAGGACGACGCCGGCGCTTCCCAGCGCAGCGACAGCAATCAGGGCCCCCACAACGATAGGAGCAGCTCCGCACGTGCCCTGCATACCCGCGACGAGCGCGGCCGTAGGACCAAGGCAGCCAAGCGTCAATGCAACGGCGGCAACGGCGATATCTCGAGCGTTCACAAGACCACTTCCTCCACGAGAACGACTTTGTTTCTCGTGACTTAGTGTGCCCCGCGCCCATATGCGCGGCGTACGGCCACGGTAAGCGCTCTGTTAACTCAAGCACGCACAAAAAACGGACGCCCTTACGTTGCCCAAAGGCTCGGTAAAGACGCCCGCCCGTCATGTCCTATTGGCTTATGGCAGATTACCAACCGGTATAGTAGTCGGTGGTTCCGGCAGCACAGCCGGAGTCATAGACCTTGCACTCGCCCTTAGAGCCCGTAAAAGTCGAGCCCTGGGCCTTATCGCCCGCGGCAACGACGTAGTAGCCATCGGAATCGCGCCAAAAGCCCTCGGAATCCTGCGTCCATTCGCCCGTGCGGTGGTGATACAACACGTTGCTGCTGTAATAAGTCTCGCGGCGGCCGTTATAGTTATTGACGCCGCTCGAGCGCGTCAGACCCGAGCCGTTCGCGCAATACGCAGCAGACGTGTAAGACGAGCCGGAGCCGGCGTTGTAATACGAAGCCTGAACGGCCTCAGCGGCCTCGGCTTCGGCTGCGGCAGCCTCGAGCGCCTCGCGCTTGGCATCCTCAAGCGTGGAGCGAAGCTCGTCGAGCTCGGTCGACTTGGCGTCGACCTCATCCATCGTCAAAAGACTGCCCGCACCGTCGATGCAACCCTGTAGTACAGCGCGCTCGTCATCGGTGGCATAGTCACCGTACATGTTCATAATGATCTGAGCGCGCATCTCCAGGGAATCGCGCTTTGCCCCCATCGAGGCGTTCCACTCCTGCATGGAACCATAACCATCGCCGCGATAATCAACGGGCTGTACCAGCGTCGTCTCGGACGGCGTAGATCCAACCGTATCGGACAGTGTTGCCGCGTGGGCATCAGTTGCGCCGGCGCCCGCCAAAAGCGCCACGGTCAGAGCGGCGGAAAGGGCGACGGCTTTCGGTTTTCGTGAATCGATCCTCATGTAGCTGGAAACCTCCGTAGTGCGTTTTTGCTGCGTTTGAGCTGCGTGTGATTCGATCGCGCTGCATAGTACCTCGAGCAAATCGCGACCTGCGGTTTTACTCAAAAGGCGCACGTCAATTGCGTAAAACTCACATCCTCTCAACAGGAGTTTTCCACAACCCAAATGCATAAAGCATGCCAAAAACCCTGTAATAGCGCCTTTCCTATGCAAAAAAGACGCCTGCGCAACCATTGCTTGCGCAGGCGCCTTGAGCAGGCATTTATGCAGTTATACCTATCGAGTCGCAAGGGGTCCTTGCACAAGTCGCCTTACTCGTCCAGCACGGCGAAGGCCTGCTTCAGATCCCAAATGATGTCCTCGGCGTTCTCGGTACCGATGGAAAGACGGATCGTGGAGGGCGTGATGTTCTGCTCGGCGAGCTCCTCGGCAGAGAGCTGGGAGTGCGTGGTGGTAGCCGGGTGCACGACGAGCGACTTGACGTCGGCCACGTTGGCGAGCAGCGAGAACACCTGCAGATGATCGATGAACTTCCAGGCAGCCTCCTGGCCACCCTTAATCTCAAAGGTGAAGATCGAAGCGCCGCCGTTGGGGAAGTACTTCTGATAGAGCTCGTGATCGGGGTGCTCAGGCAGGCTCGGGTGGTTCACCTTGGCAACGTGGCTGTCGCCGGCAAGGAACTCAACGACCTTCTTGGTGTTCTCGACATGACGGTCAACGCGCAGCGACAGGGTCTCGGTGCCCTGGAGCAGGACCCAGGCGTTGAACGGGCTGATGCAGGCACCCTCGTCACGCAGCAGGATGGCGCGGACATAGGTTGCGAAGGCGGCGGGACCGGCAGCCTCGGCAAACGAGACGCCATGGTAGGAGGGGTTGGGCTCAGCGATCTGGGCGTACTTTCCGCTCGCCTTCCAATCGAAGTTACCGCCGTCGACGATCACACCGCCCAGCGAGGTGCCGTGGCCGCCGATGAACTTGGTTGCGGAGTGGACAACGATGTTGGCGCCATGCTCCAGCGGACGGAACAGATACGGGGTGCCGAAAGTGTTGTCGACGACAACCGGCAGACCGTGCTTCTTGGCGATCTCGGAGATGGCGTCGATGTTGGGGATGTCAGAGTTGGGGTTGCCGAGCGTCTCGAGATAGATGACCGTGGTGTTGTCCTTGATGGCACCCTCAACCTCTTCCAGGTTGTGGGCATCGACAAACGTGGTCTCGACGCCAAACTGGGAGAGCGTATGCTCGAGCAGGTTGTAGGAACCGCCGTAGATGGTCTTCTGAGCCACCACGTGGTCACCAGCCTGGGCAAGAGCCTGCAGGGTATAGGTGATGGCAGCGGCACCGGAGGCGACGGCAAGACCGGCCACGCCACCCTCGAGCGCGGCGATACGGTCCTCAAAGACGCCCTGGGTGGAGTTGGTCAGACGGCCGTAGATGTTACCGGCGTCGGCAAGACCAAAGCGATCGGCGGCGTGCTGGGAGTTGCGGAACACATAGCTCGTGGTCTGGTAGATAGGCACGGCGCGGGAGTCGGATGCGGGGTCGGCGCTCTCCTGGCCAACATGAAGCTGCAGGGTATCGAAACCAAAGGTGTGCTCGGGGTTGTTGATGAACTGGCTCATGATGATCTCCTTGATCGAACGAAAGTAAATAAATAAGAGAGAAGTAAGTCGCTGTCTCCTGATCACGCCGACGGGCGCAAACAGGAGCCCGGCATTCGTCTTGGTAAGCAGTTCATATGCGGTCCTCCTTTTGACATCCCGGTTCCGTGGTCGGCTTAATTACCTACCGCCTTTGTGTGTTTTGAATAGTACGAGCATTGTTTCGCTCGGTCAATCACTTAAAAGCGCTAACCTGTTATCGGTTTTTTAGATAGCTATCGAAAGGACGGGCACCGATGACACTCCAGCAGCTTCGTTTTCTTATCGCCGTGGCAGAGTCCGGCTCAATCAACGCCGCAGCTCAGCGCCTCTATACCGCTCAGTCCAACATCTCAAACGCCGTCAAAAGCCTAGAACAAGAGCTCCATCTGGAGATCTTTACGCGCTCCAGCCGCGGCGTCACGCTCACCAACGACGGCACCGAGCTTTTGGGCTATGCGCGCCAGGTCGTAGAGCAGGCCGACATGCTCGAGGCACGCTACGAGGACGGTGGCACCCCGCAAGCCCGCCTCGCCATTTCCGCCCAGCACTACGCCTTTTCGGTCGAGGCCTTTGTCAACGTAGTCGAGCGCTGCCGCGACAGCAAGTTCGAGTTCATCATGCGCGAGACCACCACATCGCAGATCATCGATGACGTCCGTGCGTTTCGCAGCGACATCGGCATCCTCTATCTGGACGACTTTAACGCCCGCGTTCTGCAGAAGGCCTTCGCCGATGCCCGCGCAAGCTTCCATCCCCTCTTCGACGCGACGGTCCACGTCTTCGTTAGCGAGCGCCACCCGCTCGCACGCCGCCCGCAGCTGTCCCTTGCCGACCTCACGCCCTATACGCGCTACAGCTTTGAGCAAGGCACCTCGAGCTCCTTCTATTACGCCGAGGAACCTTTTAGCTATATCCCTTGCGACCGCAACATACGAATCTCGGACCGCGGAACACTTACTAACTTACTTATCACGTCGAACGGTTACACCCTGTCGACCGGTGTCCTCTCCAATGAAATGCAATGGGGTATGGCATCGATCCCGTTAGCAGACGCCCCAACGATGCACGTAGGCTATATCATGCACGACGAGCGCAAGCCCTCTCCCCTCTTGCAGCAATACCTCGACGAGCTCAACCGCATCATCCGTGCCAACTAACTGTCGGAAGACGGGGTAGAAATCGTAGATTGCTAGCCCCCGGCGGGCATGGCGCTACAATGGTCACTCACACGAAACGTACCCAACGAAAGGAAGCCCGTGAAGGTCATCATCTATACCGACGGCTCGGCCCGATCAAATCCGGGACGCGGCGGCTACGGCGCCGTGCTCAAATACACCAACCCCGCCGGCAAGACCTTCACCTCCGAGCTTTCGCGCGGCTACGCCAAGACCACCAACAACCGCATGGAGCTCATGGCGGTCATCGTGGCGCTCGAGGCACTTAACCGCCCCTGCGAGGTCGAGGTCCATTCCGATTCGCAGTACGTCGTCAACGCTTTCAACAAGCACTGGATTGACGGCTGGAAAAAGCGCGGATGGAAAACCGCCAACAAGCAGCCCGTCAAGAACCGCGACCTGTGGGAGCGCCTACTCGCCGCCAAAAGCAAGCACAAGGTTGAGTTCATCTGGGTTAAGGGTCACGCCGGCCATGAGCTCAACGAGCGCTGCGATGAGCTCGCCACCACGGCGGCCGACGGCAGCAACCTCGATATCGATACCGGCTTTAACGAGAGCGACCTGTAACGGCGTTTTCGCACGCTATTTCCTGCCCCCTCGCGCTACACTCATCCTGTAAACCGAACGGCACGAGGGGGATACATGCTGCGTATAGCGACCATCGGTACATCTATGATTACCGACGACTTTATCCAGGTCGTCAACGCCAACGACCAAGCCGCGTTTGTGGGCACGCTCTCGCGCGATGCCGAGCGCGGCGCCGCCTTTACCGCCGAACACGGCGGCGAGCGTAACTTCACCGCACTTGACGAGCTTGCGTCCGCCGACGACGTCGACGCCGTCTACATCGGCAGCCCCAATGCGCTTCACTACGAGCAGGCCCTTGCCTGCATCGCCGGTGGCAAGCATGTCATCGTCGAGAAGCCCTTCTGCGCCACCGAAGCGCAGGCGCTGGAAGTCTTCCGCGCTGCCGAGGCAGCAGGTGTCGTGGCCCTCGAGGCTATGCGTCCCCTCCACGATCCCGCCTTCCACGCCATCGAGGACGTCCTGGGCGAGATTGCCCCCATCCGCCGCGCCTCATTGCGCTTTGGCAAGTATTCCTCGCGCTACAACGAGATTCTCGCGGGACGTGCCACCAATATCTTCGACTGCAATATGGCATCGGGTTCCCTCATGGACATTGGCGTCTACACCGTCGAGCCCATGGTCGAGATCTTCGGCATGCCCTCCGGTCTCACCAGCATGACCACGCTGCTCGACCCCTCAACGCAAGAGCTCACCCATGGCCCCATCGACGGCTGCGGCTCCATTCTCGCCAGTTATGGCGGAGGGCGTATCTCCGTCGAGCTCGCGCACTCCAAAATTACGAATGACCTGCTGCCCTCGCAGATCGAAGGCGAGCGTGGCACTATCCAGATCGACCATCTGTCCACGCCCCGCAACGTCCGCATCGACTATCGCGGCGACGTCGTACGCGGCTCGGCGACCGAGGCACCGCGCGAACAGGGAGACAACGGCCGCGTGCTCGACCTGCCCAAATCGAGCAACACTATGGAATACGAACTCACAGACTTTATCACCGCCATCGGCGGCATCGATAACGTTAAGGAAGAGATTTGGGAGACCCCGGCGGGACGCCACGAGCTTGGCCACTACCGCGATGTCACGCTCGTCTCACTGCGCATCATGGATGCCGTGCGCCAGCAGGCCGGCATTACTTTCCCGGCCGACGCAGGCAAGCAGGCATAGCGATGGGCCTCTTCGATACGTTCTTCTCCAGCGTCACCGGCGGCAGTCGAGAGCCTCAAAAACCATCAAACGTCGAGCTCGAGCTGCGCCGCAGGCTTACCGTACTCGCAAGCGACGAGGCCACTCAAGACACTCCCCTGCGCTATTTCCTGCACTGGACGGGGCAAGTCCAAGGCGTTGGTTTTCGCTTTACCAACACCAACCTCGCGCAGGCACGCTCCCTCACCGGCTGGGTGCGTAACATGGAAGACGGCTCAGTCGAGATGGAGATACAGGGAGCTCCGGCAAACATCCTATCTCATCTCGAGGCGCTTCATGCCTCCTACGAGTGCATGGGAACGCGTTTTCGCCTCGTAGACGCCCAGGCCCGAGCCCCACTTGCCAATGAAGACGGTTTCAGTCCTCATTATTAGTATTGTGTGCTAAATACGGTATCATTTACCTACGACCGTTAATAGAAAAGAGGCGAGGCGCATGGCGGTGCAAAGAAGGAATACCAGGCAGCGAAAGCTGGTTCTTGACGCCGTGCGCCAAAGTTATAACCATCCCACCGCCGACGAAATCTACAACGCCGTGCGCGAACAGGATGACAAGATCAGCCGCGGCACGGTCTACCGCAACCTCAATCTCTTGGCAGATGCCGGAGAAATCCTCTCGATCAAGACGCCGGGCGGGAGTCGCTTTGATCGCACCATCGAGCCGCACGCACATATCATCTGCACCTCGTGCAGCCGCGTCATCGACGTGCCGCTCCCCTTCGATGCCCAGCTCGACGCCGAGGCGTCCAAGCAAATCGGTTGGCACGTCACGTCGCACTACACCATCTTCGAGGGTCTCTGCCCCGACTGCCGGTAGATGTTTGGGGCATGCCTACTCGGCAAGTAGACGACGCAGTTCTTCTTCGACCGTGCGCACGTAGCGGACGCGGTCGTTGATGCCACGCATAGAGGGGTTGCAGCTCTCCATCAGATAGGGATGGCCCACGACGTTGAGCATGTCGCGGTCGTTTTCGTTATCGCCAAACGCCATCATCTCATCGGGCGAAATACCCAGGGCACGACCGTAGTCGGCAAGCGCGGAGCCCTTGCCCGAACCGAAACCGATAAAGTCCGTCCATTCGGTTCCCGACGTCATCACGTCAACACGGTCGCTAAAGAGGCGCTCGAAATACTCCAGGGCCGCCGGCTGATCCACCTCGGGCGTCTGGAAGGCGATCTTAATGACGTCCTCGTCGATGTCCTCGGGGCGGTCGACCACCGCCACATCGCAGTGGACCTCATAGCGCAAATGGTCGACGAACGCATCGTTGCCGCTCATGGTGTAGAGGTGTCCCTCACACGAAAGGGTCACGTCGGCATGGGGATACGCAACCACGGCATTCGCGATATCCATAGCAAGACTACGCTCCATGGAGCGCTTGACAACGGCACGCCCCTCGCTCATCACCAGGGCTCCGTTCTCGCATACATAGGCGAGCTCATCGGCCACCGGGGTAAACAGATAGCGCAAGCTCGCATATTGACGACCGCTCGCCGGCATAAACACGATACCGCGACGATGCAGTTCATCGATGAGCTCAAAGGCCTCGGAACGCGGCTCGCGCTCCCCCCGATGCAGCAACGTGCCGTCCAAATCGCATGCAATCAGCTTGATTCCCTCAAGACCCATATGCTTTCCCCCCAAAGCACCTCATCAACAGTAAGACGGACTTTGAATAGCTGCCTCTCAAAGTCCGTCTTACTCATACGCACGTTAACCGCGCGCCTTTTTTACAATCGTAAAGTCGGGAGCCATACTCACAACGGCATCCGCCGCACTCGACGCAAAGCGCCGGTCCGCATCGAGTTCACGGGTAACCACCGAGAGCCAAACGCCCTCGACGCCCCGGAGCATGCGGCCCAAAACAGGCTGCACCGGCGTATACATGCGCACGGTATACTCGTCCGAATCGCCTCGGAAAAGCGGCGCGTGCATATTGCCGATCTCCCAGCACGCATGCGCGAGCGCAATCGGGTCCATGCGGTCGACTTCGACCAAATAAACCTCGGCACTGCGCAGGCGCACGACAACCGCCACGGGCACCATGCCCGAACGGTCGATGGCGAGCACATCGCCATCGGCAAGGCGATCGCCATCGGCAGCGCCCAGCCGAATATCGACCGTACGCCCCAGCTCCGTCACGCCCACAAATGTGCGGGCATCGGCCTGGTCCCAATCGAGTAGTAGCTCATCGACCTCAAAGACACCGCCCAGCTCCCGGCGAAGCAAAAGCTCATAGGACGGGTCGTTGAGATTTCCGAGACACGCTGTCGAAACCAGATTCACAGGCATAGCCTAGTCCTCGACCTCGACGAGCTCGATATCAAAGTTGAGGTCCTTGCCGGCAAGCTCGTGGTTGGCATCGAGCGTCACGGCCTCGGGCGTTACGTCGATGACGACGGCGGGGACGGGCATGCCGCTCGGCGTGGACAGGAAGAGCTTCATGCCCTTCTCGATCTGCTCGATGTTGGGAACCTGCTCGGCCGGGAAGGTAATAACCATCTCGGGATTGTGCTCGCCGTAGGCATCGGCAGCAGGAATGTGCACGGTCTTCTTCTCGCCCACCTGCATGTCGACAACAGCGGCGTCGAAGCCCTTGATCATCTGACCGGCGCCGCAGGTGAACTCCAGCGGCTCGCCGCGATCGTAGGAGCTATCGAACTGCGTGCCGTCATCGAGCGTGCCGCGATAATGGGTCTTGACCTTCTTGCCCTGGTTGGACATGGTAACCTCCGTGATAAGGGCGGCGCACAACGCGGGCCGCCGTGAACATATGGCGCTAACTATACCCTAGTCATACAATTCAATGACAGTTTGCAAAGAAACGCTGCAACCGGAGGAACCATGGCATATCCCGTATTTGACCTACACTGCGACACTGCCGACCGAATCGGCTGGGCCACGCTCGATCTCGACCTGCGCTTTACCGCCGGCACCGACGGTTATTTCCCCGGCGACGAAACGCATCCGCAAGATTTCGACCTCATCGAGGGTAACGCCTGTGCCATCTCGCTCGCAAAGATCGGCAACACGCCGTGGGCACAGTGCTTCGTCACGTTTGTCCCCGACGAGATTCCCACCGCCCACGCCGCGCGCTTCCAGGCGCAGATCATGGCGCATATGAGCGGCCAGGCAATGCTCAACCACGACCGTATGGTCAACGTGCGCAGCGCCGCAGACATTCGCCCCGCGCTCAAGGACGGCAAGGTCGCTTGCATCCACACCATCGAAAACGCCACGTTCTTTGCCGAGGACCCCGCGTTGATCGAGGTGCTCAAGAGCCTGGGCGTGCTTATGTCGTCACTCAGCTGGAACGCGCAGGGACCGCTCGCGAGCGGCCACGACACCCACGCCGGCCTCACCGCCGCCGGCATCGAGGCGCTTACGCAGATGGAGCACGCCGGCATGGTGCTCGACGTCTCCCACCTCAACGATGAGTGCTTTGACGAGGTCGCCGCCCGCGCCACGCGTCCCTTCGTCGCCAGCCACTCCAACTCCCGTGCGGTTTGCGGCGCCAAACGCAACCTTACCGACGACCAGTTCCGCACCATTCGCGACATGGGTGGCATCGTCGGCCTCAACTACTGCAGCGAGTTCCTTTCCAACGACGCAACCGACAAGACCGCCGCAGACGTCACCTTCGACCAGCTGGCGGCGCATATCGAGCACTGGCTCGACCTGGGCGGCGAGGACGTCATCGCGCTCGGCGGCGACTGGGACGGCGCCACGGTGCCCGCTTTCCTCTCCGATGCCAGCAAGATGCCCGAGTTCCAGAACATGCTTTCCAAGCATTTTGGCAAGACCGTGATGCAAAAGCTCTGCAGCGACAACGCGCTTGCCTTCTTCGAGCGTTATTAATTTCACATCCCTTGAGCGGGCCGGCATGCCGAACGGTCGACATGCCGGCCCGTCCCCGATCTGAAGGACCGCTTTTGACGCAGCAGTTTACGATTTCCGCATCCCGACCGGATGGGACGACCATCCCCGTCGTCGTTACCAAAAAGCGCGTCAAGAACTTCAACCTACGCGTCACATCGAGCGGCGAGGTCCACGCCAGCGCACCGATCGGCGCCAGCCGCGAGCGTATCGAAGCGTTTGTGAAGCGCAACAGCGCCTGGATTATCAGCCGACTTGCCCAGCGCGAGCAACGTCAGGCGACGGCACGAGAGCCGCTCAGCCCCTCGTCCATCATTGCACTTTGGGGCAAGCCCATCACGGTACAGGATGCACTCGACCACAACTTTGCATCACCCGCACCGCGACCCAAACAGGCCACCTTCGCAAGTTTTATGGGTACCGATGAATCGGACGAAGGCCCACAGGCCAAGCGGCACGCAATCCTCGACGGCCTAACGTCCGATGAGCTCCAAGCCCGTATCGACCAGCTCTATGCAACCGAGGTCACCACGGCGCTGTACGATATGGTGCACGCGTACGAAATCGCAATGGGCGTCACCGTGGCCCGCGTCTCCGTGCGCAGCATGAAAACGCGCTGGGGATCATGCACGCCCAAGACCGGCGCCATTCGCATCGCACTCGAACTTGCCGCCTATCCCATCGAATGCCTCGACATGGTTGTCGCCCACGAGCTCGTCCACTTGCTCGAGCCAAGCCACAATCAGCGATTCCACGCCCTGCTCGACACGTACTGTCCCAACAATAAAGCTCTGTCGCAGCGGCTCAAGCAGCCACCCATAGAGTCGTATTAGAACCGGTTAGCGCACGCGCTCGATCTCGACGCCGCAGCTTGCCAGGGGCAGGCCAACAGGAGCCCACGGCTTATCGAGCTTTATGCGCACACCAAGCAGCGAGGGATAACGGCGCAGCAGCATCTGGGCTGTCCCCTCGGCTGCCGCCTCGATGAGCTTAAACGTATGCTCGCGCAGATAGCCATCGACATCGTGGCACACCGAGCCGTAGTCAATCGAGGCATCCAGGTTATCGTGCTCCCCCGCCGCGCGCAGGTCGGCATAGAGCACCAGAGAAACGATGAACTTCTGACCCAGCGCGTTCTCCTCGGGATACACGCCATGGTTGGCAAAAACCTCAAGGCCGTCAATGACAATACGATCGGCATGGCGCAGATCATCATAGCTCACGTGAGGCACCGCCGTTGCGGTGGATATTTCGCCCCTTCCACGGCGGGCGAGCTCAGCACCTTCAGTCTTGGTTGCATTCTCGGGCAGTTTTTTGTTACTCAACGCGATCGTCTCCTTCGTTTAGAACCCCAACCGCGCAAACTAACTACACGCGAATCGACAGGTTCTTTTTATCATCGCTCCAGTTGCAAGCATTGCGCGCGGGGCATGCAAAGCAGGCGCGCGACGCTTTGTCGGCTGCATAAAGCAGACGCTCGAGCGGCTGGCTGTTCACGCGCAGCTTTCGATGGCCCAGAATGGCCGTCTTAATAGCTGCGGCATCGGCCGGCTCAAACGCCACGTCATCGGGCATGCCGCCGAGAATCGCATCAGCGACGCGCTCGCTTGCAACATCATGGGATATACCCGATTCATACTGTTCATCTTTGCCGATATCGTGAAGAAGTGCCGTAGCGTAGATGACCTCGCGGTCAAATTCGAGCTGTTCCTCGAGATTCTTAATCCACATAATGCGCGCGACATCAAGCAGATGGTCAATACCGTGGCGGCAAAAGATGCGCCCCGATTCCAACTGTGCAATATTGCCCAGATGCCGCCGGAACAGCCCGTTGGCACAAATGTAATCAATGCGAGGCATGGCGCCAAAGGGAGTCAGGCCCGAAGCCATAAAGCCGCGACGCGGCGTCCCCTCATCGGTCTTCGATGTAAAGTCGTTGACGGCCCCCATGCTAACGGCCCAACATCCTAAAGAACCGCTCCTCGAGCGCGGGATCGGTCTCAAAGACGCCGCGGCGAGCGAGCGTCACGGTCTTGGTGCCGGGCTTTTGCACGCCGCGCATGGTCATGCACATATGCTCGGCTTCCATCAGCACAATCGCCCCTTGGGGAGCTAGATATTCCATGAGGGCATCGGCAACCTGTGCACACAACTGCTCCTGCAGCTGCAGACGACGGGCATAGACCTCAACCGTGCGAGCAAGCTTAGACAGACCCGCCACGCGACCGTTAGGGATATAACCGATCGCAGCCTTGCCATAAAACGGCAGCAGATGGTGCTCGCACAGCGAGTAAAACGTAATGTCGCGCTCGATAACCAAATCGTTCGAAGCGACGGCAAAAGTTTTGGACAGGTGTTCCTCGGCACTCTGGTCCATACCGCCGGCAATCTCGCCATACATACGGGCGACGCGTGCCGGCGTCTCCAGCAGGCCCTCACGAGTTGGGTCCTCGCCTATACCTTCAAGCAGCAGCTTAATGGCAGTCTCGACTTTTTCCTGATCGACCATCTGGGCCTCACTTTTTTCGATTTCGCGTTCGCGCTATGGTACCACGCCGGCACGCAGCCTCTGCCAGCTACATAGTATGGGTCGAATAGACCGGATCGTCTCGCCAAAGCTCCACAGCATCGCAAAGCGCAACGCCCTCACGCGCAGCACGAGCGCGCGTGGCGTTCATGTCGATCACGCGCTGATTACTCGAGCCCCTAAAACGCAACGAGATATCGTACAGGTCTTGAACGAACGGACCATCCACCAACATGTCGAGGCAGGCAAGGATACGGTCCGTCACCTCGGTATGATGACGGCCGCCCGGCGCAAGCTCCTCGAGCACGTCGCCGGTAAAGCACCAAATGGTCTTCCCCGACTCCACAGGATAGGCCGCACGCACGCGTTCGACAAAGTCAACGAGCCCCACCTGGTTCTCGGGTTCCATAGGCTCCCCGCCCAGAATCGTCAGGCCATCGATAAAGGGATGGTCGAGACTCTCGATAATCTTGTCCTCGACGGCGCGATCGAACGGCTCACCCGCAGCAAAGTCCCACGCAACAGAGTTAAAGCAGTTCTTGCACCCACGACGGCACCCACTCACAAACAGAGAAGTACGGACGCCTTCCCCATCAGCAATATCGAAATACTTAATGTTCGCGTAGTTCATAGGTAACTCTCCCGGGAGGCCGGGACATATCATCCCGTCCTCAAACATTCTCGGCCTTCGGCCTGCGAAACTGCGGGCGGGACGATATGTCCCGGCCTCATGCAAAGGGTAACTCAATGAACGAAGCGAACATTGAGTATAGGGTTCGCGGTCCAATAAATACTCAGCTGCAGCTCAACCGCCATTGCAAGCAGATCGTCATTGCAGCTCAACTCATTTCCGCTAAGAACTTCGAGAAGCGAGCAGACCGCATGCTGCATCTCAGCTACGTCAACTTGGCTGAGCCGAGAGGGCCGCTTGGGCTTTTGCTCGATATGAGTTCCGCACGCAAAGAAGGCCACTTAATGTGGCCTTCGTCTTGCGCAGGACTGTCCGAAATAGCGAGCAAATGCCCAAGCGGCCCTCTCGGCTCAGCCCCGGAGCGGTATTAGAGATGCAGCACGCGGTCGCGGATCTCCTCGGTTCGACCCTGGTTCCAGAACTGGGTGCCGATGTAGCCGCACGTACGACGGGCGACGTTCATCTTCTCTTGGTCACGATTGCCGCAATTGGGGCACTCCCACACTAGCTTACCGTCATCCTCGACAATCTTGATCTCACCGTCGTAGCCGCACACCTGGCAGTAGTCGCTCTTGGTGTTGAGCTCGGCGTACATGATGTTGTCGTAGATGTACTGCATCACGCGAATGACAGCCTTAAGGTTGTCCTGCATGTTGGGAACCTCGACGTAGGAGATGGCGCCGCCCGGCGAAAGCTGCTGGAACATGCCCTCAAACTTAAGCTTATCGAAGGCATCGATCTCCTCGGACACGTGAACATGGTAGCTATTGGTGATATAGCCCTTGTCCGTCACGCCCGGAATAATGCCAAAACGGCGCTGCAGGCACTTGGCGAACTTGTACGTCGTCGACTCCAGCGGCGTACCGTACAGCGAGAAATCGATATCGCTCGCGGCCTTCCACTCCGCGCACTTGTCGTTCATACGCTGCATAACTGCCATGGCAAAGGGCGTACCCTCCTTCTCGGTGTGGCTGTGGCCCGTCATGTACTTGACGCACTCATACAGACCGGCGTAACCCAGGCTGATGGTGGAATAGCCGCCCACGAGCAGCTTATCGATCGTCTCGCCCTTCTTAAGGCGTGCCAGGGCGCCGTACTGCCAAAGAATCGGCGCGGCATCCGAAAGCGTGCCCATCAGGCGCTCATGGCGGCACAGCAGAGCGCGGTGACACAGCTCAAGGCGCTCGTCGAAGATCTTCCAGAACTTGTCCATGTCCTGGTGCGAGCTCAGTGCGACATCGGGCAGGTTAATGGTCACAACACCCTGGTTAAAGCGACCGTAATACTTGGGCTTGCTCGGGTCATAGTTCAGCGCGTTTGCAACGTTATTAAAGCCGTTGCCCGAGCGGTCGGGCGTCAGGAAGCTGCGACAACCCATGCAGGTGTAGCAATCGCCATTGCCCGCGGTCTCACCCTTCGAAAGCTTAAGCTCGCGCATCTTCTTCTCGGAGATGTAGTCGGGCACCATGCGCTTGGCGGTGCACTTGGCGGCCAGCTGAGTCAGATAGAAGTACGGGGAATCCTCGTAAACGTTATCGTCCTCGAGCACATAGATAAGCTTGGGGAACGCCGGGGTGATCCACACGCCCGCCTCGTTCTTAACGCCCTCATAGCGCTGGCGAAGCGTCTCCTCCACGATCATGGCAAGATCGTGCTTCTCCTGGACCGAGCGGGCCTCGTTGAGGTACATGAAGACCGTCACGAATGGTGCCTGGCCGTTGGTGGTCATAAGGGTCACGACCTGATACTGAATCGTCTGGACACCGCGACGGATCTCATCACGCAGACGGTCCTCTACGACCTCACGCACCTTCTCTGCGGGAGCGGAAACACCGAGCTCCTCAAGCTCGCGGGCAACCTCGCCGCGAATCTTCTGGCGGCTCACCTCGACGAACGGGGCAAGATGGGTCAGCGAAATCGACTGGCCGCCGTACTGGGAGGAAGCAACCTGGGCGATGATCTGCGTCGCAATGTTGCAGGCAGTCGAGAAGCTATGCGGCTTCTCAATCAGCGTGCCCGAGATAACAGTACCGTTCTGGAGCATGTCCTCCAGGTTCACCAGGTCGCAGTTATGCATGTGCTGGGCAAAGTAATCCGAATCATGGAAGTGAATCAGGCCCTCGTTGTGCGCATCCACGATCTCCTGGGGCAGCAGCACGCGCTGGGTCAGATCCTTGGAGATCTCGCCGGCCATGTAGTCACGCTGAACGGAGTTGACGGTCGGATTCTTGTTGGAGTTCTCCTGCTTGACCTCTTCGTTATTGCACTCAATCAGCGACAGAATCTTGTCATCGGTCGTGTTCTTTTGGCGCTTCAGGCTCTGAACATAGCGGTAGATGATGTAGTGGCGAGCGACCTCGTAGCAGTCGAGACGCATAATCTCGTCCTCGACCAGATCCTGGATCTCCTCGACCGATACGGTGTGGCCGGCCTTCTCACATGCCTCGGCGACGTTTTGTGCCGCATAGATCACCTGGCGGTCGGTAAGGCGAGAGCCTTCCTCGACCTCCAAGTTTGCGGCGCGGATCGCATTGACGATCTTATCGATGTCAAAGGTAACCTCGGTGCCGCTGCGCTTGATGATCTTCATCCTCTTGCCTCTTTCGCATCGTAGCCTCATTGCGCTTCAGAGCCAAACGATGCCCGGCAGGGCTTACCCTGTCTTGCGGCGCCGTCGCGCAATCTGTGTTTTCGATAACCATAGGCCCTCATGCGGACAATCCTCGCAGCCAATCAAGGGGCTCAAAGATCCATCCAAATAATGGGGCGAATAAGGTTCTCGTTCTCTGTCCGCCATCTATCATACGACAAAGAGGCATCTATATCCTGTATTCTTTTTTTAGGTCAAACACAACATATAGTGTTTCAGCAGGTCAAAGCAATTGGTCAATTTGCAGACGCATTATAAATGAAGGCCTCTTGGCAGACTGCTAAAACGTTATCAACCCAACTACCTGCACAGCAGTTTTGAAACCCCCTCAACCGTGCCGCCGCCAAATAGCACCAAAACCAAGCTGCTCGCGCCAAAAGAATCCAAAAGATTGTCCTTGACCAACATGTTGCGGTCATGATGGGCCAGGACACATGCAATCTGCCGGCACCCCTACGGGATACAAAGACCATCGCGTACGGACCTTGGATCAATATTTGATGACTTATTTGGCGGCGCGCTTGGTGACAAAAAACAAAACAGCCCAGAGGACATAGCCTCTGAGCTGCGAACATTTGGTGGGCGTTAGAAGATTTGAACTTCTGACCTCTTCCGTGTCAGGGAAGCGCTCTCCCCCTGAGCTAAACGCCCAAATGGAGCGGACAACGGGGCTCGAACCCGCGACCCCAACCTTGGCAAGGTTGTGCTCTACCAACTGAGCCATGTCCGCTTACGATGATTAATTTTACGTGATGCCCGCATCCTATGCAAGAACTTTTTTTGAAAAGTTTTGCGACGCCCTCGCGAACCTCGCGAAGACATCAGCCACCACGGAAGGCGCAGGCAAACGCAAACTCGCCGCAAGAGGCCCTTACATCTCACCGAGCATGATCCAGGCAGAGCTGTCCTGCGCGAGTCTGCCGTCTGCAAGCGCTGATGAGGTGAGCAGGACCCTGCCCGCCGGCAGCTCCACGGGTGCTGCACCGAAGTTCGTCACGCACGCCCAGCCGTTATCGCGGCGATAGGCGATGACGCCGCCCTCAGCGCCCTCGGCACCATCCGCAAGACCGGTGCGCCCGTCAAGATCGAGCCACGCAAGATCGTTGGCGCACCCGCGCAGCTTGCGCCGCAGCCAGAGGGCGTCACGATAGAGCGCAAGCATCGATGTCGGGTCCGTTTCTTCCCTATCGGCAGCATAATCGGAAAACCATGCAGGCTGCGGCAGATGGGGCGCCGCATCAGCGTCCGCCGGCGAAAACCCAAACGATCCGCCCTGCGCGGGATCGTCCGCCGCTACCCACGGCAGGGGCACACGACAGCCGTCGCGCCCCTTCTCGCGCTTCGGTCCGCGCGTATTGGTTGCACTGGGATCTTCGAGTGCAGTCCACGGGATATCAGCCACCTCAAAAAGACCGAGCTCCTCACCCTGATACACGTATGCCGAGCCCGGAAGCGCCAGTTCAAGCAAAAGAGCCGCCCGCGCGCGGCGCTCGCCGAGTTCGCGGTCCTCGTCATAAGACGACCCGTCGCGTAAGAGCCAGTCGAGCGCAATCTGGTGGTAGCGCGTCGCCTTGATTTGCGGCAGGGCATAGCGCGTCGCCACGCGCGGCACGTCGTGGTTGGAGAGTACCCAGGTCGAGGCGGAATCGGATTCGATAGCTGCCTTCAAGCCCTCCTCGATTGCAGCGTGCATGTCATCATAGGTCCAAGTGGCCTTGGCAAACTCAAAGTTGAATGTCTGGCCAAGCTCGCTGGGACGCGCATAGAGATACTGGCGCTCAGGCAGCACCCACGCCTCGGCAACGGCGCTGCGCGGCGGATTATAGCGGTCGAACACGCGGCGCCACTCGCGATAGATCTCGTGGACCTCGTTGCGGTCCCACAGCGGATGGGCGCCGTCGTCAACCATGTCATCGCCCTCGGCGAGATGCCACCGGTCGAGGTCATCGCGGTCGAGATCCTTGGCGAGACCGTGCGCCACATCGATGCGAAAGCCATCGACGCCTCGATCGCTCCAAAACGCCAGGACGTCGCAAAAGAACGCGTGAACCTCGGGGCATGACCAGTCAAAGTCCGGCTGCTCGGGCGTAAACATGTGCAGATACCATTGACCGTCCGCAACACGCGTCCAGGCGGGGCCGCCAAAGTTGGCATTCCAATTGGTGGGAGGCAGCTCGCCATGCTCGCCGCGACCATCGCGAAAGATATAACGGGCGCGCTCGGGCGATCCGGGGCCGGCGGCAAGAGCGGCTTTGAACCAGGGGTGCTGGTTGGATGAATGGTTGGGCACGATATCGACGATGACCTTGATGCCGCGCGCGTGAGCCGCAGCGATCATGTCATCGAAGTCGTCAAGCGAGCCGAGACGTGGGTCGACATCGCAGTAGTCCGCCACATCATAGCCGCCATCGACAAGAGGCGAAGGGTAAAACGGGCTCAGCCAGATGGCCTCGATGCCCAGCCGCTCAAGATAGTCCATCTGCTGGGTAATGCCCGCGATATCGCCCAGACCCGAACCGGTCGAATCCTTAAACGAACGCGGGTAGATCTGATAGATCGCGGCATCGGACATCCATGAGCGCGAAGAGGACTTTTCTGCAGCCATGGGGTGAGCCTCCCTTGCAACGAGGTTTTGCGAGATGCCCACGATGATACGCCCAAAGCTGTCATTCGAGGCAAACAACGCCACAGCCACACCCCAAAACGCTCGCTCCCTCTCGGGCTCGAGCCTCCTGGGACGAATCGATCGATTAGTGAAAAGAACGGAAGACTCACTCCCCCGGCCACAACAGCGAGCGGGCTCCGGGTGCCCCAGGTTGCCGCGAAAGAGGAGGGAAGCGTACTTTATGTACGCGACCGACGATTGAGGGGGCAAGATGGGGTGCCCGGGGCTCGCGCAGCGTCAACAAAAAACGCGGTTCGTTAGAACCGCGTAAGATAGTTGGAGCGGACAACGGGGCTCGAACCCGCGACCCCAACCTTGGCAAGGTTGTGCTCTACCAACTGAGCCATGTCCGCATATGTAAAACAAAACGGGCGCCGGAGCGCCCGGATGTTGCCTGGAGGCGAAGCCCGGATTCGAACCGGGGGTAAAGGCTTTGCAGGCCTCTGCCTTACCACTTGGCCACTTCGCCGAAAAAGGACCGCCTAAACGGTCCGGAAATGCAATGGAGCGGACAACGGGGCTCGAACCCGCGACCCCAACCTTGGCAAGGTTGTGCTCTACCAACTGAGCCATGTCCGCTTGCGGGTTATTAATTTACGCGAGTTATCCAAAAGACGCAAGTACTTTTTTCAAAAAAGTTGCCGGCCGCGTGTTCTTGGTGGCTAAACGCGCTAAAGCGATTGGCTAGGCACGCGATTCCAGTGCTCCGCTAAATAGCTTCACCATCTGCACGCGCGTGCCGGTGCCGTCTGTGCGACGAGCAACCTCCACGTTATCGACAAGCATACGCATAAGCTTGATACCACGGCCGCGTTCCTCAGATGCGACCGGTTCGCTCGCTCCATCGATAGAATAGCCGGCACCCCGATCAAGCACCTCAACCACGACGCGATCGCCATAGGCCTGAACCGTCAGGACGCACCCGATACCGCCCGCATGGTCATAGGCATTACCCAGCGCCTCCCCCGACGCCAACGCGACATCGTAGCGCTCGTCGCGGCGCAACGGAAGCGATTCAAGGAGTTCGGCGATGCGATGTCGATAGTATGGAAGATTCTCGATACCCTGTCGGACCTCGACGCTCTTGCTCCATCGTGGCAACTCTCCCACCGGAATAGCGGGAATCGACTCACGCGCCGGACCCGCAACATGAAGGATGTCGACAAGTCGGGCAATCTCCAAAAAGCGAATGACCTCATCGGAGGCGTTAACGAGCGAAAGCAGGCCCTCTCGCCTCATGAGCTCTCTGGCACGTGTAAGCAAAAACGCCAAACCCGTCGAGTCGATAAAGCCCACGGCCTGGCAATTGATGACAACGCGACGCACGCCCCGGTCGATCAGATTATCCAACCGTCGGCGCAGCACGGACACCGAGGCGATGTCGACATCACCCGGTGGCGTCAAAACCGCTATGTCATTCCACTCATTCATACGACCATGGTTCCCCAAAAGAGCTCGCTCGATGCATACATATCTGCAGCTGCGCAGATTTTGCCCGTCAAGTATCGCGGTCTACGATCGACCCCGTAAAAACTCAAGGGAAACCAGCGCAATGTCATCGTCCAGCGCCGACTCGGTAAAGCGGTCAAGCTCTCCCAAGACCTTACCGCAGATTCCCGATACACCCTCACCCGAGACAGAGAGCAAAAGGTCACGAAGGCGCTGCTCGCCAAAGAAAGCACCCGAGCGATCACGTGCTTCGATTGCTCCGTCGGTATACATGAATAGCATGTCACCAGGAGCGAACGTAAACACGCCTGTCTCGTACACCATGCTCTCAAAGGCACCGATCACGCCCGATTGGCACCCAAGGAGCTCCACTTCTCCCCCTCGGGTTTCTCCGCCGCCAAGCGGCGTCGACGACGGTCTAATGACCATAGTGGGAGGATGTCCCGCAGAGCAGTAGGTAGCGCGACCCGCTTTAAGATCAATCTTGGCGATAAACGCCGTCACGAACGTCTCGACCCTCGAAAAGCCCATGAGCATGCTATTGAGCGAGCGGGCCATACGGGCGGGCCCAGCACCCTCCCAGGCATAGGCCGTCAGCGCCGTCTTGACGAGCGCTGACATCGACGCCGCCTCGATTCCTTTGCCGGATACATCGCCCAAAATCATAACGGCGCAATCGTCGGGAAGACGGACAAGAGTATAGAAGTCGCCGCCAACCAACGCCGAATTCGTTGCCGAAAGGTATACCGAATCGGTCGCGATACCCGGAACGTCACCAAGCGAATTTCTCATGCCAATCTGGAGGGTCTGAGCGATATGGCGCTCCTCGCGCTTTTGAGATTCGCCCTCGTAGATCAGTTCAAAGTCATGCGCCAAGTGCACCAAGTAGTCATATTCAAGGTCATCAATCGGCTCTTGACTACCGTCACGAAGCAGAAGCGCGCGCGTCGTCGGGCCTTTCGCAACAGAAGCAGGAACGATCGCGTCGTTGCTGTGTTTGCCATCACCCTCAGAGCGCGGGCGCCCCGCCTCGATGCCGGTGTCGACGTAGAGACCCTGGCAAGGCAGACCATGCGCCCTAAGCCAGCCTCCCATAGGCATCGATTCGTCAACGCGAGTTATACGGACGTGTTTAAGATCCTCGGCACTCGTGCCGCCCAAAACAGACGCCTCAAAGCCATCAGAGCCAACCCCCAAACGTGCCGCTGGCGCCGTCGTGGAAAAGAAAAGTTTCTCGGGATCGTCCGGCAAAGCAACGCGACTGCCGCCTTCAAAATCTATGACATAGGAGCCCAGACTGGCGTCATACTCAACAGGGCAAAAATGACAGTTGAGCATATTGCAAATCTCGGACGATATAGCCTGGGTAGCCGCGGCGGAATCGTCTAGAAAGGTAAACAACTCATCACGTAAGACATTGAGCGAGCGGCCAAGCTCGGCCGTGCGACGAGAGCGAAGGCTCGATGCCATGCCGACCAGCTGGATAGACAGGTAATCGCAAATGACCTCGAGTACATTAACGTCATAGGCGAGCGGTGCCTGAGGGCGCTTCCAACCAACTTCCAGCACGCCAAGGATCTGCGTACCGTAAAAAACGGGAAGACAGATCTCGCTGCGGTACGGAGGCATATCCTGCACGCGCAACAGGTGCTTAGAACGATTGTCCAGGTCCATGAACATACCGGAGGCAGCCCTATCACCCTCAAGGTCCTGTTGAATCGACAAGCGACAGGCACGCGACTCGCGAAGAACATACGTCGGAATGCCAGCGCCATACGGCAAAAACTCGGGCAGGTAGCTGTCGTGCAGCTCCTTGGAGACACCGCGAAGCTTAAAACCGCCGCTCTCAGAAAAATAGATAGCGGCACCCGAAGCATCGAGCGTTCCTACAAGCTGGTTCAAAACGATATCTAACAAACTGGGCAGCTCATCGGAGCCCACCGTGCTCATAATGACCGACAATGTACCCGAGAGACGCTTATTCGCCACTCTAAGCTCCGAAAGCGCACGCTTGAGCTGACGGTCGTGCGAATACTGTTCTTCGATGCTATGGAGTGCCACCAGAACGCGCGGCGCACGGCGGCCAAAGATTCGAGGCGGCGTAACCGAGCCGGCACAAACCAGGACGGGAATAAACGATCCGTCACTTAACTTGAGCATCAACTCGCTCTTTGTTCCATTGGTCTCAAAAGGAAGCCGATGCTCTGTCGCGCGTTCAAAAGCCGACGAGTACAAGAGGTCTTTAACGTCCCCGTTGATCACATCGGAACGCTCCTCGCACATCAAGTCGAGCAAGCGATTATTTACATGCAAAATGGTTCCGTCGAGCTCGCAGATAATGACAGCATCGCTCGTGATCTCGACCAATTGGGCAACGTCCGCCCACTCATTGCGCTCAAGCGTTTCCATCGTGAACCTCACCGTCTATCGGTAACAAAAAAGCCTCCGAAGAGGCTTCTCAAATGCGATGGTGTCGGAGGCGGGACTTGAACCCGCATGACCAAAAAGCGGTCACTAGCACCTCAAGCTAGCGCGTCTGCCAATTCCGCCACTCCGACATGCTATGTTGTTGATTCGCGGTTCGCTTTGTTGAACCCGCGCGTTCAACGAGGAAGATAATAACCTATGTTTCGAGAACTGCGCAAGCACTTTTTTGAAAAAAGTTTACGAATTTGTAAATGCGCAGGTAGACTGACCTGTTCGGGCAGGAATGAGGTTGCTTTCCAACGCGTCCTCGGGCATGCGGCATTATTTTGATCCGCGCTTCGCGCTACAAAATAATGCCGCCCCCTGCGGAATGCGTTGGAAAGCAACCTCATTCCTGCCCTAGGGGCACGTACTCCAGGCACCGTTCTCAAACATGTTTTGAGGGCTGATGCAAATTTAGTGGCTCTGCTTTGCCGAGCCCTTATATGGGGAGGCCGGAGCCAAGGCTCCGGCCTCACACAATTCCCTATCAGATTAAGCGAGCGATCAGGGAATCGCACTCCCCTTGCCGAGTTAACGTAGGGCCCGCCCTGGTGTTACTTTTCAGAACACTCCGCAGGACGCAAGAAACCCCCGCCGCACGATGAACTGCACCCCAAAACTTGGACGGCTTAAATAAGAACTACGCCGCAAGGGACTGTCTCCGGAACTCCTCCGGGGTCAGTCCCTTCAGTTTAACCTGGCGCCTCCTCGTGTTCCAATGGACCACGAAGTCGTCGAGGTCCGCCTTGAAGGACTCGAAGTCCGGCCACGTCCTTCCGCGGAAGAACTCGTCCTTGATGTGGCCGAACACCTGCTCCGTCGCGCCGTTGTCGATGCAGTTGCCCTTCCGGGACATGCTCTGCACCACGCCGGCCTCCTCCAACCGCCTGCACCAACCGGCCTGCTGGTACTGCCAGCCCATGTCCGAGTGCAGGATCGGCCTGGAGCCCTTGGGCTTCCTGGACACGAGCTGGTCGAGCAGCTCGTGCTGCTGAGCCATGTTGGGGTGCAGCGACGTGGACCAGGCGACGATCTCCTTGCTGCCGAAGTCGTAGACCGGCGCGAAGTAGGCCTTGCCCCAGGGCTGCTTGAACTCGGTGACGTCGGTGCCCATCTTCTCCCACGGCCCGTCGGCGGCGAAGTCGCGCCCGATGACGTTCTCGAAGGTCTTTCCGACCTTGCCCCTGTACGAGTTGTACCTGTGGTAGTCGGTCTCGCGGCGAATCCCGCAGCTGATGCCCATCTCGCGCATCATCTTCAGCACGGTCTTGTAGGCTATGCGCGCGCCCCGCTCGGCGCGCAGGCACATGGCGATCTGCCTGTGGCCGCACCCGTTGGCCGTGCGCGAGAATATCTCGGCGGCGGCCTCCCAGAGCTCGGGCCTGGTGGGAGCCTTCGGGTGCGACAGCGCGTAGTAGTAGCTGGACCGGGCCATGCCGGCGCACTCCAGCAGGCGCCCCAGCCCGTGCCCCTCTTCGCGCAGGACCCTCACGGCCTCGACCTTCGCCCTGGTCAGAGCCCGTCCCTCCCGACCAGGGCACGCAATTTTTTTAGGTAGGCCACCTCGGTCTCGAGCCTTCGGCAGCGCTCCTCGAGCTCCTCCTCGCGGGTCCGCGGCCTCGCCTTGGAACCGCTCGGCCGGCCCTTGGGCCTGGGCCTGAGCGCCTCGGCGCCGCCCTCGCGGTAGAGCGCGCACCATCTCTTGAGCGGCGCCAAGGACATGACCCCGAACGCCTCCATGGCGTCCCGCTTGCTCATGCCGCCGTCGACCACGGCCGAGGCGGCGGCGACCTTCTGCTCGTATGTGTACCTGGCCTGCTTGCCGTCCATGGATAGCAGCACCTCGCTTCCGAACGACCGGTATACGTAGAGCCATTGTCTCACGGTGTCGCGCGGGACCGACAGCGCCTTCGCCGCCGACTCGGAGCCGTGGCCTCGCTCGAAGAGCCCGATCGCCGCCTTCCTGGCCTCGATGTCGTGCTTCACCCTCAAGTCGACACGCATAAAAAGCCTCCCATTTCTCATGTCCAAGAAATGGGAGGCAGTTCAATTTGGGCTGTGGGGTTTTCCTTTACCCGTCGAGCTTATTCACGCAACAAAAAAG
>DXLP01000008.1 GCA_019414645.1 Collinsella sp.
AAAATATAAATTGAATGCATGTCCTGACCGTAAACGAGCATATCAACAAACTGTCCGTTCAAATACGGTGACAGCGATGTCAGAGCATAGCTCACCAGAACCATGACCATCAGCATCTTTGCACCGCGGCATGACATCGTTGTTTTGACCACATGCCAGAACAACGCGCACTCGTCTCTTCGCCATTTGAATTGCATCATTATATCAACCACGCCTCTGAACAGGGCCTTTTATTTGAGTTGTCAATTATATTCAACCCTCTATCCAAAGAACTGTCCTTTCGCAGCCGTAACACATAGTAATAAACGCCTGCAGTGTGGTCATTTCGATAGAGTTCGTAAACATCATCAATTGCCTCATCTACTGATGTCCACCTTGTTGGATTAGCCAAATACGCACTCCATGCAACACCCTCAACAAACGAAGAGCATGGATAGACCTCGTCATATCCCAGCAAAGACATCGTTCCCGACAACTCGCTGCTCATTATGTCTTGCACTATTGAGACTGCATCCAGACTGTCCTTATCAGCACAAGCCATCATTCCCACCATCAGCGCGGTACCATCATCGCTTAAATAATCAGGGAGCTTTTCGATAATCTCGTTGCTAACTCGGCATCCATCAAATCCCCCATCTCCGACAAAAGGATATTCAAGTCCATTGGGAATGGGGACCAGCGGAGGATTTGCAACAATATAGTCGTATTTACTATCAGGTTCGAGCTTCTCATACAAATTCCCTTGAACCGTTTTTATCGCACCGTCCAGACCATTCAACTTGGAATTAAGCATGTTAGTTACACAAGTTTCGGCGTTTATCTCCACCGATGTAACCGTCATGCCACCCGCTGCCATGATCAGCGACTGAATCCCAGAGCCCGCACACAAATCAAGCCCCTTCTTCCCGAGCTGAGGAGATAGCCGCCTGGCAAGTCCTAATGAATCTGGGCCGAAATATCTTTTAGGGTTTGGCTGCGGAGCATCCGCGACAATCCAGACACCTCTATATCGATTTAAAACCAGACCCGCTGAGTGGACAATCCCGTCCTCTAAAACAACGATGCCAGCGTCCACTAATAGTTTAATCAGCTCAATAAATGGCTTCATTTCAGCTTGCGCTACAGACTCTCCAAGATACAGAAGCCTCACTAGTCCGCGATATTCTTGGTTTACTTTGCCTGATGCAAATAAGTGCTCAACAAGATAGAACCTATCCCCCGCCACGGATATGCCCTCGAGTAAATCTGTTAAGCAAAGCCTATCAAATTCTATTGACAATTGGCTGCATTGGTCCATTTTGTCGTCCAGCCATTTCCGCTGGCTATCGCCTCATAAACACAAACCTAACGAGCCGCACGAACGACAAAGAGGCCAAGCTGAACAGAAGTAGAACCAAAACTTCAAAAACGCTGGTATTCCAATCGCGTACCCAGCCCTCTACCGCCCACAAGAAAAACAGCAGCCCCATCCATAACGTCACAGAAGAAATCAGCTTTGCGTAAGGGCGTATATCAATCTCGCTCTCCCTTTTTGTGACATCATATCCAGCAATTGAGCAGAGCCATCTTCCTCTTCGGTATTGGATTGAAAGGACAATCAAGGCAATCGAAGTCATCAAGCAAACAGCATCCTCTGTTTCCATAGAGTTTCCTTTGCTTTCCATCCTAGTTACGCATTCACAATCGAATCAAACCAAGTATGAATTACTCGATAGCAACCGCCTTAGTATAAACCATAGCCGCCGCAGCAGCCCGCCTTCCAAGGCCTCAAAGCTCGCCATCGAGGGCGACCCGCCCAGACCCCTTACAATCTGCTCGCACGAGGCCCCGCACTCCAACATCCTCTGGACCGTATCCCGCTCGTACCTGGTGAGCGTGCCTGCCGTGGGCCCTCGGGGCCGGCATCGTGCCCCACGCCATCTGCCCGCTCGTGCGATAATCCTCTGCAGAAGTCACCGACAGCAGAGGGAGTTTGTGATGAAGGTTCTTTTGGTCAATGGCAGCCCCAAGGCAAACGGCAACACGGCCCGCGCACTCGCCGAGGTCGCCGAGCAGCTCAACGTCGAGGGCATCGATACCGAGATGTTTCAGCTGGGCGCCAAGCCTATTCGCGATTGCATCGGTTGCGGCCAGTGTGGCAAACTCGATTGCCGCTGCACCTTTGACGACGACGTGGTCAACAAGCTGATTGCCGCCGCCGAGCAGGCAGACGGCTTTGTCTTTGGCTCGCCCGTCTACTACGCGCACCCCAGCGGACGCATCCTCTCGGCTCTCGACCGCGCATTCTATGCCGGCAGCAAGGCCTTTGCGCACAAGCCGGGCGCCGCTGTCGCCGTTGCCCGTCGCGGCGGCACGTCGACCACGTTCGATGTGCTCAACAAGTACTTCACCATCAACCAGATGCCCGTGGTAGCATCCACCTACTGGAACAACGTCTTTGGTGCCATGCCGGGCGAGGCCGCCCAGGACGCCGAGGGCCTTGCCACCATGCGAAACATCGGCAAAAACATGGCCTGGCTCCTGCGTTGCATCGAGGCGGGAAAGGCCGCCGGCATCGAAGCGCCCCAGGCCGATCGCGCTAGGACCAACTTCATCAGGTAGAACGGCGGAACATAGATATGAATATTCAAATTTTCGGGACTAAGAAGTCCTTCGATACCAAGAAGGCCCAGCGCTATTTTAAGGAGCGCCGCATTAAGGTGCAGTTTATTGACCTTAAGGAAAAAGAGATGAGCAAGGGCGAGCTCACGAGCGTGATGCAGGCGGTCGGCGGCATCGACAAGCTGCTCAACCCCAAAGCCAAGGACGAGGAGACGCTCGCACTCATCCAGCACCTCACCCCCAGCCAGCGCTTTGATAAGCTGCTCGAGAACCAGCAGGTTCTGGCCGAGCCCATCGTGCGCAACGGCAAAAAGGCCACCGTCGGTTATTGTCCCGACGTGTGGGGAGCCTGGGAGTAGCCTGTGTTATTTGTCGGCGCGTGGGTATAAGAGCAGGCGTTTGGCATAAGATTCAACTGTAAGCCATGTCTAACAAAGGAGGGCACATGCCCAACAAACCCGTGAAGATCATCATGCTTACCGGATACCTCGGTGCCGGCAAGACCACGCTGCTCAACCACATCCTCGCCAACGACGGCGGCATCCGCGCCGCCGTGATCGTCAACGATATCGGCGAGATCAACGTCGACGCCAGCCTCATCGCCGACGGCGGCCTTTCCGAGACCGACGACCTTATCCCGCTCACCAACGGCTGCATCTGCTGCACGCTTTCGGACGATCTGGCCAACCAGCTGCAGGGCATCGCCGATTCGGGCAAGTTCGACTACATCATCATCGAGGCCTCGGGTATTTGCGAGCCCATCCCCATCGCCTACACCATCTCGAGCTTCTGCGACGAGGCCAAGGTGGGCGGCGAGCCCAAGCTCGCGCTCGACAACATCGTGGCCGTGGTCGACTGCGCCCGCATGTACGACGAGTTCAACGGCGGTCGCGACCTGCTAGCCGAGGATATCGACGAGGACGACATCGAGAGCCTGCTCATCCAGCAGATCGAGTTTTGCTCCACGCTGATTCTTAATAAGACTGACACCGTCACCCCCGAGCAGATTGCCGAGCTCAAAGCCATCGTGCGCAGCCTGCAGAAGGACGCCGTGATTGTCGAGGCTCAAAACGGCGAGGTCCCCATGGAGGAGCTGCTCGATACCGACCGCTTCGACTTTATGCGCGCCTACAACTCCGCCGCTTGGATCGAGGCCATGGAGCATCCCGAGGAGCACGATGACCCCGAGGTGCTCGAATACGACATCGAGACCTTTGTGTACTCGCGCCGCAAGCCGTTCGACCTGCAGAAGTTCACCGATTTTGTTGAGCAGGAGTGGCCCGACGAGGTCATCCGCGTCAAGGGTCCGCTGTGGCAGACCGGCAATCCGGACATGTGCTACATGTTTGAGCAGGCCGGCCACCAGATGCGCCTGATGGAGAACGGTCTGTTTGTCGATTCTGCGCCCGAGGGCGAGAAGCAGAAGATTATCGACGAGAACCCCGAGATCATGCAGATTTGGGACGACGAGACGGGCGACCGCATGACGAGCCTGTGCATCATCGGCCGTCATATGGACAAGGACGCGCTCATCGCCGCGCTCGATGCCTGCCTGACCGACTGGCACCGCGCCTAGGCTATCGAAGCGAGCATTTTCTGCCCACGTAACCGCCAAACCACCACGAAGGTGCCTGTGTCCCCTTCGTGGTGGTTTTTCATTCTGAGCCAAGGAGATTCATGTTCAATATCGTGCTGTATGCGCCCGAGATTCCGGCCAATACGGGCAATATCGGCCGTACCTGCGTGGTCACCGGTACCCGCCTGCATCTGGTGGAGCCGCTGGGCTTTTCGCTCGATGACAAGACGATACGTCGCGCCGGCCTGGGCTACTGGCAAAACTTGGACGTGACCACCTATACCGGCTGGAAGGATTTCCTTGCGTGCAACGGCCTCTCCTCCGCCGACGAGCGCCTGCATCTGCTGACCAAAAAGGCGCGCCGAACCTATGCGCAAAGTACCTACCGCGACGGTGATTATTTGGTCTTTGGCAGCGAGAGCTCGGGCATTCCCGAGCCACTGCTTGCCGCGGCGCCCGAGCGCTGTGAGCGCATCCCGATGCTGCGCGATTGCGACTCACTCGATAACGCCGAGGCTTGGGAAGCCCACGAGGAATCGCTCGGACATACCGAAGACAGCCACGAGGCCATCCTTCGGCAGGATATCTGCGGCAACTTCGTCAACCCGGACGACTACCGCATCAGCGCACTCAACCTCTCCAACAGCGCCGCCATCGTCCTCTACGAGGCCCTGCGCCAAACAGGCTTTCCGGGAATGTGACAAAGGAACTGTCCCTTTGTCACATTCAAGCGCCGCGCCGATGGCGCACACGCCTAATTGATGCTCTAGATAAAGAGCCTCACTTTTAATCAGAATTAACTAAAGTAAAATGAAGTTAAACGGCGGTGTGAAAGGAGAGCCTTGTGGAATATCTCGAGAACCCGTTTACCCCCAGTTTTGGTGAGGTTCCCGCCCATCTCGCTGGCAGACAACAGATTATTCGGGATTTGGACCGTGCCTTCTTGAGCCAGCGCAGGCGCCCAGAATTGACCTCGATCTTCTCAGGCGCGCGTGGAACCGGTAAAACCGCTCTCATGTCGTCGCTCGCGACAAGGGCGGAATCCCACGGCTGGATAGCCGTAAAGACGACCGCGCTCCCGGGAATGCTTGAGGAACTCGAGTTCGGGGCGAAACGCGCCGCAGCCCATCTCATCGACCCGTCCAACCACTTCGAAGTCACCGGCCTCGGAATTGCACCGCTCGGCAGCATCGAGGTCAATCGTGTCCACGATGCCTCAACCTGGCGTTATCGCATGAGCGACATCATCGACCAGCTCAACGAGGCGGGCACCGGTCTGCTCGTCACGGTTGACGAGGTGGACCCGACACTCGACGAGATGATTCAGCTCGCAGCGACGTATCAGCACTTTGTGACCGATGGGAAACGCGTCGCCCTGCTCATGGCGGGACTTCCCAACAACGTCTCGACGTTGCTGAACCACAAGACGGTCTCGTTCCTTCGCCGCGCCCAACAATATCATCTGGGTCGCATTGCCGACTATGACGTACGCGAGGCCTTGATTCGCACGATCCAGGAAAACGATCGCTTGGCAGATGCTGAGGGAATCGATAGAGCCGTTCGCTCGATCTCTGGTTTTCCCTTCCTATTGCAACTCGTAGGCTACCGTGCCTGGGATCTCACAAGCGATTCGAAGGAGATCTCGTCACGCGACTTTGACCTGGGAATCAAAATCGCGCGCGACGAGATGGACAACCGAATCCTCGCGGCAACCTATCGGGAACTCACTGCAGAGGACAAGCGATTCCTCATCGCCATGCTCGATGACGAGGAAGAGTCCACCACCGCTGACCTTGTCGAGCGCCTTAGGCGTTCGCCGCAGCAGGTCTCCCGCTACCGACGCCGCATGATAGACGCCGGCATCATCGGGGAGCGAGGACGAGGGCTCGTCGCATTTGAATTGCCATTCTTCCGCGACTATCTCTCCGCTCAGTGCGTGAAATAGGCATCAATGAGGCAAAGGGACTGTCCCTTTGCCTCATTGTCTATAGGTAGCGGCCAGTAACGCTCTTGGGACAGGCAGCGATATCCGCCGGCGTGCCGGCGCAGACGATTTGCCCGCCGGCGTCGCCACCGCCCGGGCCCATGTCGATCACATAATCGGCGTTACGGATAAGGTCGAGATCGTGTTCGATCACGATAACCGTGGCGCCCTTGGAAACAAGGCCGTCGAACACACTCAGCAACACCTGAACATCGAGCGGATGTAGTCCGATCGTGGGCTCGTCGAATACGAACACGGCATCGTCCTGCACGCGGCCCATCTCGCTCGCGAGCTTAAGGCGTTGTGCCTCGCCGCCCGAGAGCGCCGGCGTGGGCTCACCGAGCGTGAGATAGCCCAAGCCTAGGTCATGCAAGGTCTGCAAGCGCGCCTGGACTTTCTTGAGTCCCACCGTGGCGTCGAGGGCCTCGTCCACACTCATGTCCATGAGCTGCGGCAACGTAAGCAAGCTCCCGTCCTTGCCCTCGCGATGGATATGCGAGGCGGCCTCGGCGTAGCGCGAACCACGGCATGCCGGGCAGATGATCTCGACGTCGGGCAAAAACTGCACGTCGAGCGATATCGAGCCCGTGCCGTCACACGTAGGGCAGCGCAAGGCGCCGGTGTTGTAGCTAAAGGCGCCCGCCTTGTAGCCGGCTGCCTTAGCCTCGGGCGTACGGGCGAAGGCGCGGCGCAGCTCGTCATGAATGTCGGCATAGGTCGCTACCGTCGAGCGTACGTTGGCGCCGATGGGCGTAGCGTCAATCAGATTTGCGCGGCCAATGCCCTCGGCATCGACCCAACGCACGTGCCCCGGCAAGCGCTCGCCAGCTGCCTGCGCCTTAAGTGCAGGAATGAGCGTCTCGAGCACGAGCGTCGTCTTACCCGAACCCGAAACGCCCGTTACCGCGACAAGGCGGCCGCGCGGGATATCAACCTCGAGCGGCTTGACGGTATGGATGGCATCGGTTGCCATGCGGATATGTCCCTGGTCGAACATTTCGTCGTCAGTCACCTGCGGACGCAAGCGCTTGAGCTCGGCGCGCAAAAACGGCGCGATACGGCTGCCCTGCGATTGCTCGACCTCGTCTACCGTACCAGCGGCGATTACACTGCCGCCGCCTGCTCCGGCAACGGGGCCCATCTCGACCAGATAGTCGGCTTCCGCCAGTACGCGCGTATCGTGGTCGACAACAACCACGGTGTTGCCGTCATCCACCAGATCGCGCATCACGCCCACCAAGCCGTCGACATTGGCGGGATGTAAGCCGATCGAAGGCTCGTCCAGCACATAGAGCACGCCCGTCGATCGGTTGCGCACCACGCGGGCGAGCTGAACGCGCTGGCGCTCACCCGTGGAGAGCGTGGCACCAGCGCGGTCGAGTGAAAGGTAATCGAGACCCAGGTCGACCAGACGACGGGCCACGCTCAAAAACGAATCGCAGATATCCGTCGCCATGGGCCGCATCTCGGGCGGCAAGGATGCGGGCACCCCGCGCACCCACTCAACCGCATCGCCAAGCGTCATGGCCGCGGCCTGCGCCAGATTGATACCGCACACCTGGGGCTGGCGCGCAGCCTCGGAGAGACGCGTGCCGCCGCAATCGCGGCATGCTCCCTCGCGCAAAAAGCGCGCAACGCGTTTGAGGCCCTTGTCGTCCTTAACCTTGGCAAGCGCATTCTCGACGGTATAGACGGCGTTGTAATAGGTAAAGTCGAGCGGCGTGGCGCCCTCGCCGTTTTTGGGAACGTAGAGAATGTGCTTTTTAACCGCCGGGCCGTGGAACACGATGTCGCGCTCTAGAGGCGTGAGCTGGTTAAACGGCACGTCGGTGCGCACGCCCATCTCACCGGCAACTTGCTTCATCAGGTCCCACATGAGCGTGCCCCAAGGAAGCACCGCGCCTTCGTTGATGGTCTTGGACTCATCGGGCACCAGACTCGCCTCGTCCACCTCGCGCATGACACCGGTGCCGCCGCAGGTAGGGCACGCACCACCACTATTGAAAGCCAAATCCTCGGCGCTCGGCGCGTAGAACTCGCGACCGCATGCAGGGCACGTGAGCGACAGGCCAGCGGCAACGTTAAGGCTCGGCTCCACGCGCGCCCCGCAGTGCGGGCACACGTGATGGGCGCAACGGCTAAAGAGCAGACGCAGGCTATTGTTGAGCTCGGTCATGGTGCCAAAGGTCGAGCGCACACCTGGCACGCTGGGGCGTTGATGCAACGCGAGCGCCGCCGGCACATGCAGCACCTCGTCTACCTGGGCATGCTCAGCCTGCGTCAGGCGACGACGAGTATAGGTGCTGAGCGCCTCCAGGTAACGACGCGAGCCCTCGGCATAGAGGACGCCCAACGCCAGCGAACTCTTGCCCGAACCCGACACGCCGGCAATGCCTACGAGCTTTCCCAGCGGGATATCGATATCGATGTCCTTGAGGTTGTGTACGCGCGCGCCACGCACCTTGATAGCCTGCGGGCTCATCTTCTGTTCCGTCACCTTTATCACCCTACTCATGCCATAAAACTCGATCGCGAACGTACGCGCCCAGCATGGGCACGGTAAATCGGACGAGGCCGTATCCGGCAGCCTCGATGACACGCTCGCGAATCAGGCTTGCGCGATATTTGCTCGCCCAGCTCTGGGTGCGATCGCAGCGCTCAATGATATCCGCCATGCGAGTCGGTTTGCCCTCGTCAACCGCCATGGCCTCGATAAAAAGGCGCTGTGGACTGCGCAGCCCGTAATATAGAGGCGCGTCAACCGCTTCGTAGAACTCGGAGACGGCATCCGCATGGCCATCCTCGACATCGTGCCTTTCGATGACTTGCGAGCCACGCCGGACAGCAGAGCGCCACATGTAATAGCCCACCAGCTGAACCATATAGGGATGCCCCATGCTCTTGTGTGCCGCAAGATCCGCCGTCCCCGCGTCAACGTAAAGACCAGCGTTTTTGACCGTCTGGATATATGAATCGCGCACCTTGGGCAAAGAAATCGCCCCCAGCGTACGCTGCTGGGCACGCCGCAAAAACGTCACGCTCGGCTCTTCGAGCAGATCGTCAACCATACTGGGTAAGCCGGCAAACACCAGCGCAAGACCGCGCTGGTCGCTATCGGACAAGCCCGTGGCATCCTGGTCTCCGAGCACCTGCTGATAGAGAACGGCAAGGGCCGCCAGCTCCTCGATAGACGCCGATTGTGCCTCGTCAATCGCAAACAGCATGCCTTTGCCTGGATCGAGCTTCTTAAGGCGCTCGTTGACCAGCCCGCGCAGCGTTTCACCCTTTGCACGCGCCGCCTCGACCGACATGCGCCCGAATGATGGACTGAGTTCCATTGACGTCACAACGGGTTTATTCGAGCGAAGTGCATCGGCCAAGCGGTCGCATAAGCCAAGCGAAGCGGAATCGGAGACAACCGCCCATCCGCGCTCATTGGCTAGACGTTGCAGCTCCCGCAGGAGAACCGTCTTGCCGCAACCGCGGTTTCCCGTAATGAGTATGAGCCTGCCCGGCGCTCCGGCGCCGTTATCGAGCCCTTCCTCGAAATCTTCGATGACCGACTCGCGACCGATGAGTATCGGAGGCCGCTTGCCAGCCGTGGGCTTAAAGGGATTTGGATTCATGTCGGCCTCCTCGGATTGGCAAACCTTGGCAATAGTTATACCAACTTGTACCGAGTTATACCAATAGCATGTGACAAAGGAACTGTCCCTTTGTCACATGTGGCCGAAAAACTCGGCGTCTGCTGCTCGCCAGGGGCGAAAGGTGGCGGGATCGACCTTTACGTGCGCCGTGGCGGGGACGTCGTGCCACTTGACGGTGTAGCCGGCGCCATGAGAGCAGAAGACCGAGTCGGGCGTATTGGGCAGATCGGCCTCGGGCTTATAGGCGGCCGCCTCAATTACGCGCTCAGCATCATGACAGGGCGCGTGGCCGGCAAACTCCAGGTACAGATGCCCGCGGCCACTCGTATAGGCAGCCACCTCCAGCGCGTAATCCTGCACTTCGGATGCCGGCACGCGGCCCATGAGCTTGGCGCGGTCTCCCGCCATCGTCGGCGGCTCGTACTCGGCACCCATACGCGTAGCATCCGAAAGCGCCCGGCCCACACACTCCCCCGGCACCTCGAGCTCAAAGTGGTACCACGGCTCCAACAGCACCGCCGCGCCCGCCTCACGCGCCTGCATGAACCCCTGGCGAATCGCGCGGTACGTGGCCTGGCGAAAATCGCCGCCCTCGGTGTGTTTGGCATGCGCACGGCCGCCCGTGAGCGTAATGCGCACATCGGTGACGGGCGAGCCAGTCAGCACGCCCAGGTGATCGCGCTCCATGGCGTTGGTGAGCGCCAGACGCTGCCAGTTCAAGTCGAGCTCGTCAGTCGAGGTCACGGTGCCAAATTGCACGCCCGAGCCCGCCGGTAACGGCTCCAAACGCAGATGTACCTCGGCATAGTGGCGCAGCGGCTCAAAGTGGCCCACGCCCTCGACCGGCTGCGAAATAGTCTCCTTATAGAGAATGCCGCCGGGCTCAAACGCAATCGAAAGGCCAAAACGATCTGCCAACACCCGCTGCACGACCTCGAGTTGCACGGCGCCCATCAGCTGCAGGTGAATCTGCTCCAGATGCGTATTCCAGCTTACGCCGAGCATAGGATCTTCGTCCGCTAACTCTGTCAGTGCTTTGAACACCGCGTGGACATCGTGTTCGCCCGGAAGCACCGTATAGGTGAGAACCGGCGCAATGACAGGCGCATCGCCCGCGGGCTCCGCACCCAGGGCGTCCCCTGGGCGAACGTGCGCAAGACCCGTCACGGCACAAATACCGCCAGCGGCAACTTCTTGGGCAAGCTCATACTTCTCGCCGTTATAGATGCGCACCTGATCGACCTTCTGCTCCCATGCCTCGGCACCGGAACGTCCGCTAATCATCTGCTTGGCATGCAGCATGCCGCCCGTCACCTTGACCCAGGCAAGACGCTCGCCACGCTCTCCACGACTCACGCGGTAGACACGCGCGGCGAACTCCTGGGGCCATGTTCGCTCGCGCATCAGAGCACATATGCCGTCGAGCAGCTCTGCCACACCCTGGTCCTTGAGCGCCGATCCCGCAAAGCAGGGAAACAATTTGCGCTCGGCAACCATGCGTGACAGCATTGCGACAGAAAGCTCACCCGCCTCAAGAAACTCCTCGAGCGCCGCCTCGTCCAACGCAGCAGCGTCCTCCTGAACGGAGCCGCCCGCCAGCAGTTCGCTGGCATCCAGGCAGCCCTCGGAAAGACGTTGCCCAAGTTGTGCCAGCAAAACATCGCGGCCGGGATTCTCCAAATCGATTTTGTTGATATAGATGAACGTCGGGATGTCATAGCGTGCAAGCAGGCGCCACAGGGTTTCGGTGTGCCCCTGCACGCCGTCGTTGGCGCCCACAACTAAAATCGCGTAGTCCAGCGCGCGCAATGTGCGCTCCGCCTCGGCCGAAAAATCGACATGCCCCGGTGCATCCACGAGCATGACGTGGGTATCGCCATGGTCGAGTACGGCCTGCGACGAGAAGATCGTGATACCGCGCTCACGCTCAATCTCGTTCGTATCCAGATGCGAGTCGCCATCGTCAACGCGGCCGCGCTTGCGAATGCGGCCCGCGTTAAACAGCATGGCCTCGGCCAGCGTGGTCTTGCCGGCATCGACATGCGCCAAGATTCCAACGACCGCTTGCTTCGACATGGCTCTCCTCTTATTGCAAGCCCATCGCACGCGGCAACGGGCACCCTCGTTCCACACTGGATGATACAATTTACGGGCCGGCGGGCGAAGCGGGCCCTATCCCCCGACCGAGCTCATCGCCCCGCGTTGCCGCGCGGCGATTTTCGTAGGTTCGCGCCTTGCGAAAGCCGGCTTTCAAAACAGCACAGCGAACGAAAATGACCCCGCCCAGGGCCATTTTCGTTCGCGCGAATTGTTGATACGCATCCCCACTCTTATGCCTCGCGCAGCCAATCAAACGCGACGCGCGGCGTACCGTCCGACACATATACGATACCGGCGCGCTTAAACCCGGCCTTGGCGATGGCGCCCTGCATGGGCAGGTTGTCTTGATGCGTGTCGATACGCAGGTGATCGGCGCGCTCCTTGGCAAAGGCAAACATCGCAGCCGCGATACCGTGCACGGTGCCGTCGGATGCCACGCGGTGCAGCACGGCGTACGGAGTGTCGCTATGCCATTGACCGTCCTCAATTACGTCATAGCACTCGTCCGGACCCGGTAAAAAGGCAAACGTCGCCACCACGCGACCGTCGACTTCGCACACATAGCTGCCACCAGCGGCGATATCGGCTGCCAGCTGCTCGGCAGAAGGCGTGCCCTCGGGCCACTGCGTGGCGTTGCCATGCGCGCGCATAAAGGCGCGGCCCGCGTCATAGATAGCCATGACGGCGGGAATGTCGGTATCGAGGGTTTTTCTGATCATCACGCGGCGACCTCACGTTTATTGGTATCACTTTGATTGGGCAATGATACCAGCGTTTGGAGAGGGGCACGAAGCAGATGGGGAGCAAAAAGCGAGCCGCTTGGTCAAAAGCCAAAAGCGAGTTTTTAGGCGCTGCCACGGGCGGCGATATGAGCGACCTGTTTGCGCGCGAGAATGAGCGCCGCGACGCCCTGGACGCCGAGCGCGATGAAGCCTGGCGCTACAAGTCGTGCGAACGCAAAAACCGTTACGACACGCGCGCCGAGGCCGAGGCCGTTATGGCCGACTGCGAAAACCGCGGGCGGCGTGGTTTGGCCTGCTACAAATGCGAATACTGCGGCGGCTGGCACCTGACGTCGCATCCTTGGAAATAGGCCTCGCATCGGCACGGCACTGACGGAGCGCCAACCATCGCGCGCAAGCTACGGGCGCGGCGGCACCAAAACATCGTAACGAACGGCCTTGCCCGCAAGTTGATAGCTCGGCTTAACTCCGGCAAGCAGCGGGCCCTTCACCGGCCGCTTGATAACGACCTTGCGCGGATGCACAGCAAGCGCCGCCTCGACCAGCGATTCCTCATCGGCACACGGCTGTTCCAAATGGTGCAGGAGTTGGAACTTCTTTTTCACCGCCGCACTCTTGGTGCGCTCGGGAAACATGGGATCCAGATACACCGCGTCGGGAGCGGCGAGCTCGCCCTGCCCGATCAGCTCAGCTGTATGGCGAAGGCCGGCAATGCTGTCCTCGCCCGCATGAAGGCGCATGCGAGCCACGGCAGCCGCAAGCACCTGATCATCCGCCGCGCGATCCAAGGCATCCTTGAGGAGCGCCGCGATCACGCAATCCTGCTCATACAGATCGACGGTAAAGCCCGCGGCCGCCAACAGCAGCGAATCCTCGCCAAAGCCTGCCGTGGCATCAATCGCCCATGGGCTCTCGATGCCTTTTGTGCGCGCAGCCTTTACCAGCAGCTCTTGCTGCAGACGGCCTTGCTTGAGTCGTGGCAGCATGCGGGCAAAATCGGCACGCAGCTCCATCGCGCCGTCGGTGAGCGTGAGGCCCTCGGACTTCCGCACGAGCTCGAGCCCCGCGGCCCGAGCAACAGAAAAGGGATCGACGACGCCCATGGACACTCCTTAACAAGCAAAACGAATACGCGGGGCGCCGTTTATGCCAGCACCCAACCGTCCGCTATTGTCCCACATGCGACATGGCCCACAGCATCGCAATGCAAAGCACCGCCATCAATCCCGTGCACACGGCAGCGATCACAGAATCGCCCATGCGCCTTCCCAACGACCGCGGCTCACGCACTTGCCCTGTTCCGTACATCATGGCTCCTCCTTGAGACCAGCTCCTTGTTACGGCCTCATCATCGCAGCGCCGCACATGGGCTGCCATCGATTTGGCTTACGTCCAGCTTTCCTTTTTGAAAGGTTGGACCGTACAGGCAAGAGACGCTTTCAAACGCATGCATCGTCCCGTTGAACTACAATGTGCTTCACGATATGTGCCGTAACCTGGGCGCGACAGATTCTCCGCGCCCGCATCGAAAGGACCAGCTATGAGCGCTGCTCGCAAGACACTCAAAATCCTTGCCCTGATTTATTTTGTTCTGGGCATCGCCAGCCTCGTCATCGGAATTGCCGGCATTGTTACCGGCAATTTTGGATCCGCTTACGGATCGAACGCCACACTCGCCGCTGTTGTGGTGATTGTTAAGGGCCTCGTCGACCTTGCCGCAGGCGTCGCCGGTATCAAGGGCGCCAACAAGCCTTCGCAGGTAGACGGCGCATTTAAGCTCGGTATCGTTGCCGCGGCAGCCACGCTCCTCCAAGCCGTGCTCACGCTTCCCGCACTCGGCGGCAGCTCCGTCAATATAATCGCCTTTGTCATCGTGGTCTACGACCTGTTCTTTGTTCAGCAGGCACACGCCGTTAAGGCCGAGAACAAGGACCGCCTGTAAGCGCCCGCTTCTCATAACCTCTGTTGCAACCAAGCAACTAAAAAGGGCCGATCGCGCATCTCCGCGGTCGGCCCTTTGCGTTTGCCTAGATAAAACCTACCAAAATAAACCTGTCCCTTTTTTGGCAGGTTAGTGGCGGTACTCGGCGATGATGAAGTCGATGTCGGTTTGAAGGGTGTCCAAATTTGCCAGGCGCTCTTTGTCGGCAGGGCGCGTGCGATAGTAGTACGGCGTCATCTGGAACACCGCCTCGATGTCGGCCTGGGTTTGGAGCGTAATGTTCGCAGACACCCGCCGCGTTCCGACCAACTCGAGTTCGGTGGTCTGCGGCAGCTTCTCGTCATTAAGATATGGCGTGTCGTAGAGCACTTCCTTAAGCCCAAACAGGTGACGGGCACCCGGCACCACGGTATAGAGTGAGCCCTCTGGCGCCAGTACGCGGGCAAACTCACGCTCGTTAAAGGGAGCAAAGAGCTCGGTCACCATATCGAAGGCGCCATCGGCCACGGGGATGTCCTTCATGTTGGCCACGAAGTAGGTCGCATCGCCGCGCTTGGCGGCCAGGCGCACCATTTCTTTGCCCAAATCAAACCCGTAAGCGTCCACGCCCGGCACCGCGCCCATGGCGCTGGTGTAGTAGCCCTCGCCACAGCAAATATCGAGCAACGTCATGGGACAGTTCGTAGACGCGGCACGTCCAGACACCCGCTCGCGCACCAGCTCAACCATCGCATCGCGCAACGGCGCATAGTAGCCGCGGTTCAGAAAGTCACGTCGGCTGCGCGCCTGCGACTTGGGATCGCCCATGGAATCGCCGCTCTTGGACGAGCGTAGGAGGTATAGATAGCCCTCGCGCGCACGGTCAAACCGGTGTCCGCCCGCGCATGCAGCACCGCGCTCATTGTCCGCCAACGGCTCATGGCAAACGGGACACAACAACATGGCAACTCCTTAGCGCGAACAACACAACGCCCACCATTGTCGCACGCCTTCCCCACCTAGTCATTGGGGACGTTCTTGAATGACTAGTCGTTTAAGAACGTCCCCAATGACTAGTCGATTAGGAGTATCATCATCTGCGCAAATAAGCACGAAAGAGCATATTAGAGATTGAGAGCATATGGCTGACACCGTATCTAAGCACATTGACATGACCACCGGCTCGCTGTGGCGCAATATTCCCCTGTTCGCCTTCCCCGTGGCCGCCACGAGCATCCTGGAGCAGCTGTCGAACCTCATCGCCACGGTCATCATCGGCAACTTCTCGGGCGACCAGGGAACCCTCGCCATGGCGGCGGTCGGCTCCAATGTTCCGCTTACCAGTCTTATGCTCAACCTGTTTATTGGCATGTCGCTTGGCTCCAACGTGGTCATCGCCAACGCTATCGGCCGCAACGATCAGAACATGGTCAAGCGCGCCGTCCATACCTCGATTTTAATGGCGCTCGTGGGCTTTGTCGTCATCGCGCTGGGCGAGATCTTTGCCGAGCCCATGCTCGCCGCGCTCAACGTTCCCGCCGAGACCATGCCGCTCGCCTCACTCTACCTACGCGTCTTTTTGCTGAGCATGCCCTCGATTTTGCTCTACAACTTTGAGGCCGCGATCTTCCGCTCCGTCGGCATCACCCGCATGCCGCTGCAGGCGCTTGCCGTGTCCACCGTCCTCAACATTGGCCTGGACCTCATCTTTGTCCCAATACTCCACTGGGGCGTCGCGGGCGTCGCCATCGCCACCGCCATCGCCTACACCGTCAGCGCCGCTACACTCTTTATCCGCCTGCTCAAGACCGACTCTGTCGTCCGCGTCACCCCGCGTGACTTGGCTATCGACCCCGTCGCCCTCAAGCGCATCGTCAAGATCGGACTGCCCGCCGGCATCCAAAGCGCTGTCTTTGCCGTCGCCAACATCATCATCCAGTCCGCCATCAACAGCCTGGGCACCGAGGTCATGGCGGCATCGAGCGCCGCTATGAGCCTGGAGTACGTGTGCTACAACCTGCTCAACAGTTTTAGTCAGGCTTGCACCACCTTTGTGGGACAAAACCACGGTGCTCGCCAGATCGACCGCTGCACCAAAACGCTTAAGGTCTGCCTGGTCGAAGGCGGTATCGTTGCCCTCACCACGATTATCGTTATTGTCGGCCTCGGGCGCGAAATCTTGTCGCTCTTTAACAGCGATCCCAACATCGTCTCGATCGGCTATATCCGCGTGTGTTCGATCTTCCCGGCGTACGCCTTTAGTATGTTCTACGAAAACATGTCAGGCTACCTGCGCGGCTTTGGTATCTCGCTCACGCCCGCCCTCATCACCATGATCTGCGTCTGCGGCATCCGCTTCTATTGGGTGTTCTGCGTGTTCCCGCATTTCCGCACCTTTGCGAACATCATGATGGTCTACCCCATCAGCCTGGGCACCACGGCGTTCTTTATGGTCGTGGCGGTACTACTTTGCCACCCGGCACGCACCTATCGCGCCACCCAAGCCAAAGCGACAGCCCGCTAAACACCGCACTCAACGCCACGCCAGTCATTAATTGACAATATGAGAGCTCATATAGTCGATAAAGCGCCTCGTGGCGATGGGCATGGTGTCCCAGCTGCGCCAAGCGGCCACCACGTCGCGCGAGGGGGCATGCACGATGGGACGTACGCGAATATCGGCACGCATGCCCTCGACGGTACGGCGATATAGCATACTCACGCCTAGGCCCTCCTCGACCATCGCCATGATGGTGTAGTCGTCGGTCACCTCACTCGTCACATGCGGCGACAGCCCATGCGCCGCAAATGCATCGAGCACCAGACTCTGTTCGCCCTCATCCAGCAGCACAAACGGCTCGGACGCCAGATCGGCGAGCGTCACCTTTTCCTTTGCCGTCAGCGGATGCGCGGCCGGCAACAATGCTACCA
Organism: Collinsella sp.; assembly: GCA_019414645.1. Taxonomy (GTDB): domain Bacteria; phylum Actinomycetota; class Coriobacteriia; order Coriobacteriales; family Coriobacteriaceae; genus Collinsella. The sequence goes on from DXLP01000008.1 coordinate 17,504, forward strand.
ACTCGTCGTGATAGACCACGCGCTTCTCGAGCCCCGCGGTAAAACCGCGTGCCGTAAAGCAAAAATCAACCACGCCATCGTGCACCCACTGGGCGTTGCGCGTGTAATCGCCCTGCTTAAGGGTAAAGTGTACCCCCGGGTGCAGGGCCCCAAAGTCGCGGATCACGCGCGGCAACACGGTTCGACTCACGTTGGTAAACGTCGCAATACGAATATCAGTCGACGAAAGCCCCAGCAGCTCCTGACGCTTGCCCTCGAGCTCGGCCTCGGCCGTCACGATCTGGCGCAGGTACGGCAGATATTGCTTACCGTCGCGCGTAAGCGAAACGCCCTGCTTTCCGCGCTCGATAATCGTGGTGCCCAGCTCGCGCTCGAGTGCCTTGACGGCCTGGCTCACCGCACTTTGCGTATAGCCCAGCTCGTCCGCCGCGCCCTTAAGACTGCCGCAATCGACCACCATACATACAATCTGATACCGCGATGCCATCGTGCCTCCACATCGATGTAGCTGTAAAACGTTTTGCCAGGACTTTTCCCGCCAACATTAGCATTTCTTAATCATACTGAAGATACATTCGCTTTACTACATCCACATCTGGGAGCAGAATCCTTTTTGCGAAACCGTTCTGTAACAAAAGGAGTCCCATGGATCGCAAAAAAGCAATCGCGCTCTCATTTTCTGTTCCCGTCGCATGGGGCTTTTCGTACCCCCTCATGAAGATCGGCATGGACAGCATGAACGCCACGAGCATCGTTGCGCTGCGCTGCATCATCGCCTTTGCGGCCTGTCTGCTGCTCTTCCACAAGCACGCGTTTCGCATCAACCGCGACCTTATGGTTCGCGCCGCCATCATCGGTGCCATCATGGCAACCGAGCTCACGTGCATGTGCCTGGGCTCCAGCCTCACCTCCGCCTCCACCGCCGGCTTTTTGCAGAGCCTGACAGTCGTAATCGTGCCGTTTGCCAACGCAGCCCTGCTGCGTCGCGCCCCCGAGCGCAAGGTGCTCGTCGGCACCGCCATCGTCACCTGCGGTATGTTGCTGCTCTCGGGCGCCGATTTCACCAGCCTGAACCCGGGCGCGCTCATCATGCTGCTCTCCGCCTTTGTCTATGCCGGCCATATCATTGTGGCGAAGCGCTTTGTCGAAGAAGTCGATCCGCTGGCTCTGGGCGTTTGGCAGCTGGGCTTCGGCGGCTTATTCTCGGGCATTGCCGCATGCGTCTTTGGCGGTTTCACGCTTCCCGGCACGCCGGGCGAGGTCGTAGTCGTCGTCGCACTCGCACTCATCTGCTCTGCCTATGGCTTTATCACCCAAACGCTCGTGCAGCCCCACGTGCCCGCTGAGACCACCGGCTTCGCCTTCTCGCTCGAGCCGGTCTGCTCCGCCGTCTTTTCGTTCTTCTTGGTCGGCGAGGTCCTGAGCCCCATCGCCTTCTTTGGCGCCGCTCTCATCCTCACCGGCGTCATAGTGGCAACCGTGCAGCTTCCGCGACTTCATGCGCACGCTCACGACCACGCCCACATGGCAGGAACGCCCGAGCAAGTCTCGTAGACCCCACTCTTCATACAGCCGTGGCATAAAGGTCTCCGGGCGCCTTTACAATAGATGCCAACAGAGCATCTGCCATAAAGGAGCCCCATGGACACCGCAACCCGCGACCGCAACATAGCAACTTGGTTGGGCGATGCGCCGCAGCCGGTACGTGACACTACGAACCAGCTGCTCGAGCGCATCGCCCTTTTGCGTGCCGAGCAAACCATCTACCCGGCACAAGACGACATCCTCAATGCCCTCGCCTATACGCCGGCCGACCAGGTCAAGGTTGTCATCCTGGGTCAAGACCCCTATCACGGGCCCAACCAGGCCATGGGGCTGTCGTTCTCGGTCCCTGCGACGCAAACCAAGTTGCCGCCGAGCCTGCGCAACATCTATAAGGAGCTCAAAGCCGATCTGGGTTGCCCCATTCCCGCCACGGGAGACCTAACCCCATGGGCACAACAGGGCGTCCTGCTCCTCAACACCACGCTCACCGTGCGCGAGCATGCCGCGAACTCGCACGCCAAGCTGGGCTGGAGCGCGCTCACCGACTACGTTATCGAACGCTGCTGCCAGCTGCCCCAGCCGGTAGTCTTTTTGGCATGGGGCCGCTTTGCCCAGCAGATGGTCGAAGGCAAGCTCGCCGCGACCGACGCGGGCAAGGCGACCGGCAAGTTCTGCCTGGCCTCCACGCACCCCTCACCGCTTTCGGCTAACCGTGCCACGGCAGAACTCCCCGCCTTTATGGGGTCGCGCCCCTTCTCGGCAGCCAATCGGCTACTCGAACAGCACGGCTCGACCCCCGTCAACTGGACTTGCCTCGGCTAAAAATCGATACATCAAAAACGCGCCCGACGGCAATCTTGCCATCGGGCGCGTTTTGTTACTCGGGCCAGATAAACTGGGTGCGGCCGGCCTCGCCACCATCGATCAGCAGACTCTGTCCGGTCATAAACCGGTTGGTCACGCCCACAAAGTAGATCCACTCGGCGATTTCTTGGGCGGTGGCCCAGCGCTTAAGCGGCGTGAGCTCCATAATCTGGTTCCACAGGTGTTCGTCTTCCATCACGCAACGGTTGAGCGGCGTGATAACGCCACCCGGGTCCACACTGTTGGCGATGGCCTGCGGCGCCAGGCGGTTTGCAAGGTTCTTGGTGTAGGCGATAACGCCGCCCTTGCTGGCAGCATAGGCGGGAAACTCCGATCCCGTATGTCCGCTCGCCGACCCCACATTGACCACGGATTCGATAGCCGGCGCCGGCTTGGCGGCAAGCCCCTCCCCCACAAAGGCGTAGCGCTCGGTCACGTTGATGGTGCCACACAGGTTGGCGGCGATGTCGTCAGTCGAATCCTGCGTACCGGCAACATTCACGATCACCTGAGGCTCAAGGTCGCCTGGAAACGAGTCAGGCTCGCGTACATCAACAATCAGATGGCGGTAGCGCTCGTGTTCGATCGCCGCCGGCAGCAGATCAAAGCCCACGACCTCGTGGCCCTCGTCCAAAAAGCGCTGCACGCACGCGGCTCCGATACCGCCCGAAGCGCCCGTGATCAAAACCCGCATACTTGCTCCTTAGGCGGTTGCGTGGCGCTCGAGGTACTCGGCGCCCACATTCTCACGCTCCCAGCCACGCACGACCTTGTAGCCCACGGGGCTCAGAAAGACCTCGCACAGCAGCTCGGCAACAGCGCCGGTCAGCGAGCACATAAGGACCTGCACCCAGGTCCAACCAAAGAACGTGTGGCTCACCACAATGGCAAAGACCAGGTTGTCGATAAACTGGCCAACACCCGTGGACACATAGGAGCGGAAGGCAAAGCTCGCAAAGTTATTCTTTTTGAGCATACGGCCAAGCGACTGGTTGAGCGTGGAGTTAACCACGGCAGAAACGAGCATTGCCAGCGAAGAGCCCAGCACCACATACCAAGTGCCGCCGATGGTGGCGTTAAGGGCGGTGTTGACCTCGATCATGCCCGTGTCGTAGTAAGCGCCCCACATGCCGGGCGTGAGCGAGCATGCCCAAAAGCACAGGCTCACGGCGAGGTTGACTGCCAGCGCGAGGATGGAGATTTTGATGGATGCCTTGGCGCCAAAGCGCTTGCAGATCATGTCCTGGCACAAAAACGAAACCCAGCTCACCACAAAGCCGCAATCGAGTGCCAGATACGGCAGGCTGATAAGCTCTTTGTTGGCCAGCAGGTTCATCATGATGACGCTCACGAAAAACAGCGAAACCGTTGCCGCGGGAATGCTCCGCAACAGGACCTTGTAGTCCTCCATGACCTTCTTGATCATTATGTACTCCTTTGGTTTTAGGTTTTACGAGCAGGATATCGGACCCGAACTGCTCGGACGCCCCGGTCTTGAGACGACGGTGGGTATGATAGCCGCTCACACGGCATCAGGCAAGCAAACGGCGCGGCAGTCCCGCAGGGCCACCGCGCCGATGCGTTAAAAGGCCACGTTGCCAAACTCCGACAGGATAAGGTCGGGGTTGTGGTCGGTTGCCCAATCCACGTTCCACGGGCTCGTGAACAGCAGCAGCTTACCACCGCGCATATCCTCGACGCGCAACGTGTCGCGCGTGAGCGAAAGGGCCGGGATATCGATGGTGTCAGGGTCGTTCTGGATCCAGCGGATGTCCGTATAGGGCAGCGGCTGGCGACGAACCTCAACACGGTACTCGGCCTTGAGGCGGCGCTCGAGCACCTCAAACTGCAGCACGCCGACCACACCCACGATGACGCTCTCCATGCCGGCACCCAGCTCGCGGAAGATCTGGATGGCGCCCTCCTGGGCAAGCTCCTCCATACCCTTGACGAACTGCTTGCGCTTGAGCGTGTCGACCTGCGTAATGCGAGCGAACATCTCGGGGGCAAACGTCGGGATTTGCGGATACTGCACGTGGCGCTTGCCGGAGCACACGGTGTCACCGATGCTAAAGATACCCGGGTCGAACAGGCCTACGATATCGCCCGCGTACGCCTCGTCAACAATCGCGCGGTCATCGGCCATCATCGACGTACCGGTGGCAAGCTTGAGCTTGCGGTTGCCCTGCACGTGGAAGGCATCCATGCCGCGCTCGAACTTGCCCGAGCAAATGCGCACAAAGGCGATACGGTCGCGGTGATTCTTGTCCATGTTGGCCTGGATCTTAAACACAAAGCCGCTAAAGTCGTCGCGGCAGGGATCGACCGGTTCGCTGGTGAGCGTATCGGTATAGGCGCGCGGCGTCGGGGCCAGACGCAGGAACTCCTTGAGGAAGGGCTCCACGCCAAAGTTGGTGAGCGCCGAGCCAAAGAACGCCGGGCTCAGCTTGCCGCAGGCCACGGCATCCAAGTCGAGCTCGTCGCCGGCACCATCGAGCAGCTCGATGTCGTCCATCAGGTTCTTATGGTTCTCCTCGCCGATGAGCTCATCCATGGAAGGATCGCCCAGCTCGGCCTCGACCTCGGCGACCTTCTTGGTGGCGTTGGCGTGGCCGTCGCCCTCAAAGGCAATGACGCGACGAGTCTGACGATCGAACACGCCGCGGAAGTTGCGGCCGCTGCCGATCGGCCAGTTCATGGGATACGTATTGATGCCCAGGACATTCTCGATCTCTTCCATGAGCTCAAACGGGTCGCGAGCCTCGTGGTCGAGCTTGTTCACAAAGGTAAAGATGGGAATGTGGCGCAGCGTGCAGACTTTAAAGAGCTTTTTGGTCTGGGCCTCGACGCCCTTAGCGCCATCGATGACCATGACCGCGGCGTCGGCGGCCATAAGAGTACGGTAGGTATCCTCCGAGAAGTCCTGGTGACCGGGTGTATCGAGGATGTTGACGCAGGCGCCGTTGTAGGTGAACTGCAGCACCGAGGAGGTAACGGAAATACCGCGCTCCTTCTCGATGTCCATCCAGTCCGAGACGGCATGCTTGGCCGAGCTCTTGCCCTTGACCGAGCCGGCGGTCTGGATACTGCCGGTATAGAGCAGCAGCTTCTCGGTAAGCGTGGTCTTACCGGCGTCCGGGTGGCTGATGATCGCGAATGTGCGGCGCGACGAGATTTCATCCGACAGGCTTGCCATGCGGATCCTTTCTTGCATTGAGTGCATTACGTCGATGTAACCGCACTATTGTAGCCGCGAAATCCCGCCATAGGGCACCTATCAGGACAAATTCATCAGTTGGGGCCTAGGGTAGCAGTCGATGGCGGCACTCCGCAGCAGTTTGTCTCGATCTGTAACATCTAGACGGTTTTTGAACCTCTACCTGTTACAGATTAAGACAAACAGGTGGGCGTCCCAGAAAGATCTCGATCTGTAACATCTAGCAGCCAAAAACTTCTCCAGTTGTTACAGATTGAGACAACCAAATGGGGTCCGCTAGCAAAATCTCAATCTGTAACAGGTAGCCGTCCAAACCGGTTCCAGATGTTACAGATTGAGATGAATGAACGAGCGGACAATCCCTATTTACCTCTTGCATAGCTGTGCATAGTGTATATATACTGTGCTTACCGGTTATATACACGTGTAGCCCATCAGCTAAGGAGCCGCTGTGGACATTATCCTATCCAATTCGAGCGACAAGCCCATCTACGAGCAAATAGCTTCGCAAGTCAAAGCTCAGATTCTATCGGGCACGCTCGCTGCGGGAGCCAAACTCCCCAGCATCCGTGCACTCGCGAGCGATCTTGGCGTGAGCGTCATCACCACCAAGCGCGCCTACGCCGACCTGGAGCAGCTCGGGTTTATCTGCACCGTGCAAGGCAAGGGCTGTTTTGTCGCCGACGGCAACCAAGAGCTCTTGCGTGAAAACCAGCTCTGCCATATCGAAGAGCTGCTCGCGAAAGCGGCAAGCCAAGCCGAGGCCCTGGGCGTCACGCGCGACAAGCTGCACGAGATGCTCGACCTGGTAGCCCCCGAAACCATGCAGTAGCCATCTGCAAGAAAGGCTATACCATGCAAAACCTTTTAGAACTCAAAGGCATCTCACGCCATGTGAGTGACCGTTTTTCGCTGCGCGACGTCACGCTTGCCGTGGAGCCTGGCCAGATCGTCGGCTTTGTGGGTGCCAACGGTGCCGGCAAAACAACGACGATTCGAGCCGCGCTTGGGCTTATCAAACTCGATGCCGGCGAGGTACACCTGTTTGAGCAGCACTGTGGCGCCGACGCACCCGGTGAGGCGCAGCGTTGTCTACGTGCCCGTGTCGGCCTCGTGCTGGACACGTGCCCCTTCCCTTCAACGCTCAAGGTGGGCCAGATCGAGGCACTCGTAGGCCCGGCGTACCCCACGTGGGACCGCGAAACGTTCGCCCGATTCATCAACCGATTTGGCCTCGATCCCAAGACAAAGGTCAAGGACCTCTCCCGCGGCATGGGCATGAAACTGCAGCTTGCCTGCGCACTCAGCCACAAGGCCAAGCTGCTCGTTTTGGACGAAGCCACCGCGGGCCTCGATCCCATGGCACGCGAGGAGCTGCTTGATGAGCTGCTCGCCTTTGTCGCCGACGGCCAGCACAGCGTGCTGCTCTCGAGCCACATTACGTCCGACCTCGATCGTGCCGCCGACCGCATCATCTGCATCGATAACGGTTCGATTGTGTTTGATCTGCCGCGCGAGGACATTACCGACCGCGCCGGCATCGCCCACTGCACCCAAGCACAGGCCGCCGAGCTTATGGCTTGCGTCGAAGGTGCCCGTGCCGCCCACCACGCCTATAGCGTGGACGTGCTCGTGCCCAACCGTCGCGAAACGCTCGAGGCCTTCCCCGAGATTCCCTGCGATCGGGCAACCATTGACGACTATCTGCGCCTCATGCTGAAAGGGGCTTCGAAATGAAACGCGCCTTTATGTCCGAGCTCGCTATCGTTCGCACGCTCGTCCCGAGCATCGCGGGCGTCGGCCTGTTCATATTCGTCGTGCTGACCCTTGCCAACGCATCGGACGGCGATTCCGGCATGAGCGCTGGCGCCTGCGCGGTCAGTGCCATGTCACCCATCATGGTCATGAGCTCGCTGGCCGGCTTCGACAATCAAAACGGTTGGGAGCGCTATCGCGCAACGCTGTCTCTCTCGCGTAAAGACATCATCTGCGCACGCTACCTGAGCGTTATTGTCTTCTCCGCCCTCATGGCATGTGCAGCTACGCTTTTGAGCATCGCCTCCATCCCGCTCTTCAATGGCGCGGGCATTCCTTCGACGGGACAGACGGTCTTTGAAATCGCAATCGCCTCGGCAGCATCGATGCTCATCTCCCTCATGATGGTGTTTTTGGCACAGCCGCTGTTCTTTCGATTTGGACACATGGAGGCGCTGCGCCTATCCGTTGGCCTGTTTGCCATGCTCGGATGCCTTGCCATGGCCACGCTGAGCTCCTCCAACCCCATCAGCAACTGGCTCATGTCGATTGCCGGAGCGAATCCCGATCCCGCCGTCCTTGGCTGTCTGTGCGCAGGAATTGCCGTACTGGCCCTCGCGCTATGCGTAATCAGCTGCACCGTCAGCACCAAGGTTTATCGAGTACGCGATCTGTAGCCACGCGAGTCTCAATCCACGAAGGACGCGATCGCCCCCCCGCAAATCCGTGACAAATGGCATGTCCTCGGCGTGCGCCACCGCGCTACTTGCGCAGCGGCTTGGGCAGTGGAACGCCGGCGGCGATGGCTGCGGCGATGATCATGCAGACGATACCCTTGAGTGGGAAGCACATGAGCAGCAGGCCCACGACCATGACCGGCTGGCGCATGACCGCACCCATCGTCGATGCCGTGCAGACGGCGACGCAAAAGACCGGATCTGCGCCGGTGAGGATAGCAAGGCCATAGCCCAGGCTTACGCCCGAGAAGATAACCGGGAAGAAGTGGCCGCCGCGCCAGCCCAGGTTGATGAGGGCGGGGGTCAGCATGGCTTTGACAAGACCGGTCGCGATAAGCACGCCGGCGGGAATGGTCAGGTAGGTTTCCATGAGCACGTCGGCCTGGGTCTCGCCGGCAAACATGGTGTAGGGCAGGACCGTGCCGCAGATGGCGAGCGCCAGACCGGCCAGCATGGCTTTGACGACAGGACGCTCCCCTATTGCATGAGACAGCGCCTCGCTTGCGTGCTCGGAGACAAAGTACAGCCAGCCGCAAACGGTGCCGACCAACGCCAGCGGAATGAGCCAGGCAAGTTCCAGGTTGCCCACCTCGGCGGACTCGAACCTGGGCATGCCCATGCCGCCGCCCACAAGCTGGCCAAGCAGCAGGTAGGTGCCCAGACCGCCGGCAATCGCGATGCCATAGACCACGGTCTTTTGCACCTTGGGTAGCTTGATGGTGATCTCGCCGGACGTGGACTCATCGTCGGCGTCTTCGCCCTGGCCGTCGGCGCTACCGGCAAGCGGTGCTACAAAGCCAAAGACGGGCGCGGTAAAGAGCGCCGTCAGGGCAGCCTGGGTGCCCAGCAGCGTGAGCTCCCTAAACTCGGCGCCAAAGTAACGCATACGGTCGCCGACCCAGCTGCACAGACCCGCGATAACACCGGTCAGACCAGCCTCCGGTCCAATGCTGCCGCCAAACAGCAGCGGCAGCAACGCCGCGAGCGAAAGCTTGCCCAGGTTGTCGTACGGGTAGCGCCCGTCTTGCTTAACCTTAGCCATCACCTGGTTGAGGTCATCGGTCTTGGTGCCTGTCATCTTTTCGTACAGACCGATTAACAGGCCGCCCAGCAGGCAGACGAAAAACGGGTACGGCAAAAAGCCAAACGGGCCGCTGGCGAGTTCGGGCGACGCCGCGCCCAGCATGTGGGGGATCTCGGTCCACAGATAGTCGATACCGTGCTCCATCGCAAAAAAGAACAGCCAGACCGCGGCACCTGCGAACGCACCGGTCACGGCAACGCTAACTAAAAACAGCGCGCGGTTTGTGGGTTTGGCAAGGTTGTCCATCGGGTCCTCCCGCGGTCAAAGTCGACATAATTACGTTTTATTGTAGAGCGAGCGTTGCCCAGACAAGCCAACCATCTGCGCCACAAACGGCACCATTGGGAGTCATAGTGGGGCAGGCTCAAGACTTATCCGTTGATAATCGAGACAATCTCGCGCAAATCGTCGGCAAAGTAGATGCCTTGCTGGCGCCTCGGGCTCGAAAGCCCCTTATCAATCATGTGCCCGAGCAGCGCCTTGAGGTCGTTGTAGTAACCGTCAAGGTTATACAGGATGCACGGAGCACTCAGGTGCCCCAACGACACCGCGGACATGACCTCGGCAATCTCCTCGAGCGTGCCCGTGCCGCCCGGAAATGCGATGAACGCATCACCGAGCTCGATCATCTTGTCCTTACGCTCGGCCATATCGCTCGTCACGATGAGGTCATCGATGCCGTCGTGCTGAAACTCGGCCTCTATAAAAAAGCTCGGCTCAACACCCGTCACGTGTCCACCTGCCTCGAGTACGCTATCGGCGAGCGCGCCCATCAGGCCCGATTTGGACCCGCCGTATACCAGCGCGTGCCCGTTGGAGCCAATCCAGTTGCCCAGCTCTTGCACCGCAGGCAGAAATGCTGGGTCGTTACCAACGCTGGCGCCCAGGTATACCGTGATATTCATATTCAGTCCCCCTCGTCATGACGCGCAGCGCCCGTTCTAGCGCTGGCGTCGACGATACTCGCGCACACGACGCGAAAGATCGGCGAGCTCGTCGCGATCGAGCTCTTCCAAATGCTCCAGATCGTCCATAAAGCGCGCCATGGTGTCCTTTTGGCGCATCTTGATGAGCGTATTGCAGTAGTTCACCGCCACGCCCGTGAGCATGGCAATGTAGAAGATGCTGATAACGCTCAGGACAACGGTAATCGCGCGGGCGACCGGCGTTTCGGCCGGGATATCGCCAAAGCCGATGGTCGAGACCGTCTCAAAGCTAAACCAGAGACCATCGCCAAACGTAAGGGTCGTGGGCTCGGACAACCAGACGGCCGTCGAGCACAGCAGATAGAAGATGAGGAACAGGCCCGTGATACGCACGAAACCGGCCTGGCGCAAAACATCAGCAAGCGTCCTGAGCTTTTTCATCGCGACCCCTTTTCTCAGACGTCCAATCACATTCGCTCGGTATTGTCCCACGCCTCTCCCGCAAACGAAACTAGTCATTGGGGACGTTCTTAAATGACTAGTCAAACAAGAACGTCCCCAATGACTAGTCGTTTAAGAACGTCCCCAATGACTACCAGCTGCCGCCTGGGCAGGCTGGGCTGGTATCCTTATGCGGTAATGTCTCGATTCGTTAGGATTGCATGTGAGAGCTGCCACTGTCCTTCGTTCAGTTATATGTCGCGCCCTGGCCATTGTGCTCGCCGCGCTTGCCGTGCTGAGTTCTATCGCGCCTGTCCAGGCTTTTGCCGCTGACTCTAGCCAGCCAGTCAAGACGGTCCGCGTTGGTTGGCTCGTCAACAACGAGGGCTTCCAGGACGGCACCCCCGGCGAGCGTCTATCGGGATGGGGTTACGAGTACCTCCAGACCCTGTCGTACTACACGCCCGGCTGGCGGTACGAATACGTCTCCGGCACCTTCACCGAGCTTATGGACATGCTCGAGGCAGGCGAAATCGACCTCATGCCCAACATCTCCTACTCCGAGGAACGCACCCAAAAGCTGCTCTTTTCCTCGAACCCCGAGGGCACCGAGCGCTACTACATCTACGCCAAGCCCGATCGCGACGACCTGGCCAAGGGTGACCTCCAAGCGCTCCAGGGCCTTACCATCGGTTGCAACTCCGGTGTTATGCAAACCTTCGTTGGCCAGCAGTGGCTCGCCAACGAAGGAATCACCTGCACATACAGGGAGTATGACGGAGGCTCCATGCTCTTTGACGCACTCGCAAACGACGAAGTCGACGCCGTCATCATGAACGACACCATCTCGTCACCCGATGCGTCGCCCATGTTCTACGTTGGCTCGAGTGACTACTATTTTGCCGTCCCCAAAAGCCGCCCCGACCTGATGAACGATATCAATGCCGCCATGACGGCAATCGCCCGCGTCAACCCACGTTATAACGACGAGGTCAAGGCGAATTACTCGGCCCAAAACAGCGGCTCATCATCGCTCACCGGCCCCGAGCGCTCCTGGCTCAAAGCAAACGACAACACCATCACGATCGGCTATCTTAAAAACAAACTCCCCTACTGCACGCAAAATGACGACGGCGAAATGGAAGGGTCGCTCGCCTCGCTTGCGATGACGCTACACGATAAATTTGGCATTACGGTCAAAACCGTCGCCTTTGATAGCTACAAGATGATGTCAAAGGCCCTGTCAAAGGGAAGCATAGACGTTGCGCTGCCGGTATACCGAGATTACTGGTTTGCCGAGCAAACAGGCGTTGTGCAGTCGATATCGTTGGGGACCATATCCCTCACCGCCATCCACACCGGCAGCGACCTGTACAAAGACCTTCAGAACATCGCCTGTACCAAATCATCGTTTGTCAACAAAAATGCACTTGAAAGTCTGTTCCCCACAGCGACCGTGACCGAATACCAATCCGACGATGAAGCGTTCGACGCCCTTAGGAAGGGAACGGCGCACTGCATCATCGCTCCCAGTTCACGCGCAAAAACCATCGGCGACCGTTATGATCTCGAGAACTGCGAGACGGTCGAGCTCCCTGACACCTGTGACCTCGCGTGCTGGATTTCGCGCGGAAAGCCCGAGCTGCTGGGAATCATCAACAAGGGCATCATCAATGCCGGAGAATCGCTCTCCGCAAGCAATTACTCATCCACGTCGTACACGACCCAGGAATCAGACACGCTTCAATTCCTTTTTCGCAACCGCACCGCCATTGCAGCTACCCTCATCGGTATGTTGTCGGTCGGCATCGTCCTGCTCATCTGGGCGCTCGTGCGCGCTCGAACCGAGCGCAAAAAAGCCGATGCCGCCAACGCCGCCAAGACGGCATTCCTCACGCGCATGAGCCACGACATCCGAACGCCGCTCAACGGCATCCTGGGCCTTATCGATATCGAGGAATTGAAGGAAGGCGATATCCAGGTCGCCCGCGAAAGCCGCGCCAAGGCTCGTGTTGCCGCCAATCACCTGCTCTCGCTGATTAACGACATCCTCGAGATGGGCAAAATCGAAGACCGCAAGATAACACTGGAACATGCGCCTTTTAACCTCAAAGAGCTCTGTGACAATACGCTGGTTCTGTGCAAGCTCCGTGCATCCGATAACGGCATCACAATGCAGGACAATAGTCTGCCATACGCCACGGGGCCATACATGGTCGGCAGTCCCACCCATATCCGACAGATCATGATCAACCTGTTAGACAACAGCATTAAGTACAACAAGCGCGGCGGCTCCGTCACCTTTAGCTCAAAGACCAAGCCACTCGATAACGGGCGCGCGCTCTTTTGCTTTAGCGTTTCGGATACCGGCATTGGCATGACTCCCAAATTCTTAAAACATATCTATGAGCCGTTTGCCCAAGAAGGTAACGATGCGCGCAGCAAGTTCCAAGGAACCGGCATGGGCATGCCAATCGTCAAGTCGCTTATTGAACTGATGGGCGGCACCATCGAAGTCACCAGCGAGCTCCATGTGGGCACCACGTTCTACGTGGAAATTCCGCTCGATATCGACAAGAATCCCCAGGCGCGGGCGAATACGGTTGAGAGTACGCTCGACTGCTCGCTCGCCAACATGAACGTGCTGCTCGCCGAAGACAACGAATTGAACGCCGAGATTGCCCAGGCGCTGCTAGAATCCGAGGGCGTCGTGGTCACCCGCGCCGCCAACGGCAACGAAGTCGTCGATCTGTACCTGTCACATCCCGCCGGCAGCTTCGATGCGATTCTGATGGACATTATGATGCCGGACATGGACGGCTATGAGGCAACCCGCGCGATTCGTCTGAGCGAGAAGGTCGATGCAGCCGATATCCCCATCATCGCGCTCACCGCCAACGCCTTTGCCGAAGACGCCCAGGCGGCACACGATGCCGGCATGAACGCCCATCTGTCCAAACCGCTCGACTTTAACAAGCTCAAAAACATACTCGCCCGCATCAAGAAAAACGGATCCGTTTCGCTATAGTTTTTGCAGCAACCACGCACGACCAGAAAGGAAGCCAACGATGTTTAGGCCCTTACGTCGAAAGAAACGCGCCATCACCGACGAGGAAGCGCGCAAACTGCTCGCCACCTGCAAGCGCGGCGTCTTTGCCGTCAACGGTGACGATGGCTACCCGTACGCCATTCCCGTCAACTACTTCTTTGACGCCGAGCAGGACAAGATTTATTTCCATGGCGCCAAGGCTGGCCACAAGGTCGACGCACTCAAGCGCGATGACAAGGTCTGCTTTACCGTTTACGGCAACGAGTGGTACCAGGACGGCGACTGGGCTCCCTACGTTATGAGCACCGTCGTCTTTGGCCGTTGTCGCCTGGCGAATGACACCCCTGCGTTTATCGAGGACAAAGTCCGCCAGCTCGCCCTTAAGTACTACCCTTCTGCCGAAGAAGTCGAAGAGGAAATAGCCAAGGACATTAAGGGCGTCCAGCTCTACGAGATTACGATTGAGCATCTTTGCGGTAAGCAGATTCAAGAAAAGTAAGTCCCTCAGCAGGCCTCATCAATAACAATATGGCCCGGTTCCAACCCACCTTGGAACCGGGCCATATGCTTATGAAGCATCGGCGGCTATGTGCGCTAGCGCCTCAACGAGCTCCTGCGAGCTCACGGGTTTACTCAGGTGCGCGTCCATGCCCGCCTCACGCGAAAGCCTGCGGTCGTCGGCAAAGGCGTTGGCGCTCACGGCAACAATCGGCGTGGTCGCGGCATCCTCGCGATCGAGTGCTCGAATCCGACGCGTGGCCTCAAGGCCATCGATACCGGGCATCATGATGTCCATCAACACCGCGTCGTACTCGTACGGCGCGCTCGCGGCAAACATCTCGACGGCAGACTCGCCATCCTTAGCATGCGTCACGATGGCACCGGCACGGCTGAGCGTAAACTGCGCGATCTCGGCATTCAGATCGTTATCCTCTACGAGCAAAACGCGCAAGCCCTGGAGCGCATCGCCGTCTCCCGCATCCGCGGGAACTGCCTGAGGAATCTCGGAGCGGTCGCACTTCTCGAACGGCAGGCGAATGGTAAACGTCGTCCCCTGCCCCAAGACACTCGTAAAGCTCATGGTTCCGCCCATAAGCTCGACCAGCTGTTTTGCGATAGGCGCGCCCAGGCCAGTTCCCGACGAAGCGCCTTCCACCTGCTGCTCCTCGCGGCAAAACGGCTCGTAGAGGTGCTTTTGGAACTCCTCGCTCATGCCAATACCGTTGTCGGCGATCGTGTATTCATAGACGGGGACGCCATCCGCTGGCTCCACCTCGCGGCACACCAGGCGGACATAGCCGCCCTGGCGGTTGTACTTGACGGCATTGCCGGCAATATTGAGCAACAAACGCTTGAGGTGCGTCACGCTCACCCGCGCATAGGGATGATTAAGCGTCTGCTGGTCGGAGATAATTGTCACCAGACGCTCCTCGGCCTGGCGCTCCAGAATATCGCGCACTTCACAGTTGAGGGCCACCAAATTTATGGGCACGAGGTTCAGGTCGACCTGCCCGCTCTCCAGGCGACTCATATCGAGCGCCTCGTTGGCAAGGTCGAGCAGCAGTCCCGATGCCGTCCAGATTTTTGAGCGGCACTCAGTCTGCTTTTGCAGATCGTCCGCATTGGCATCGCCAACCTCGACCATGCCGCGAATGCCGTTGATGGGCGTGCGCAGATCGTGGCTCATGCGACGCAGAAACTCCGTCTTTGCCGAGTTGGCAGACGAGGCCTCACGCGCCGCCTTTGCCAGCTTGTCGCCATAGTCGCGCTCCTGCTGCAGCAAGTCCGTCAAACGTCGACGATCAGCGCGGCGACGCACCGTCACAACAACGGCTATAACACCGCCGTAGAGCACCAGCACGCCGGCGGCAACAGCCGCGGCGACCTCAAAGTAGCGCTGCGCCGAGGCATAGGTGTACACATAGAATTTGTGCGCTTTTCCAAATGTGCCCAAATACCACTCGCCGTCGGCGTTAACCAATCTGACCTTACCAGCCAGGCATCGATCCTTAATACCGTCGACAATAAAGACATCCGTCGCAGGCAGATCGAACACGCCCAATACGGTGGGTTCAACGGCATTGGTCGCAACGACCTTGCCGTCGCTTTCGATCACGATATTGCCGCTATCGATGGTTTCATAGCCATCAAGCAAGCTCTGCAGTTTGAGCGTATTGCCTGCAACCGCCTTCGCGCTCCGATGCCTTACCGCGATAACGATACCCTCGCCATCCTGCCGGGCCACGCAACCAATGTCTGCAACCGAATCATCCGCAAGCGTAATACTATCGGTATAAGACTTAAGCGGATGGGTTGCCACCTCCAACACGGGCGCTTCTTTGAGATACGTAGCAAGCGACTCGTAGCCCACGCCATCCGTCGAGGACTCGGACACCAAGTTGCCCGATGCGTCCGTCACGATCAGCGCACTCACGTTGAACTGGTCAGCATATTGCTCCAGCGCGGCGTTATCCACCGAGCCGTCGCGCTCCATATCGCGCGCCGCCTCTCCGGCGATCTCCATAACGCGAATCAGGTTTTTGGTCGTATAGGCGCTATTGAATGCATCGTAGGAAAGGCTCTGCGTCGCCACGTAATCGACAACGTCGGCAAAGCGCTGCTCGGCCTGAGCTGTCGTGTAACCGTAGCTCATCATGCCGGCAACAACCGAGAGCGCTATCCCCAACAGGGCGGCAATGAGCCATACCCATGCCGAACGATCGTCCCGCTCCCCTACGGCGTGGTCGGGCGCATCGATCATGACAGGCCCTCCGTATTCAAAAATGGTGCAGGGTCATCAAAGTACTTTGACACCAGGCGTTCCATGGTGCCATCGACAAGCATTTCTTGGTAGGCATGGGTGAGCTTAACGTCGATGCCGCGCGTATCGTTGAGATCGAAAGCGGTGCCCAAACCAACCTCCAGCAGCGGCTCATCCAAAATGCGATACGTCACACCATAGTCTTTTTCGTAGGTGAGCAGCGAAGACTCATGCGCGGCGATGGCGTCGACCAGGCCCTCGACGAGCGCCGGGTTCAGGCATGAGCGGTCCGAAAAGCTGTAGAGCTCCTTGATCTGCGGAACGTTTTCATTTGTACGATTGAGCAAAATGTCCTCGGGCTTGGTAGTGGACTGGACCGCCACAACCTTGTCCTCAAGATCGGCAAGCGTGTAGATATCGCTCTGGGGATCGACCGCGACTACCTGGCGGCTCGCAAGGTACGGGCCGGCCCAACAATACTCGTTCTCGCGACCCGTCATGCTAAAGCTGCCCATGACGCAATCGAGCTCGCCGCTCGCCAGCAGCTCTTTCTTCTTTTCCCAATCGATCAGCTGGTATTTTGGCTTGTAACCAATGCGGGCCAAAGCCTCGGTCAATATCTCGACATCCAGGCCAACGATATCGCCGTACTCGTCGGTATACACAAACGGTGGATAGAGGTCGCTGCCGACGTTGAGCGTCTTAAGGTCGTCGTCTTTGACTTGCGAGGCGTCCAGTTTTTCTAATGCAGACGTCGAGGCTCCGTCATTCGACCCGGAACAGCCGGCTATCGCTACGACAAAGGCACACGCTACCGCAAGCGCAACAAACAACGATATGGCAACCGAGCGGCGAGGTCTTTTCATCGAGCTCCAGACGATCCTATTCACGGACTGAAATGCTAAAAAATAATAGCAAATGAAATCACTCGAGCGCCCAATGGTTACAGACGCCTTACCGTACGGGGCCTTCCCGCCGACGCGGCAGAAGGCCCCGCGCGAAGCTCTCATTTACCGTGCATTAAAAACGTAGCGGTCCAGGCGGTCGCACGCCTCTCTCACGCGCGAAAGCGGCAGCGCCAGATTCACGCGAATGTGGCAGGGTCCGTGGAACGGACGGCCGTCCTGATACCCCACGCCCACGCGCGCTCCCTCGTCGAGCAGCCACTGAATATCGCGGCCATGCTCGCGGCACCACTCGGTGCAGTCCAGAAACACCATGTACGTGCCCTGCGGACGCGAATAGGACACGCCCTCAAAATGCTCGTCCACGTAATCGCAGAAGTACTCGATATTGCCGGCAAGCACCTGGTTGAGCTCGTTCACCCACTCGTAGCCCTGCGGCTGGTAAGCACCGATAAGCGCATGCATGGAGAGGACATTCATCTCGTTGTAGTGGGTCTTGTCGGACACGGCGCACATGCGATCGCGCAGCGTCTCGTTGTAGACAATGTGGTAGCTGCCGACCAGACCCGCCAGGTTAAACGTCTTGCTCGGCGCATAGAGGGCAACCGTGCGCATGCGGGCATCCTCGCTCACCGACTGCGTCGGGATGTGCTTGTGTCCCGGCAGGATGATATCGGACCAAATCTCGTCCGAGATTACCATGCAATCGTGCTGGCGATAGATGTCCATAGCGCGCTCGATCTCGTCGCGCTCCCATACGCGGCCGCAGGGATTGTGCGGCGAGCAGAACACCGCGGCATGGATGTGGTTTTGTGCGAGCTTGCGCTCCATGTCCTCAAAGTCCATACGCCACACGCCCTGGTCGTCGAGCTTAAGCGGGCTGTGGACAATGCGATAGCCCGCGGCCTCAATGGACTTGGTAAAGCCGATGTAGGTGGGGCTGTGGACCAACACCGCATCGCCCGGCTGGACATACGCGCGCAGCGTCGACACGACACCGCCCAGCACGCCGTTTTCGTAGCCGATATGCTCAGGTGCCAGGCCCTCGACGCCATTGCGGCGGCTCTGCCATTCGATGATGCGGTCAAAGTACTCGTCGCGAGGATTGAAATAGCCAAACATGGGATGCTGAGCGCGCTGAATGATGTAATCCTGGACCGTGGGCACCGTGGCAAAGTTCATATCCGCCACCCACATGGGGATGCGGTCGAAGCCCTCGTCGGGTGCGTTCGGAGCCATACCGGGCATCTCACCCCAAGAGTCAACGGCGATGGAGTCCATGCCGTGGCGGTCGATAAGCGAGCTAAAGTCGTATTTCATGCTGAACTCCCGTGCAAAGCGGATTGTTTTGGTAGGCGTTATTGTCCACCAGCACGGGCGGTTTTGGCGCGGGGTTTGGCGCTTAATTTGACGGGTGCGGACGAATGGCAGGTTAGCCTTGCGCGTCGTTGACGGCGACTACGGTTAGCTGGGTTTCGTCGACCGTAAACGATATGTCGAGCCCGGCGTAAGCCAAGTGGTAAATGCGGTTTGGCTCGTGCTTGCTGCCCGCACGGCGCGGGTCTTGGCGTAGGACCTCGACCAGGCCGGGGAGCTTTGTGGGCGAGACCATATCCTGCAGCGTCTGCGGGAACTCGATGTCGAGCTCTTGCCACGGAGCATCCTCAATCCAGCCGCCCGTTGCATCCGGGTGGCAGTCCGCAAACGGAATGTAGGGCTTGATATCATAGATGGGCGTGCCGTCGCGCAGATCGGCCCCCAGCACATGGATGATGGGGCCGTCGTCGGTAAGCTCCACGCGGTCGAGCTTAACGCAGGTGAGACCGATAGGATTAGGGCGAAACGGACTGCGTGTGGCAAACACGCCCACACGTTCGGCTCCACCCAGGCGCGGCGGGCGTACGGTTTTCGACCACTTGGCATTGGTGCCAGACCTGTCCTGCGTCTTGGCATCGGCAGCTATGTCCTTAGCTGTGCCGCCGGGCGTGCCGTTTTCGAAGCGCCAGAGCAGCCATAGGTGAGAGAAGGAGTCCAGACCCTCAACTGCTGCGCTGGAGGCAAATTCCGGCTCAAAAACGATGCGTCCCTGCAGATGGGGCGCCAAAAAGCTGTTGCGTGGGATGCCGAACTTCTGCGGCAGGTCGGTATGTATGTGTGCAATAGGTTCCATGCCGGCCATTGTACGGCATGAAGGTGTGGGGCGTTGCGCGCAATTCTTCGCCGCGGTTCCCCGTCGTGCAACCAACGGTTGCTTGGAAGGGCACCTGCTGCCGCGTATGCTTAAGCCGCCAACCAGCAGAAAGGAGCCGCTATGGCCTTTGCAGAAAAGCTCATTGCCATCCGTCGCGCCCATCACCTTACCCAGGAGCAGCTCGCCGCCAAGCTCTTCGTCACACGCCAAGCCGTCAGCCGTTGGGAGCGCGGCGAAGTCACCCCGGGTATCGACATGATGAAGCTCATTGCCGCCGTAACCGGAGAGCCGCTGCCCCACCTGCTCGAAATGCCCGAGCATTATTGCCAGAGCTGCAGCATGATACTCACGCCCGACGACTGCGGCACCGACGCCACGGGCGCCACGACCGACCATTACTGCAAGTGGTGCTACGACCACGGCAAGTACACCTACGACACCACCATGGAGGCGATGATTGAGGATTGTGCCCCGCGGCTGGCGCAAAACACCGGCATGTCGCTCGACGAAGCCGTCTCGCTCATGGGCGCCGTGCTGCCGCAACTGGAGCGCTGGCGCGCCGTGCAGGAAAACGAGGAGCGCTACGGTGCCGAAGCGCGGGCGCGCTATGGCAATGAGGCTATCGATGCAGCAAACGAGACGCTACTGGACATGGATCCTCAGACATGGAGCGACATGAAGGAACTTGAACCCGCTATTCTAGGTCAGCTCTCGATTGCCATGGGTGACGGCGATGCGGATGGAAGCGAGGCTCGCAAGCTTGTCGCGATGCATCGTCGCTGGATTGCTCTCAACTGGGGACGCGAACCCCAGAACGAAGCGTACCTGGGCCTCGCCCACGGCTATCTTGCCGACCAGCGCTTTGTTGACTACTACGACAAGCCCTGCGGCACCGGAGCCACGGCGTTTCTGGTACAGGCCATCGAGTCGTCGTTGACGCGCGCATAGACCGCGGCGGCTTTGGGTATTTCAATCAAAACCTCAACCGATTGGAGACCTATGGCTACTAATCATGAGCTCGCACTATTCGTTATGACCGGCTGCCCGTACTGCATAAAGGTCAAGCGTTTCCTTGCCGATAACGGCGTGACCATCCCCGAGCGCAATATCTCGACCGATTCCGAAGCCGAGCAGACACTCATCGCCGTCGGCGGAAAGCGTCAGGTTCCCTGCTTGTTCATCGACGGCAAGCCGCTCTACGAGTCGAGCGACATCATCGCGTGGGTACAGAAGAACCTGCTCTAGTACGCACGCTCTGTCCGTCCAGGGCCCCAACCCATACGACCCAAACATGTACACCAGCATCCAAAGTCGACATTTTTGGATGCTGGCGTACAGCTTTTTGGTAGTCATGGACGCTCTTGGCCGGCTAATTGTTTGAGGAGACCTTTGGATTATGGCTGTTTGACGCCTCTGGAAAGGTTTCCGAGAGGGCTGTGGTCAAAAAAGGGCAAATATGAGTACTGCTACCTGTTTAGTAGCAGCGATTTTGATCACTTCAGGAACTATTCAACGTTCCACTCGTCCGCAGACGACGTTATTTCTCCTCATATGTTCAATAAAAGTAGCTCTTAATGGGAACAAATCTCATCAGGAGCTACAATTTATAGCAAATAAATGCAACCATAATGGCAACAGTACTCATATTTGCCCTTTTTTGACCACGACCCTCCAGGATAGTCGCTGAGAGCGACACTAAATGACAAAATCCGACACTTGAACGTTCTTATATGAGTAGCCATTGAAGGACACCTAACGACTACTCCCATTCGCGACACACTGTGTCGCGAATTAAGCTGGCCCCATTACCGAAGACCAGTGAGAGCTCCTGCCCAGAATCTCAATAGCTTAATAAAGGGCTCCCCTCCGGAAGTTCAATGAGCATCCAAATTCCAAGCTGAAAAGCAAAGGAGTATCGAAGCCGTCAATGCTCATTTCCTATCGAACAGGCAGGTCAAAACAAGCTAATTAGCCCGATGAACTGCTTGTATTTTTGTCTACAAAATTGTATACAAAAAGAGAATCCGAGAACCGGCGCTCGACATTATGTCGATCGATAGGAGGCGCCATGGATGCTAAGCAGCTCGAAAAGATGATGGGGTTTGCTCCCGGAGAGTTGAAGAAAGCCGCGGAAGCCTACGAAAAAGATGAGTGGCCGAAAGGTCACACCATCAAGTTGGGAAGGCCACCAATCTCCGATGAGCCGAGCGTCGTTATATCAGCACGTGTGGGCGAATCGATTCTTGAGGCGTTTGACGAAAAAGCCAAACGCCATGGGCAAACACGCACGGAGCGGCTCAGAGAGCTCATTACACTTGATGCACTGATTGCCTAGGCCCGCTCCCCCGTCGGACCCAAACATGTACACCAGCATCCAAAGTCGACATTTTTCGACATCTTTGGATGCTGGTGTACATGTTTTTGCTACATAGTCGTTGGGGACGTCCTTAAATGACCAGTCGTTAAAGAACGCCCCCGATGACTAGTTAGCCGTTGAAGCGAGCTGTGGGTGCAAGCGGCTGTTCGCGAAAGACGCGCTCGACGGCAGCGCGGTATTCGTCGACCTTTTTGGTCTTGCGTACGATCTTGTGGACGGTAGCGGGATCAGCGAAAGCGCACTTGGCGTAGAACCACCACTCCTTCATGCGGAAGACCGCATTGCCGCCAATCTCTTCTGCATATGCCGCAAACAGCGTGTCGTGGAAGCGCTGCAGCTCAGCAGCCGTTGCAGCAGGGCCGCCCTTGACCATGCGAGCCAGAGCGGGGTTCGCGAGCAGGCCACGCCCCAACATCACATGGCGCGTGCCGGGATAGGCCTCCACCAGCGCGTCCATATCCTCAAGATCAAAAATGTCACCGTTATAGGCCACGGGGAACGGCACACGCTCCAGCGTCTCGCCATAAAACTCTTTGCGCGGCGAACCCGTATAGCGGTCCTTTTGCACGCGCGGATGCACAATGAGCTCTGCCAACGGCATGCGGCAATACAGATCGAGCACGCGCTCGTATTCGTCGTCATTCTCCAGCCCCAGCCTGGTCTTTACCGACACCGGCAACGGCGACCGCTCGCACACATCGCTTAAGAACGCCTCGAGCTCGTCGAGATTGCGCAAGAAGCCCGATCCTTTGCCCTTGGCGACAACCGTTCCCGAAGGACAACCCAGGTTGAGATTGACCTCGCGATAGCCCATGTCGGCGAGCACCTGCGCCGCCCACACAAACTCGTCCGCGTTCTTGGACATCAGCTGAGGCACCACGTTGAGCCCCTGGTTATTGGCAGGATCGATCTCCTTAAACGCCTTGCCGCCAAAGCGATTTCCCACCCGCGGCGGCGGCAAAAACGGCGTGTAATAGCAATCGAGCGCACCGAAGCACTCCGCATGCACGTGACGGAACACATGCCCGGTAATCCCCTCCATGGGGGCCAACGAAAGGATCATCTACTCTTCTCTCATATCAACGAACGTGACAAAGGGACAGTCCCTTTGTCGCATTATTCGGAGCGCAGGGCTTCGACGGGGTCCTTCTTGGATGCGCTGCGGGCAGGCAGCAGGCCGGCAACGACCGTTAGCAGCACCGAAATTGCAATGAGTACCAGCGCATCCTGCACGGGTAGGCTCATCAGGTTGGGTACTTGTTTGGCAGCAAGCGCCCAGGAATTAACCGGGAAGCTCACGGCCACCACGACGACAATGGCAAAGACGCCGGCGATGAGGCCCTCGATAAAGGTCTCGGCATTGAACACGTTGGCCACGTTGCGCTTCGACGCGCCGATCGCGCGCAGGATGCCAATCTCCTTTTTGCGCTCCAGCACGCTGATGTAGGTGATGATGCCGATCATGATGGAACTCACCACCAGGCTGATACTCACGAATGCGATGAGCACCAAGCTGATGGTGTTCACGATGTCGGTCACCGAACCCATGATGATGCCCATGTAGTCGGTGTACGAAATTGCCCGATCATCATGGCCAGCGGCTTTGACCTGCTTGTTGTACGCATCGATGTGATCGAGTACGCGCTCCTTGGCCTCAAAGTCGCGCGGGAAAATCTTGACCGAGATGGGATCTGCCTCGTCCGCATAACCCAACGTGGTCAGATTGTTGTCGTAGGTAAGCTTCGACGCCTTCGCATAGCTCATCATGAGCGAGCTCAGGTCCTCGGCGTCCATGTTGAAATGGATGGCATGAGCAAAGGCACTCGCATCCACGCGCATGGCGCTCGCCAGGTTGGCAAAACTCGACGACATCTGCGTCGCCATCTGGCCCATGAGCCCTGCTGCGCCTGCCCTGAGCTGAGCTGACACCGTCGCCGCAATCTGATCGCTGATCGACTTCATCACCTGATCCATAGCCTGCTGCAGATACGGAGCCAGCTGCTTTTGCACATAGTCGGTCATCGCCTGCTGCAGGCGCTCGGCCAGGGCATCGCCGCCGAGCGCTTTGAGCTGGGCCAGGATTTGCTGGGCTGCCGTATCACTCTCAAGATACGCCGAGAATGCGGCAGCAAGCTTTGACGCGTCCTTAAGATCATCGGGTGACAGCGCCCTAAACTGATCAGACTGCAAAAAGCTCTCAAACAGCTGGTTGGCTAGCGTTCCCACCTGCTGCATTTGCTCGGGCGTAAGTTCCAGGCCGTCAAAGATGCCCGAGAAATCTGGGGTTGGCGCTTTTGCCATGATGTCGCTGAAGTCGATGTCCTTGCCAACGCCCGAAAGGTCAATGTCCAGCCCGGACAAGTCAAGACCCGACAGGTCCATACCGCCGGCAACACCCGAGAGCGCGGAGGTATCGAACGAGAACGCGCTCTTGAGCGCCGCCTCGTCCACACTGAACATGCTGCCCAGATCAACACCTTGCTTGGCCTCGCCTTGCAGTTCGTCGAAGGTTTTGCCCGTAAAGACATCCGTCTCGGGGTGGGCAAGCTGCTCCTGCACAATCTGCGAATTTGCGGCGCGCTCCATAAGCTGGCGAGTCAGCGCATGCGTGTAGGCAATGCCCGGGGACAACGCGCTCGCGTTGGCGGTCTCGTTGGGTCGCACCACGCCCACAATGTGCACGTCGATACCGTCGGCAACCTTGGCGGCCATAAAGTCGGTGTCGCCAGACATATCGGTCCATATGCCGGTCTCTTCGTTTTTGCGATACGCATCGGCCGGCGACAGCACCTTAAACGTCGTGGACAGCGCATCGTCGTAGGTAAATTCGGTGCCGGTCTCGGGCGTTTCGACCCCACCGTCAGCCGTCATAGCGCTGTTTACCAGATCGTTGAGCTCATTGATATCCAGCGCGCCGATGCTGTAGAGCGTGTAGTCGCCCACCGTGCCACGACTCGAGAGCACCATTACGGCTTCGTTAGCAGACGTGGGCCAATGACCGGCGACGACATCGTACTGGCTGTCGAGCAGACTCTGGTCGTCAATCATCTCGTTAAAGACCGAGGTTCCCATGGATTCCATGCTCACCGTTGCCGCCGAGCTCGCGCCTCCGCTCATTGCCTCGGTCATAGCGTTGGGAACAAGCCGAACGGGCTTCTCATCGCCCTTACCCGCACGATAGACAACCGGCGTCACGCCGTAGCCGTACTGGATGGCGTTGACCTCTTTGTCGATACCGTCGCCACCGGCATCGAGCCATGCCTTAAAGCTCGTCATATCGTTGGACTTAACGCTCGCAAACATATCCTTTACGGCCGTGACCACAGGAATCTTATCGGTTCCCTTGGCCTTGCCGCCGGCACTGTCGTCGGACGAATCCACGTTTTCAGGCGAGTCATCATCCGCAGCCCCCTGTCCGCCCATCATGGACGACAGGTCGTAATCCTGCTTGGAAATGGTGAGTGGGTAGCTCGAGAGCGTATCCTCCTCGACCTTTTTGATGTAGCCGTTTACGCCATTGGACAGCGCCAGAATCGCAGCGATACCGATAATGCCAATCGAGCCCGCAAAGGCCGTCATGGCCGTACGGCCTTTTTTGGTCATAAGGTTTCGGGCAGAAAGCCCCAGCGCCGTCACAAAGCTCATCGAGGTTTTGCGCGTAGGTTTTGCCTCGCGACGCGCGGCGTCAACGACATCGAAAGGATCGGAATCGTCGGTGATCTTGCCGTCCGCCAGGTTGACGATGCGTGTGGCGTACTGGTACGCCAGCTCGGGATTGTGCGTGACCATGATGACCAGACGGTCGCGCGCAACTTCTTTGAGCAAATCCATAACCTGCACGGATGTCGTTGAATCCAAAGCGCCGGTCGGCTCGTCGGCAAGGACGATCTCAGGGTCATTGATCAGGGCGCGGGCAATGGCCACGCGCTGCATCTGCCCGCCCGATAGCTGGCTCGGGCGCTTGTTAACGTGCTCGCCCAAGCCAACCGCCTCGAGCGCCTCGCGCGCACGCTGGCGGCGCTCGGCATGCCCCACGCCCGTGAGCGTGAGTGCCAGCTCCACGTTTTCCAAAATGGTCTGATGCGGAATGAGGTTATAGCTCTGGAACACAAAGCCGATGCGGTTGTTGCGATAAGCATCCCAATCGCGATCGCGAAAGTCCTTGGTCGAAATGCCGTCGATTAACAGGTCGCCGGAATCGAAATGATCGAGCCCACCGATAACGTTGAGCATCGTAGTTTTGCCCGAGCCCGAGGGGCCCAGAATGGCCACGAACTCGTTATCGCGAAAAGACAGGCTTACGCTGTCGAGCGCCACCTGCGTAAACGACTGGGTAACGTACCTTTTGCAAATACCTTTGAGCTCCAACATGGACGGCAACCTCTCCTGCACAGGCACTCTGCCCGCTCTCACCCGCCGTTCGTATTCGACGCGTTTGTCCTACTCTATCCCCATTTTTTACCGACACCAGTGAGGAATGTAGGGAACCGCATCAAAAAACGAACGGGACGGCGCCCAAAAAAGAGGCCCCAAGTGGGGCCTCTATATGGTGGAGATTATCTTGAAAGGCAGCAGACTACTCCGCACAGCGGTGCACGATCATCGCCATGCTTTACGCGTTTTCTACTGCTCGCTATTCGCAATCGCCTGGTCGATAAGCTTGTCGAGCGCTGCGCGCTGCTCAGCGGAGCTGATGGCGCCCACGATGGGCTCCCCTACGATGTTGCCATTCTGATCGATGACATACGTCGTCGGGAACGAGAACAGATTTGACGTAAACTTGCCGGCCTCGCTATCCGACTTGAACCAGATGTTCTTATATGTCACGCCCTTCTTGCTCAGCACGTCCTTGGCATCTGCAATCTCGCCCTTGTTGCCATCGAGCGTAAAGGAATTGACGCCCACGACCTGGCCGCCCCTCTCGGCAAGCTCCTGATTCAGTTTCTCAAGATCGCCCAGCTCGCCCACGCACGGCTTGCAAGTGGTGAACCAGAAGTTCATGACGGTGACCTTGTTCTTAGAGAACAGCTCGTCGCTGCTCACGTCGTTGCCATCCAGGTCCTTGCCCGTAAAGCTGGGGAACTTCGTCGCCTCGTTCGAAGCATTGGCACCAGCCGTCATGCCAGCGGTCGAAGCGTCGACGCTCTCGCCTGAGCTCGGCGTGCTTCCACAGCCGGGGAACTCCTTCTCCAGGCTCTCGAGCTTGTCCTCGATCTCCTTGATCTGCTGCGCACCGGCCTTGAGCGTCTTAAGCTCATCCGCCGTGAACTCATCCTTGGCGCCGTCGATGGTCTTGAGCAGGAAATCGCCGTAATTGCTGCCGTCCTCAATCATTGCCGAGTCTTTATTTGCCGCATTGAATACCTTTTCCCACAGCGCGTTATCACTCGAAAAGATCTCGTTCTCCTTCTGCATGAGCTTCGCATACAGTTCGGCGGCCTCGTCGGCATTGGTCGGCTTCTGCGCAGTGAGTTCTGCGATCTTAGGATCGGAGCTCGTAGATTCGCCCGCATTGCCACCGGGCGC
Source organism: Collinsella sp. (assembly GCA_019414645.1). Classification (GTDB taxonomy): domain Bacteria; phylum Actinomycetota; class Coriobacteriia; order Coriobacteriales; family Coriobacteriaceae; genus Collinsella. The sequence continues at coordinate 44,882 of DXLP01000008.1, forward strand.
CGAACATGCCACAAGGCACAAGGCCAATACCGGCACCATAAACAGGGCCGCAATCTTAGAAAGCTTCATGGTCATTCCTCCGTTTTGTCGAAGCTTGTTTACTTTTTATCGGCGGTCAAGGGGAGCTTTTCCGCCGACACATCCAGGCCATAGCGATAGCTGATGGCATCGACAGGACAGGCCCCGATGCACTTTCCGCACCGGATACATTCGGCATGATTGGGCGCGCGGACCACATCAACGTCCATCTGACAAACCTTTGAGCACTTGCCGCACGAGACACATTTGCATGCATCGACCCGGATCCCCAGTAGGGATACCTTATTCATGAGCGCATAGAATGCGCCGAGTGGACAAATCCATTTGCAGAAGGGGCGGTAGAACAAAACGCTCAGCACTACCACGGCAATGAGAACGGCAAGTTTCCAAGTAAAGAGATGTCCCAGCGCAGATCGAATTCCAGCATTGGCAGCCGCCAGCGGAATGGCGCCCTCGAGCACACCCTGGGGACAGATGTACTTGCAAAAGAACGGATCTCCCATCCCCAGATCGTTGACCACCAGCACAGGCAGCAATACCACGGCAAATAGCAGTACAACGTACTTGATGTACGTGAGCGGCTTAAGCGTTTTCGTGGAGAACTTTTTGCCGGGAATCTTGTGAAGCAGCTCCTGAAGCCAGCCAAACGGGCACAGAAAGCCGCATACAAAGCGTCCCAGCAGCACGCCGAGCAAAATGAGCGTACCGGTTACGTAGTAGGAAAAGTTGAACTTGGATGAACCTACCACCGACTGGAATGACCCGATGGGGCACGCACCCGATGCCGCGGGGCACGAATAGCAATTAAGCCCAGGTACGCAGACTGTTTTTCCTGCGCCCTGATAGATGCCGCCTTTGGCAAAGTTTGGCAGGTGAATGTTGGTAATTAGCGTCGCCGCCGCCTGAATGAATCCGCGAAATCGGGCCAAAACATGCGACGCAGTGTTTCCTCTTTTATCCAATTCCGATACACTCCAAGCACAGCCTAATCGCTTTGGCCAGCACGGCATCTGCCTCGCCACGCATAACGCCAAAGCACACCATGGCAATTCCGACGATCAACAAAGCGACCTGTACCACGGGTTTTACCGCTTTGAACAACTCGACCACTCCTTTCGTTACGCGACCATTGGACCATATCGGCTATAAAATCCGTGTTAAGCGCGATTTGGAATGTGCAAGGAGACTGTTATGCGTATTTTAATCGTCGAGGACGAGCGGGCGCTGTGTGATGCAATCGCGCGCAGCTTGCGAAACTTGGCGTACAGCGTCGACTGCTGTCACGACGGACAGGAGGCGCTCGACCTACTGGACGTTGAGGCCTTCGACCTTGTGGTACTCGACCTCAACCTTCCCCGTATCGACGGCATGACCGTACTCAGGGAACTTAGGAAAACCGACCGCGAGACCAAGGTGCTGATTCTGTCCGCACGTGGCGAAGTATCCGATAAAGTCGCCGGACTCGATGCCGGCGCCAACGATTACCTTACCAAGCCGTTTCATCTGGACGAACTTGCGGCAAGGATCCGCAGCCTTACCCTCAGGCGCTTCGCACAAAGCGACATAGTATTAACCTGCGGAAAGCTCCGCTTTGACACCAAGGCGCGCGTCGCTTCCGTGGACAGCGAGGCTTTATCTCTTACGCGCAAGGAAACGGGAATCTTGGAATACCTGATGCTTAATCAGGGGCGTCCGGTAAGCCAAGAGGAGCTTATCGAGCACGTCTGGGATAGCACCGTAAACAGCTTTAGCAACGCAACCCGCGTTCATATCTCGTCGCTCCGCAAAAAGCTACGCAGCGCTTTGGGATACGACCCGATTCGCAATCGGATTGGAGAGGGCTACGTTATGGAGGATGGAGAATGAAAGGGCTTTCGCTGCAATGGCGCATAACGATTATGACGGCACTGCTCACGTGTGCGGCATGCGTGCTGACGAACTGCCTGGTCGGCTATACGGGCATGCGCTACATGGACGCCATCGGCAGTGACATCTCGGCCCTTAACGCAACCGGCGAAGACTCGCCCCAGGCGTTCGATCCAACGAAAGCGACCCTCGATGAAAAGGTCACGATCGTCGTAAACGACGCACAAGAGTCTTTTGGCACGACAACCTGGTGCATCACGGCTGGAATCACACTCCTTGGCGGCGTGCTGGCATACTTTGTGAGCGGCCGTGCACTTAAACCGCTACGGGCTTTTGCAGCCCAGGTTGAACGCGTGCAGCCTGACAATCTAAGCGAAATTAAGCTCAGCAAAGATGTACCCACCGAGCTACAGCGATGCAGCGCCTCATTCAACGACATGATCGCCCGTCTTGGCGAAGGGTTCTCTGCACAGCGCCAGTTTACCGGCAACGCCGCACACGAGCTGCGCACCCCGCTCGCCCTTATGCAGGCACAGATTGAACTATTCATCTCCGAGCACTCCGGTTTGCAACCCGAAACAGCCGAGCTGCTCGACCTGTTACAAGAACAAACCGAGCGAATGTCGCAGATGACCAAGGTATTGCTCGAGATGAGTGAGCTCCGCAGCATTCCTTGCGAGGACGATGTTGAACTTGGCCCCTTGTCCGAAGAGGTCCTCACCGACCTTGCGCCACTTGCCGAGAATAATGGCATAGCCCTCGATTGCTCCGGAGACGCTTTGACAATCGGAAGTGATACGCTCCTCTATCGGCTGGTGTTCAATCTGGTCGAAAACGCCATCCGCTACAGCCGCTCCAGCTCGACTGTCAACGTCTCCATCAGCGACAGCGACAGCCACGTGCTCCTGCGAGTCAAAGATGAGGGCCCGGGAATACCCAAGCAGTACCGAGAGAGCATCTTCCAGCCGTTCTTTCGTCTAGACAAATCCCGCAGCAGGGCATACGGCGGCGCAGGACTCGGGCTAGCGCTTGTTTGGGAGATTGCAGCCCTACACGGCGGCACGGTAGAGGTCGAAACAAGTTCCGAGAACGGGACTACCATGCTCGTAAGCCTTCCAAAACGATCTGCAGCGTTAACCGAACAGTAAAACTAGAACGAGGCCCAGTGGGTCCCGCCCTTACAAAACCCGAAGGCTTTCCATGTGTCTGTACTATGAGCCGTTGGGGAACCAGATGTCAACCAGCATGCCGAGCTCAGTCACCTCATCCTAGGGAAAGGAGCAAAGGGGCGTCACTGCTTTTGACGGTGCTCTTAGCTACAGTAGACCTTCCACGAAAGGTTTGAGCTTGTCGAGCATCGCGTCGCTTCTGATGACTGTACCTAAATCGAGGTGCTCACTCTTCTCCTTCGTAATCGTCTGAGTGATTACGCCCATGAACAGCAGCCTGGAGCCGATGGCAATTCCGTCGGTCGTGGGATAGCTGCCCTGGTTGAGGATGAAGGCGGGACTGCCGCTGGAGCCCTCGAATACAGATGCGTCAACGAGGAACTCGCGCTTACCCTTGTAGTCGTTCCAAGCGGGCGTGGAAGTCCAGCCTTGCCTGATGAGGGGGGTCTTGTTGTAGTCGTCATAGAGCCCGCTGGGGTATCCGATAAAGGTGATTTGCTCGAGCGCCGCCAAATTGTCCAGCACACTCTTCTTCGGGATGAGTCCAGAGTCGATGGATCGGTAGAAGGGCCTCTTCCCGTTTTCTTCAAGCATGCTGAGAACAGGGGCCACCGGCATCGCAACCAAGTCGAGCTCTCCGAGCTTCTTCCCCTCGATGAATGACTTGTCGAAGTTCACGCTGATGGTCTCGCGTGACGGGGCGTCACCTTCGGCTAGATTGATGACGAAGCGACCCTGAATCACATCCTTGAGGACATGGTGGTTGGTAATGAGCAGGGGCACTTTTCGTCCGTCTTCAAGGTCATAGGAAAAGAAGAATCCTGTACCCGAGACGCCCGTGCCTTCGGTAGTAATGCCCACGATGGGGACCGTGGTAAAGAGCAGCTGCGTGCTCGTATCATTAATGTTCATCGGTCTTGGTCTCCTTGTCATCGGGATCCGCCAGGTGTTCTAGGACGCGCTCGGCCAGATCAGATTTGCCCTGCTTCTCTTCTTTTCGGATAAAGATAAAAGCGACAAAGAGTCCTACTGCGCCACACGGTGCTACGCAGAGCATCAAGATACCGGGCAAAGATGCGAGATTGACAGATGACGACAAACCCCCGAGAAACCAGCCCAGGAACGTTGTCGCAAGACCTAAAAGGATGTCAGGTTTGTAGGAAGGGCGCTCCTGCTTGGCCTGAAGGAGCATCTCCCTTGCTTTTCTCAGGTCGCTGTCGCGCTGCCCGACGTATGATTCCTGCAGGTATTCATTGGGGATGCGAACCTCGTGGTCCTGGCGCACGGCGACGTGCTCCCGGTCATTTATGAGGTGGATGCCGTTACTTGCCTCTCCAACGCTAGCATTGTCGCCCATGTGCTCGAATACGCTGTCGAGGTCAGCCCACCTGACTCTATGGGCAAGCGCCTGGTCTTGTGGTGGGTTCTCTTGACCTTTCTCCACCAGATCTCCTTAGAACAAGGTCCTAGCGTCTTGCGGAGGTTTATGGTCACAGCAGAGACACCATGGTTCACCCAATATATCGATGGATAGATTATACCGTGCGGCTGATATGGCGACCAAGGGATGCTGCCGGCACGGCTGTGGGGTGCTAGTGACTTGCAGATTGCTGGCGACAGGCTACTAATAGCGGCATGGCTTTGCTGTTGGCTCACTCCGCCGCCCGCCTCACGGCGCCGGGGGTTTCTCGGCGCAGTGAGGCGGCATCGGTTGTTCTAGCTGTTCTGTGCCAATAGGTTGTTTACACCCGGGTAGTGAAAAATAGGGAGGGCTCCCACATGCTGTGAGTTGTCTAGACGAACAGCAGAGGAGCCCTCCCATGGAGCAACATCCTAACGCAAGGCTCACCCCGAGGGGGCGCGAGACGCTCGTCTCGCGCATAGAGTCCGGCCTCGGCGTCGCCGAGACCGCGCGTCAGATGGGCGTCAGCCGCCAGACGGCGAGCAAGTGGCTGCGCCGCAGCAGGTCCGGAGAGCCCATGTCCGACCGCAGTAGCCGCCCGCGCAGGCTCGCGAGGTCCACGCCGCGCGAGATCGAGAACCGGGTCCGCGAGGCGCGCTCGTCACTGCCGCTCGCCCCGCCCGGGCTGGCGCCGGGCGCGCTATGCTTAGGGAGCGGTGGGCGCCTCCGGAGCAGCAGGGGACTCGGACGCGGTGATGCCGGAGGTGTCGACCTCGCCGATTCCGGCGAGCTGCTCGATGAGGGGGAGGCCCATCGGGTCGTCCACCTCGACGCCGCCGAGCACGATGGTGCTGTCGCGCGTGTCGATTTGGGTTGTGAACACGGCCGGGTCGAAGCCCGAAGCGATAAAGCCAATGCCCGCGAGGACAACACCCGCGGCAACGAGCCCGCCCGCCACGGCGAGGTAGATCTTCTTCGCGCTGGTCATGGTACTCACTCCTTTCTACGCCGCGAGATGCGCGGCAGCGCCGCCCTTCTCGCCCTTACCCTTCCAGAAGGGCGAGGCGGCCTTCCTCGCCCAGAGCGCCGAGAGGCGCGCAATTTGTTTTGCGGCGGCCCAAGCGCCAGCACCAACGAAGAGCGCCACGCCGACGAGGCCGAGCCCCACGCCCGCCGAGGCGAGGGCGTACGGGAAGTGGCCGATGGTGACGCCGCTTACGGCAAACAGGAGCTCAACTACGCCCACGCCCCCGAGTGCCGCCGCGACGATCCACACGCAGAGCGCCAGCACCCAGATGCAGATATAGACCGTGACGACCACGGCGGCGAAGGCGGCGAGCAGCGGCACCCACACCGGGGAGCCCACGATGGTCAGCACCCACAGCAGCGCGGTGCTGCGCTGGCGCGTCCTCGCGATCGCGCGCGGCACGGCGGGCAGGTCGTCGAGCGTGGCCTCCGCCACCTCGCCGGGCGTGCCCATGGCGGCCACGGCCTCCTCCTCGCTCATACCGTCCTCCATGCGATCGGCGATGGCCTCCGCATAGAACGCCTTGGTCTCCTCCACCTGCTCGGCCGGCAGGCAGGCGAGCAGCTCGCCCAACCGGCCCAGAAACTCATCACGCGTCATGGTGCGCCCCCTCAACGTATGCGTAAATCTCCCGTACGGACGGCCACTCGGCCAGGAACTCCTCGATGCGCGCTCGCCCGTCGTCCGTGATGCGGTAGTACCGGCGCAGCCGCCCGTTGTGCTCGGCGGAGCGCGCCGTGATGCACCCGGCCTTCTCCAGGCGCTTGAGCAGCGGGTAGAGCGTCGACTCCGTGAGCCCCATGCTCGCCGGTACGTCCTTCACGATCTGGTAGCCGTAGGACTCCTCGCCGGAGACGGCCGCGAGCACGCAGGCCTCCAGGAAGCCGCGCTTCATCTGTGCCTCCATCCGCACACCTCCTCTCGTCATATACTGTGCTATACACACTATACGATGCAAGGTATTAGACGTCAACTCTCATCGCGAAGGTTCTCCGGCCCCTGCGCGCTGCGAACGTGATGTCGCGGGACGGTTGGCATTATGCATGAAACGTCAAGTAACGCTCTTTTGATCCACTTCCACTCGGCCCCATATGCCTTGCACAACGCCCCCTTCGACCTCGGAATCAAGAGAGCCGCTAGGCTGGACATGCCGGACGGTAAGGTCCTGGACGCCATGGTGGACTTCTCCGATGCCATGGGGGTCATGGGTCTACGCCGATGGAGGCCCACACACGCGGCAGGGCTCGCCCGTCACCGCTGGTCGCCGGACGGTCCCCATGCCTCGCTCGCCAACGCGCAGGCGACAGCAGCAGTCCAGCGCTGGGCTGGAGACGCCGGAATGCCCAGAAGATGCGTTTCCCATCGCTGCGACAGAGCTTTTTGTAGGGGCGGCAATTTTTCCTAATGTCGAGGACAGCTAGGCTTCAGTAGCCACCTTGGGAGCATCGCCAATGGGCTCTTCCTTTATACGTTCGGCATAATCGTAGGCGATACCCACAAATTCCAGTCCCGAGCAACAGGAGTACAATTGCTGCTATTGTTGCCAGCTGTTGGGAGATGGAAGATGGACTGCGATGGCTACCCATGCGTTCCCATGCCGTTGATGTGCACCGCTTTTGTGCCAGGGCAGATCGACGCTGCGGTTGCAGGCATTTCCGACCCCGATTCACGCACCATCGCCACGGCAGAAGCGCTGTACTTTCGCGGACAGGCCACGCTCGCCGCCGAGACAGCACGCCCCTATCTTGACGCCACCGACCCCGCACTGCGCTATTCCGCATGCTTTATCTGCGGATATGCCAGTCTGTCGCTCAACCGTATCGCCGATGCCCGCCGTTGCCTTGCGGGCATCCTCGATACGCCACCTGACGATGAATCGCCTGCCGTCCACGCCATGCATATCCTGTTCGCCTCTGCCGCGAGCGTCCTGCTGCACTTGCCTTCCCCGTATTCCGCCGAAGAGTTTTATCCGCTTGCGGCGCATCTGCCCGAAGGCCTGCGCCTGTTCGCCAGCTACGTGATGGCGCACGCCTTGTATCTGCGCGGCGAATACGGCCGCAGCCTGGGCATGGTGGAAAATGCCCTGATCATGAAACAGGGAAGCTATCCCATCTCGGAACTGTTCCTGCACCTGGCGGCTTCCATGGCATGCATGAGCCTCAAGGACATCGACGCCGCAAAGGCACATTTCGGAGCCGCTTGGGACATTGCGCGCCCCGACGGCCTTATCGAGCTCATTGGCGAGCACCACGGCCTTTTGCAGGGGCTTATCGAGGCATGCTTAAAATCGCAATATCCCGACGATTTCGCTCGCATCATCGAGATTACGTATCGATTCAGCTACGGCTGGCGGCGCATCCACAACCCCGATTCGGGTGAGGACGTGGCCGACGATTTAACGACCACGGAGTTCACCATGGCCATGCTCGCCTGCCGCGGTTGGACCAACGCCGAAATCGCACGCCACATGGGAGTATCGCCGGGCACCGTTAAAAACCGCCTATCAGGAGTGTATGCCAAGCTTGGTATCGGAACTCGCGCCGAGCTGATTGCCCACATGTTGCGCTAGCGGCCAGACTGCCCGGCGTATCGAAAGCGCTCCGGGGGCCTGACGCTTTCGCGCACTCAAATTGGACGTTTTGACCCTTGAACGGCACTACCGCCACGGGGCGACTTCTCGCAAAATTGGATTATTTCCACCGATACCTGCGGGATGGGAGCCAAAGATGCTTGATCGCCGTTCGTTACTTGTTGCCGGAGCGTCCTCGCTGGCGAGCATTATGTTGCCGCGCGTGCCGGGAAGCGCAAACGCCTTCATACTGCCGTTCGCTCCCACCGAGGCATACGCCGATGAAGATGATCCCTTCAAGGTCTTGGTGCTCTCGCGCACCATGTTTGGTGTGGTCGTAGTCGACGTCGCCAACAAGAATACGCCCATCACGGGTGCCCAGGTCACGCTCACATCGCGCTATGCCGCAGGCAAGCAGCTCACCGCCACGACCGATGACGAAGGCACGGCCATCTTTGAGGTCGCCCCTCTTTCAGAAGGCTACGTGGACGAGGCAACGCTTCTCGACGCGTACGACTTTAACGGCGGCATCTCCATTAGCATGGCAGGCTACCGCGATGTCGAGATTCCCCTTGCGCGTATCCAGGGCGGCACCGCTATTACCGCTCCCACGCGTCCGCTTTCCGACGGCGAGCCGTACTTCCGCCAGCTCACATTCGACGAATGGGACATCCAGTACGCCGACGCCACGTTTATGGCAATGCCAGCGGACGAAGCAGCAAACGATCAGCCCGACACGCACGCTTTTACCGTGCAGGCCCATCTGCCGCAGGGCGGGCAGGCAACGTTGCATATCAATAAAGTGATGCCCGCTGCGGGCAGCTCATCCGAAACCGCCACGCAGATTGGCCAAGTCAAGGCCAGCGCATCGGGCGCGGATAATCTGGCGACGTTCACGCTCGAAGACAAGTTCCTCGACGCGGCATCGAGCCTTCTGGAAGAAGGATGCAAGCTGCGCTTTGTCCTCGACTACCAGGGCAAAACCTACACACTCTCCTCCCCCATGGCCGTTGTCACTGCGCCGGCGGCAAAGGCGGAATCCGGATCGACCACTATCGTCCCCACCACCATGGACCAAGAGGTCACTCCGTTTGATTTCCCCGCATCGTTTCCCGGCATCGGCGGCAATAAGTTCACGTGTTGGATGCCCACATTTCCGATCCTCTTCGATTTCTCGTTTGCTGGATATGTGCTGTTTGGCGGAGGATACAAACCAGCCAGCTATATGAACGATTCGGGCAACCCTGATCCGGAATACTGGAAGAAATCGCCGCGTGAGTCGGGCGCCAAACAGGCAAACCGCTACCTCGACGAGATGGAGGGGAAGTGGAATCAGTACAAGAGGATGAGTGCCGGTTCGGGCACCGATCCAAGAAACACCAAGCTCCTTCGCCACCATTGCACGCCGCTGTTCACGATGGATATCGCCACACAGCTGTACGGCTCGCTCGCCTACGATTGGGTGGGCAAAACCTGGGGTAACAACAACGACCCCGCATACGGCAATATTAAGGCCCTCTTCCAGGTAAGAACCGACCTCAATTGGACCGAGCAGTTTACTCTAGGACCGGTGCCATTTTTCCTAAACGTCAACCCCTGGGTGCTGGCAAAACTGGCGCTCGCCGTGGGTGCCCACACGCACGGCAGCGGCGCGGCGTTTTTTAAAAACATTTCGCTCGACTATTCAAACACGTCGGGCTCGTTCACCATCCAGATCGGGCTTGCCGTCACCTTTGGCGCCGGCGTTGCAGGCGTCGCTTCGTCTGCCGTGCGCGGCGCTGCATCCCTCACGCTGTTCATTGGGTACGAGAAGGCAGATGGACACCAGCTTCCGCGACTGCGCGTAGGTGCAGACGTCGATGTCGATGTGATGCTCCAGTTCGTAATGTTCAAGTGGACCACCAAGGCTTGGTCGGGGTCGTGGCCCACACTCATCGATTCGTGGAATATGTCGGTGAACAATGGCGACCAGTATGTGCTCCAGCGCTCTGAGCTCGCATTGGGTGGAGATACGCCTTATACGCTGGATGCCTGCTTCGGCTCGGCCGGCAACATTGAGGCGGGCGGCGTGCCGCAATTTATCGCATCGGCCACCATCGTCACCAACGCCGAACTGCTCGCACGCGCCGAGGTTAAGGCCACTGCCGTAAACGCCGCGCCCGTCGTGCGCGATTGGGACCGGGCGGTCACGCGCATTGAGCTCGAGGCGGATGCAGAAAGCGACGACACGGGACAGATCGAGCATTTCGTCCATGCACTGATAGAGAACGACGAAAACGCCGCGCCGATGTATGAGTACACCTATATCGGTCAGGCAACAAACGCCGTTGCGGACCCGAACGCCAATTCTGCCAGCGTGTCGGAGGACGAGCGTGGCGGCATCAAGCCCTCGCGCGACAACGTGCTGTTTTCCGGCGTGCTCAGCGAAGCCCACATGAAGCTAACGATGATTGCCGGCGTAGAATGCCTGTTCCGTATCGCCTCGGTGCGCTACGGCGACAATGGCCGCTCGCGCCTGGTGGTGCACACAAAGGCAAACGGCACGTGGTCCGCTCCCACGCCCGTGGACTTTCCCCTTGGGTTTGGCGAGGGCGACGTGGAGCGCGACGGCATATTCGATTACGACTTCGACGTGGTGGAATATACGGACGGAAGAGGAAACCAGGACGCCTACGTGCTGCTGGTCTCGGGCGAGCGCCCCGCCGGCGACAACACCCTTTTCGATACGGCAAGCACAGCCGGCATACTGTCCGTTGTGCGCCTGCGCATAAGTAATGACGAGATCCGCGTGGTGTCGCATACGTCATGGCGCAGCATCTCGCGCGGCCGCCTGCAAGAGGATGGCTACCATTGCCTGCAGTGCCCGCGCATCACGGTAGGCAAGACGCTGGTCGACGGGCGCCTGTCGGGTGCCTACCTCCACCGCCGCGGAACCACCGCAGAGAAGGCGCTCGGCAGCGAGGCCGAGGTTGCGCTGGAATGCTTTACCCTGTGGTCGGATGATTTGGGCGACAGCCTGACGTTCCGCCAAGTTCTTCGCTTTCCGCAAGCACCGTCGAGTATCGAGCTGAGCGAGCCCGAGAATATCAACGGCAAAATGGTGGTGCCCGTTGCGTACGAGACCGCAGACGGTTGCGGCTGCGCATCGTACGCCGTGATCGGCCAGTCCATTGCGGGCTGGGGCGTTATGCCACCAGACGCCACGGTGCCCCATGCGGTGCCGTGGCCACAACATTCGGGCTTTTTGGCCACCGTCAACGAGCAGCTGCAGCATATTACTTGGACGCGAGGCGCATCGGCATTTGCAACGCAGCCCGTGGGTGCCGCAGGCTGTGGCCCGGCATCGTTTAGCGTAAGCAACAACGGCAGGTGCGCGCTCTATGTAGAGAACACCGATGGCAAGGTGGGGCAAACCTACGACGAAGAAGGCAACCCGGTAGCAGTAATGGGCAAGCACTTCCGCATCTTCGCCAGCACCTTGGCAGGCGATCTGTTCACGGAGCCGTTCGTGATGTGCGAGCTGGACCATCCCGTCGATCAGATAACGACATTTTTGACGTCGGGAGGCATGCTCTCCGCGCTCGCCACGCACATTGTGAGCGCGGAGAAGAGCGAGGCAGAGCTGCACGGCATCGAAGTGCCTCTGGTGGCGTGTGCCACTCCGACGGGCGCGGTCGCTACCTCGGGCGCGGTGGTGCCCGGAGCAGCAGGCGAATCCTTCATGGTCACGGTGCGAAACGACGGCAACACTTTGCTGACTGCCGGCACAATCGATCTGTACCGAGAGGGCTCCAGCCAGCCGTTCTCCAGCGCATCCATCGGATTCGGAGCGAACGCACGCATGGCTTCGATCTACGATCCAGAGCTTGCCGAAGACGCTTCGGCCAACGACATGGCACACGTAAAGTACGCGCTCGAGACGCTGGGCGCACGTTTTGCAACGCACCCGCTGGTAGCCGACAACGGCAACGCCGTGCTGGCACCGGGTTGCACGGCACAGTTCCGCATGAGCTTCGCCATCCCCGAGAGCTGGAGCGACGAAGTGGGCAAACGCGTCACGCTGTATGCGAAGGCGCGTAATCTGGTGGCGCTCGATCCCGTAACGCTCGAGGAGATCCGACCGGGCGCAAACTCGGCGCTGAGTGCCGTTCTGCACGAGCTTCATGTGCCCGACGCGGCATGCGAACGCTCAGAAGTTCAGGTCGGCGTATGCGACAGCGCGGATACGACAGGACTTCACGACGCCCCGATGACAGCAGACGGCGATGGTAGCTCGAGTGGCGGCGGTACTGACGAGGGCGGCGGCTCCGGCGGAAGCAGCTCCGGCAGTGGCAAGGACCACGGCAATAACAAGCGCTCCGGAAAAGCGGGCGCGCTTGCGGGCACGGGCGACAGCAACGTCCCCCTAACCGCAGCCGCAGCAGCGCTCGCCGCAGTTGGTGCCGGCCTTGTCGCCTACAGCGCCCGCCGCACGGCGCTCGAAAAAGACACCGCCAATGAGGACAATTCGGATAGGCCTCGCTAGCTCCTAGTTACTTTTGTGAGAGGCGCCGACTCGGCTCATCGAACATCAAAATGGGCTGGTTCTGAATACCCAGAGCCAGCCCATTGCGCATTAAATGTCGTCTGAGGAGTCGAGTTCTGCCTCGAGCTTGGCACGGCGTCTTTTCGCCGTGAAAAACGTTGCGCACAGGACAGCAAACGTGGCCGCGAAAATCGTCGCACCGCAGAACACGCCCGTGACCAGGTTCGCCAACCAAAAGACGCTTTCGAGCGGTACGATCTGCGCCTCAGCGATACAGCGCATTGCGGCAATAACAAGCGCGAACGCGGCGCCGCTAAGACCGCTGACAAGCAGGAAATATCCAACAGGAAGATGCTCGGTTTGCCCAAAACGATTGGTATCGACATAGCCCTTCCGCGTTTGCAGTCCTGCGCAAATCAACATCACGAGAACGAGCCACAAATACATGGCTGCCTCGAACGGCGTTGCAAAGCCATGCGGCATTTCACTAGCGTCGCTGTGAACCCACGTAACCTGTCGAGCTATAAACTGGTAGAAAAAGATCATCAACATGCCAAACGAAAGCAGCACGAAGCCAATCTTGTAGATCTTCGCGTTCTCAGCCTCCAGGCGTTCATCCTTTGGGCCGGCATATTCACGCCACTTTTGCACGAGTTTTAAATCTTCAAATTTCATAGCGAACTCCTAAAGAGCGTCAGGGTCGACGTTGTTCTCGTCTTCCCAAAACAAGTCGTTCAACGTAACGCGTAGCGCTTTACAGATTGCCACGCACAAATTGAGCGTGGGGTTGTAGCCGCCCGCCTCGATAAGGCCGATGGTTTGGCGCGTAACGCCCACGGCTTGGGCTAAGTCAGCTTGCGAAAGGCCAGCCGCCGCGCGTGCCGCCTTCATGCGTAGGTTCTTTTTGCCCGGCATGGAGTTCCTTTCGTAAATGTGGACAGATATCCGTTGCAACATGACAGAAATATATTGCATCCTTCACAAGATGTCAACTATATCTGTCATTATGGAAACCATGTTCGCCATCGCCATGTGGACATAACAATCTCGATTCGCTATTCAAACTTACTCGGACAGAACCGACTCGGTTTTGTCCGAGTAAACGTGATTGATAGTCGATCGCTGTGCCCGCTCGTGCAATCAGCATCATTCGATTTTGTTTAGTAAAACTAGGTCCCTATTAAATAGAATTCGTTTGTATCCAAATTTGTTTAACAATGCCGCGTTACCACTAAACACTATACCCGTTAATCCGAACGATTGTTCGATGGATTTCGTGTTGGGTGGAATCGTCTGTGGGCTGGGCTATGCTACCTTGACTATCTATATGACTACAACGCAGCAAAGGAGCATCGAGAGAGCGAGCATGGCAAAAAACACCGCAAACTATGGTAACGACAGTATTCGTCAGCTCAAGGACGAGGAGCGCGTACGCCTGCGCCCCGCCGTTATCTTTGGCTCGGACGGACTCGACGGCTGCGCGCATGCCGCCTTCGAGATCCTGTCCAACGCCGTTGACGAGGCGCGCCAGGGCTACGGCAAGCTCATCACCCTTACCGCCTTTCGCGATGGTTCCATTCAGGTAGAGGACAACGGCCGCGGCTGCCCGCTCGACTGGAACCCCTCCGAGAAGCGCTTTAACTGGGAGCTCGTCTTTTGCGAGCTCTACGCAGGTGGCAAATACAACAACAACCAGGGCGGCGACTACGACTTCTCGCTCGGTACCAACGGCCTGGGCTCGTGCGCGACCCAGTACGCATCCGAGTACATGGACGTCACGGTTTGGCGCGACGGCAACAAGTACTCCCTGCACTTTAAGAAAGGCAAGGTCGTTGGCGCCAAAAAGAAAGCGCTTGAGATCGAGCCCAGCGACGAGGACCGCACCGGCACCACCATCAAGTGGCGCCCCGATCTTGAGGTCTTTACCTCGATCAGCATTCCCCACGACTGGTATCGCGAGACCATGCGCCGCCAGGCCGTGGTCAACGCCAACGTGACCTTCCGCCTGCGCATTGAGGGCGACGATGGCGAGTTTTCCGAAGAGGATTTTTGCTATCCCAAGGGCATCGAGGACTACGTGCTCGAGAAGGTCGGTACCGACTACCTTACCGAGCCCTTCTTTATCGAGGCTGACCGTCGCGGTCGCGACCGCGAGGACCTGCCCGATTACAACGTCAAGATCACCGCGTGCATGTGCTTCTCGCGCACCTTCATGATGCAGGAGTACTACCACAACTCGTCATGGCTCGAGAACGGCGGTTCGCCCGAAAAGGCCGCCCGTAGTGCTCTGACCAGCGCCATCGATGCCTACATCAAGCAACAGGGCAAGTACAACAAAAACGAGAGCGGCATTAAGTGGCAGGACGTCCAGGACTGTCTGGTGCTGGTGACCAACTGCTTCTCCACCCAGACGTCCTACGAAAACCAGACTAAGAAGGCCATCAATAACCGCTTTATCCAGCAGGCGATGACGGCATTCTTTAAGGAGCGCCTCTCGACCTATCTGATCGAGAACAAAGACGCCGCCAACAAGATCATGGAGCAGGTGCTCATCAACAAGCGCTCGCGCGAGAACGCCGAGAAGACGCGCCAGAGCATCAAGACCAATCTGCAGCAGAAGACCGACATGGCCAACCGCGTGCAGAAGTTCATCGACTGCCGCTCCAAGGACAAGAGCCGTCGCGAGATCTACATCGTAGAGGGCGACTCGGCAGCAGGCGCCATCCGCACCTCGCGCGATGCCGAGTTCCAGGGTGTTATGCCCGTCCGAGGCAAGATCCTCAACTGTCTGAAAGAGGACTACCCGCGCATCTTTAAGTCCGACATCATCATGGACCTCATGCGCGTGCTGGGCTGCGGTGTGGAGATCAAGGACAAGCGCATCAAGAACCTTGGCGCCTTTGACCTGGACAACCTCAACTGGAACAAGGTCATCATCTGTACGGACGCCGACGTCGACGGTTATCACATCCGCACGCTTGTGCTCACCATGCTCTATCGCCTGGTGCCCACGCTTATCGACGAGGGCTACGTGTATATCGCCGAGTCGCCGCTCTACGAGATCAACTGCAAAGAGAAGACCTACTTTGCCTACACCGAGCTCGAGAAGAACGGCATCCTCAAGGAGATTGGCGACCAGAAGTGCTCGATCAACCGCTCCAAGGGTCTTGGTGAGAACGATCCGGACATGATGTGGCTCACCACCATGAACCCCGAGACGCGCCGCCTGATCAAGGTAGAACCCGAGGACGTCACCAAGATGGAGACCATGTTCAACCTGTTGCTGGGCAACGACGAGACGGGCCGCAAGCGTCACATCTCCGAGCACGGCAAGGAATACCTGGACCAGCTGGACCTGCAGTAGCAGCAAATCGATAACGACGGCCCATAAGAAGTTCAAGAGGAAATCGTGGCAAAGAAGAAGACGAAGAACCAGCCCAAGAAAAAGCAGGTCAACGCCGAGAACGTCATCGGCCTGCACTCCGAGGTCACCGACCAGCCGATTACGCAGACGCTCGAGGTCAACTACATGCCCTACGCTATGAGCGTCAACGTCTCGCGTGCATTCCCCGAGATCGACGGCTTTAAGCCCTCGCACCGCAAGCTGCTCTACACTATGTACAAGATGGGCCTGCTCAAGGGCGAGCGCCAAAAGAGCGCCAACATCGTGGGCCAGACCATGAAGCTCAACCCACACGGCGACGCCGCCATCTACGAGACGATGGTGCGCCTGGCCACGGGCAACGAGGCGCTGCTTGCTCCTTTCGTGGAGTCGAAGGGCAACTTTGGCAAGTACTATTCGGGCGACCTGAGCTACGCCGCCTCGCGTTATACCGAGGCCAAGCTCTCCCCCATCAGCGCCGAGATCTTCAAAGACATCGACAAGGACCCGGTCGACTTCGTTGACAGCTACGACGGTGCCATGAAGGAGCCGCGTCTGCTGCCCACCACGTTCCCCAACATCCTCGTCTCGGCCAACAAGGGCATCGGCGTCGCTATGGCGTCCGATATCTGCGGCTTCAACCTCAACGAGGTCTGCACCGCCACGATGCACTACCTGAAGGACCCCGACTGCGACCTGCTCGAGTACATGCCCATGCCCGATTTCTCGACCGGCGGCGAGATTATCTACCGCCGCGAGGAGATGGAGAAGATCATCGAGACCGGTCTTGGCAGCTTCCAGATTCGCTCCCGCTGGCGCTGGATTCCCGAAGAGCGCATCATCGAGGTGTACGAGATCCCCTACACCACCAAGACCGATGTCATCATCGAACGCATCGTCAAGCTCTCCAAGGAGGGCAAGGTCAAGGAGATCGCCGACATCCGCGACGAGACCGACCTTTCGGGTCTGCGCATCGCCATCGACCTTAAGCGCGGCGTCGACCCCGACAAGCTCATGGCCAAGCTCTATCGCTCGACCACGCTGCAGGATTCGTTCTCGTGCAACTTCAACGTGCTCGTCGACGGCTATCCCCGTGTTATGGGCGTGCGCCAGATTCTGCACGAGTGGGTCAAGTGGCGTATTGCGTCCACGCGTCGCCGCATTAACTTTGACCTGGGCAAAAAGTCCGAGCGCCTGCACCTGCTGCACGGCCTTGAGGCAATTCTGCTCGACATCGACAAGGCCATCGCCATCATCCGCGGCACTAAGCTCGAGGCAGAGGTTGTACCCAACCTTATGAAGGGTTTCGACATCGACGAGACCCAGGCCGAGTTTGTCGCCGAGCTTAAGCTCCGCAACATCAACGAGGAGTACATCCTCAACCGCACCAAGGACATCGCCAAGCTCGAGGGCGAGATTGCCGAGCTTGAGGAGATCCTCTCCAGCGAGGAGAACATCAAGAAGGTCATCAGCGACGAGCTAGCAGCGGTCAACAAGAAGTACGTGATGCCGCGCCGCACGGGCAGGATCGAGCCCCATGAGGTTATCGAGGTAAGCTTGGAGCCCGAGGTCGAGGAGTACCCGGTCACCATCATGCTCTCGCGCGATGGCTACCTCAAGAAGATGACGGACCGCGTGCTCAAGAAGGCGACCACGCTCAAGTACAAGGACGGCGACAAACCCTTTATCGAGTTCCCGTCCTCCAACACCCACGAGCTGCTGGTCTTTACCAACAAGAGCCAGGTGTACAAGTGCAAGGTCGCGGCGTTTGAGGACACCAAGTCGGCCCAGCTGGGCTCGTACCTTCCGACCGATCTTGAGATGGAACCCGACGAGAGCGTCATCTGGGTCATCGACCCCGAGGACTACAAGGCCGACGTGCTGTTCGTCTTTGAGAACGGCCGCGTGGTGCGTGTCGCGCTTTCTGGATACGCTACCAAGACCAACCGCAAGCGCCTTAAGAACGCCATCTACGGCGGCAGCAAGCTGCTGTATGCGCAGGTGCTCAAGGAGGACCGCGACCTCGCGCTGGTCTCGAGCGACTACCGCCTGATGAACTTCAACACGTCGCTGCTCAAGACCAAGACGACCACCAACACGCAGGGCGTCCAGGCCTTTACGGCCAAGAAGGGCCGCTCGGTCACCACCGTCGGCACGACCGAGGAAATCCTTGGCGCCGGCGTCTCGGCCGAGAAGTTCACCGCGCAGAGCCTGCCCTCCGCCGGCGCCCTCATGAAGGAAAATGACATGCCGAGTTTGTTTGACTAAAACAACGGCGACTAAACCGTCATGGTTTTACAAAGCAGCGGGGCCCGGAGCGCAGTAAACGCTGCGCCCCGGGCCCCATGCATTACACCAGCATCATCCCTATAGACAAAATGCCGCATAAAGCGGAACAGACATAAGCCCATCATTCATTCCAAAGGGCTTAGTCGATAGCCTGATAAGGCGCACGCCCGGATGGGTCTTTTTAAGTGAGGACAGACTTCGAGATCTTGTGTTCTCCCCCGCCTTGACTTCAATCGCAGACAAGCATCCCTGCTTCTCTACTACAAAGTCGATTTCCGCACGATTATCTCGCGCCCAATAATGCAGTGGATAACCCATGGCTGAAAGCTGTTGGGCAACGTAGTTTTCGGTAAGTGCACCCATGAATGTGCCGCCGATACCGGCAAGAATATCGGCGCGTTGAGCACCGGCCTTGGAGACCAGCAGCCCTGTATCCGCCTGATAGATTTTAAAAGCAGAAGGGTTAACGAAGGCCTCTAAGGGGCTTTCGATCTGCCCGACTAGGCTGCAGCGCGCCACCGTACCCGACAATACAAGCCAATCGAGAGCATCTCCAAAGAGAGACGCATTGCCCCCCGCTCGCACTACCTTGTATTGAAATTTACGATTCTCTTTGGCAAGCTGCTGTGGAATGGAATCGAAGCACGCACGCGTCTTTGCACTCAAGCGTTCATCAGCATATTTATTGGTGTCGGCGGAATATCCGTCGAGAATAATCCGATGCTTTTCGGCCACATCAATGATTGACTGATCATCGATGTACGTTTGGACCGCCTCGGGCATTCCGCCAACAACAAGATACTGTCGATAGAGCCCAAGCGCCTTTTCATGAAGGCTTGGCGCAAGAGGACCCATTATCTCGAATGATGAGCGTATCTCGTCGACCAGCTGATCGTGCCCCATCGCCCAGAGAAACTCCTCGAAATCGAGTGGAGCCATCTCAATCAAGTCGGTCTTTCCGACGGGGAACGAATACGACTGATGGTTAATGGCAACCCCAAGAAGCGACCCGGCAGCCGCAACGTAATACTCGGGAGCATCTTCGCAAAAGTATTTAAGGGAAGTGAGCGCTTCCTCGCATGCCTGGATCTCGTCAATGAACAGTAAGGTTTTGCCAGGCACGATACGCTGTCCCGTACGAGCCTCGATCGCACGTACGATCGAATGAGGGTCAAGACCGCCCGAAAAATCCGCTCGCGCCGACCGGTCGTTCTCAAGATTAACGTAGACAACCGATTCGAAAAGATCCTGGGCGTACGTTCTGAGCAAATAGGTCTTGCCACACTGGCGCACGCCTTTGACCAGCAAAGGTTTTCTATCAGCTCTGTCTCGCCATTCCCTAAGGAGCTCGTCTGCCTTGCGACGCATACGTAACCTTCCCTCATGAACTTCTATTTGACAATATTTTAACGCGGATTAATTTGTTTTCAGTTATTTTTCTGCGTTTAAAAATTGTTCTATACGGCACTTGAGGGAATTCGCCCCTATCTCTCGGTAAGGACAGCAAGCATTTCCACCAACGCTGATTGCCATGCGTTCTTCTTGTCCTTAGGCAAGCTTGCGAGCGAGCTCTCGCACCTCTTTCAACTTGGGCGAGGATGCCATGCTGTCGCGCTCGGTCATACCGCTGATGGTGACAATGCCCTGGTCCTCCCACTTGCAGTACGCGCAGGTTGACTTGTACATAGCGATCGCCGCATCATAGACACCCTCGCTGTGGCTATCGAGTAAAAGGGCCGTCTTGGTGAACGGGAATCCCGTGGCACCGAAGGCGTACAGGCGGTCGATGGCGGTCTTTTCCTGCGCAGTGATATCAAACCAGTAGATAGGCGAAGCGAAGACAACCATGTCGGTGTCTTTCAGCGACTCAATCACGTTGGCCATGTCATCCTTCTGCACGCAGACGCCCTCATGGGCGAAGCAGTACTGGCATCCCAAGCAGCCGGCGATCTTCTTGCTGGCAACGCGGATGACCTCGACCGTATGGCCGCCCTCACGCGCGGTCTCGGCAAACGCCTCGACCATGGTATCGGTATTAGCGCCCTTACGCGGGCTGCCGCTCAATACAACGATATTCATAGGATTCCCTCTCCCTCATGCTGCAGGCGCGCAGCATGCTTTCTTGTAACCAAAACGAATGGTGTTAATCAATCGCCAGCAGGCCATATCTCTTGTTCAAGTTCCCTAAAGAAGCTCAAGACGATTGCGATTGCCTTATACAACGTCGAAAATCAAAGAGGGCCCATAGCAACGCCACCTACCTGAAATGACATGCGGTCAAGACGAGCTACGAGGATCGTGACGAGCCGATACCGCCCGCATGCCCCCTTCGGAATAGGCGCTGAGCAGCTCCTGAGCGTGAGCAAACTCGGGCCCTCGCCTCCAACCGAGCAGGCGGTTGACCGCGAGATTTCCCTGGACGTTGTGGACGAAGAGCAGATAGGCGTCCTCGCGCGAAAGCCCAGTCTCCTCCATGATCGAGGGAACCATCTGCTCGGCGCCGCGCTCGACGACGCGCTGTGCCACCCGGGCGTACGCGTCGTCATCCGAGTAGAGCAGATAATAGTCATCGTTTGCCGGCGGACGCTGGCAGAGGGCACCCGCCTCCGTTCCCTCGAGCGGCGGCACCGCCGCCAAGGCCTCGTCGATAAGCGCGTCGAGCAGGGCGAACTTGTCCTCGTAGTGCAGATAGAACGTGCCACGGTTGATATCGGCGCGGCGGCAAATATCCGCTACCGTCATCTTCGCGAAGCCGACCTCGGCCAGCAGCGCGAAGAACGCCTCCCGTATGACCGAGAGTGTATAGCGTCGGCGACGATCGATCTTCCCCGCTTCCATTACCCCTCCAATTGCAACGCTCGACAATGCCCGGCAAACGCTCGTTTATCGACAGCAGGCCGAAGCTGTTCATTGCTCTTAAGCAAATCGACATGGATACTTTTTATAGACACCTGTTTATAATAGCTGAAAGAAGGTATCCAGTGACCCTGTACGAGCAGCTCGTTATCGAGCTCACCAACCGATCGTTTTCCCTTCATGCCGCCTACCGCAGCGGCAGCACGCCCTATGAGCTGAGTGACCGCGAGCCCGAGCCCTACGACCAGCAAATCGAGGACTTCGCCCGTATGATCGAAGAAGCCGATTGCGTGCTGGTGGGCGGGGCCTCCGGGCTCTCCGCGGCGGGCGGCGGCGACTTCTACTACGAGGACAACGCGACCTATCGCAAGCATTTCGGCAAATTCGCCGAGCGCTACGGTTTCAAGGGCGCTTTCGAGGGGTCGTTCTACCGCTGGCCCACCGCCGAGGCGCGCTGGGGATACCTCGCCACCTTCCTCGACACCACGCTCAACGCCCCGCTGCGCAAGCCCTACAGGGACCTCGACGCCATTCTCGCCGAGAAGGATTTCTTCGTGCTCACCACCAACCAGGACACGCAGTTTGTGAAGCTCTATCCCTGGGAGAAAGTGGCAGAGATCCAAGGCGACCACCGCTTCTTTCAGTGCTCCCGCTGTTGCACCGACGCGGTGTGGGATGCGGTCGAGCCGGTCTCCAACATGGTAGAGGCCATGGGAGACGGCCTTGAGGTTCCGACAGAGCTCGTGCCGCGCTGCCCGCACTGCGGGGCAGAGGCGTTCCCCTGGGTTCGCGGCTACGGCAACTTCCTGCAGGGCGAACTCTACGAGGAGCAGTACCGCAAGGTGTCCGACTGGCTCGACGCGCACGCACGGCAGAGGATCCTCTTCCTCGAGCTGGGTGTGGGCCGCATGACGCCCGCGTTTATCCAGGAGCCGTTCTGGGCCCTCACGGCGCAGTTACCGCAGGCCAGCTACATCGCCGTAAACAACAAGACGCAGTTTCTCCCCCGCGCGATCGAGGATCGGGGGCTCGCCGTTCGCGCCGACATCGCCGACGTGCTTGCCGACGTGCGCAAGACGCTGGGGAGGTAGCGCATGGAGACGGCGAAAGCAGTTCGCATAGGCAGGGCGCTAGCCGAAGCGGATCTTGTCATCATCGGCGCTAGCAACGGACTCGACATGGCGGAGGGGCTCAACCTTTTCTGCGCCGATGCTCATTTCCAAGAGGCGTACGGGGACCTCGCCCAGGCAGACGGCATCGGCTGCATACTGCAGGGGCTCGCTTCCCCGGATGCCAGCGTGCGACGCCGATGGGCCGAGCGGTTCCATCAAAAGGAGTATCTCGGATATGAGCCCGGCTCGCTCATGAACGGGCTGCGGCGTCTTACGGAGCACGCCGACACCTTCGTGGTCACATGCAACATCGACGGGCACTTCGCGCGCGCCGGGTTCGACGAGAACCGCGTGCTCGAGACGGAGGGGGGCATACGCACGTCGATCGACGAGCGGCGTCTCGCCCATCCAGACGCCCTCGCCACGGCCCAGCTCGAGGAGCTCGAGCGCCTTGTGCAAGCCCATCGCAACGGCAGGGTCGCCATCCTCGAACTTGGCGTGGGACTGCGCAACGGCATCATAAAGCACATGCTCGCCCAGATCGCGAACGTCTGCGAGCACGCCACCTACATCGTGTTCAACTACAGCCAGGCTATGGCGCCCGATGCATCGTGCGAGACGATTCTCGTTGACGGCGATATGGCCCCGGCTTTCGAGGAGATTGCCCAATGCCGTCTCTAGAGAGGGAAGCGTATAGGCTTCGAAGCCTTATCGACGATGCCGACGCCATCATCGTCGGCATCGGCTCGGGCATGTCAAGCGCCGCCGGGTTCAACCATTACAACCGCGCAGGCATGGCGCGCGCCGGAATGACGGACTGGCAGCAAGCCTTTGGCTTCAAGAGCCTTTTCGACGGCTTCTACCACCTCTACCCCAGCCTCGAGCAGCGATGGGCATACTATGCGCGATACATCGACTTCATGCTGCGCGAGCCGACCTCGCAGCCCTATCTCGACCTACGGTCCCTCATCGGCCATAAGGACTACTTCAT
>DXLP01000009.1 GCA_019414645.1 Collinsella sp.
CCAGACCGGAGGGGCCCCGGGGGCGGGAATCTGGGCGTACACATTTCCTACACATCTTGTGATCCGACTAACGTTTGCCAGCCGTTAACTACCGCTCGCCGAGCATCTCTTTATATAAGGCAGTCTCATGGTTAAAGCGGATACGTCCCCCTAGCTAAAGCACAGCCAGCATCGAGCAACTCATCACGTTCTTCCACCGAGAACCCCTCGGCGTAGACGCGCACCACTGGTTCGGTCCCGCTAGGACGGACCAGCAGCCACGTGTCATCCTCGAATGACAGACGCAAGCCGTCCATATGACTAACGTTTTGCGGCACCTTGCCACAAATCGACTTGGGGTTTACGCCCGGCAGCAGGGTTCGTAACGTTTCGGCATCTTCGGCCTCAAGGCGCAAATCGCGTCGACCGTAACTCGTCTTACCAAAACTGTCCTCGAGTTGGTCGACCAGAACGCCCAAAGGCGCGTCCGTCTTTGCCATAAGCTCACACAGAATCAGACAGGCGAGGATTCCATCGCGCTCGGGCATATGCGCGGCGATGCCGATACCACCGGCTTCTTCGCCGCCTATGAGGACGCCGCCCTTCTTCATCTCCGCCGCTATATATTTGAAACCGACTGGTTTGACGGTCACGCGGCAGCCAAGCGCCTCGGCAATGCGACGTACGAGCGTCGAGCATGAAAGATTGACGACGACGCGCCCCTCCAAATTACGAAATTGAACCAAGTCGCCCAAAACGAGCGCCATGATCTGATGCGGATGTATATATCTGCCGCGCTCGTCAACCGCGCCGATACGGTCGGCGTCGCCGTCGGTCACCAGGCCAGCGCAAGCTCCGTCCTCGATAACCGTGCGCTCGCAAGCGTCCACCCAAGGTTCAACGGGGTCGGGGCAGATATCTTCTTGGTCAGACGCCTGCCCGGCGTGAATCTCGTGCGCCTCAACGCCAAGCTCGCGCAGCAAGTCGGCTAGATAGCCCTGGGCTGCGCCGCCCATGGGATCGACAACCACGCGCAGGTGCGCGGCGCGGATGGCTTCGGCATCGACAAATGATGCCACCGCCTGCATATAGTCAGGAATGATATCCGCGGTGCGATATTGCCCCTCGATCCCCATTGGCTCGGGAGCCATGGTCTCTTCGAGCTCTTCGATGACATCCTGGTTGGCGGTTGAGCCGTCACCCATGCGAATCTTGAGGCACAGATAACCCTGCGGATGATGGGACCCCGTCACCATGAGCGCGCCGCACGCCTCACCGTCATAAGCCGCCGCCCACGTAAGGGCAGGGGTCGGAACAGGTCGCGAAGCGAGCACGGCGTCCAGCCCGTGCGCTGCTAGCACGCCCGCCGCAAGTTCAGCGAACTCGCTCGCCAGGGGCCGGGTGTCGAACCCTATATATACTGTTTTGCCCGGATTGGTCTTTTGCCACAACTCGCCGACGGCATCGGCGATACGAGCAACGTTATCGGCAGTGAAGTCCTCATCGACGCGAGCGCGCCAACCGTCAGTTCCAAAATGAATTATCGCGCACACGCGCAGACACCTCACAGTGTTTGGATCATGGTACGCATGGGGTATACCCGCAACATGCACTCGGCAACCTGCCGGCACCAGCATTCACCATTTGGGCAAATGCTGCCGAGGACATGCAAGCAATAAAAAAAACCGCCCCGTATGGAGCGGTTTTGCCCTTTATATATCGAGCGCCTCGGCCATCGCGGCCGTAGTGATTGCCGTGGTTCCACAGCAACTGCCCACCATTGCGGCACCGGCATGTCTCCATTCGATGCATGCGCGCGCGAAAGCTTCGGGGTTCTCGTGCCATACGGGGCCATCCTGAGTCTGGACCGGATCGCCTACGTTGGGACGCACCGTGACGGGAGTAGTCGCCGATGCAACCATCCTGGGCACCGCCGCGTTCGCGGCCGCAAGCGAACAGCAATTAACACCAACCGAGTTTGCGCCGTGTTTTTCGGCGTACAAAACGGCCGCCTCGATGTTGAGGCCATCGCCCAACAGGTCGCCTTTATCGTCAACGACAAAACTCACCAGAACAGGCATGCCGTCGGCGGCATCTCGGGCGCCGGCAAGCATGGGCTGCAAATTACGGATAGACGTCACCGTCTCGATCAGCAGACCGTCAACGCCGGCATTGAGCAAGGCGTGCGCCTGTTCGCGCGCAATGCCTCGGATTTCACGATACTCGGCAGAGTCCTCGGCAAACCACTCAATACCGATCGGGCCCATCGAGCCCAGCAGCAGTTGCGGGTGCGCCTGGCGAGCATCGTCGACGGCCCCGCGATTGACCTCCGCCACGGACGGCGCAATCTGGTCGTGCTTGAGGGCATAGCTTGATGCCTGAAAGGTGTTGGTAATGAGCACCTGCGCGCCGGCAGCGACATACAAGCGATGGATACGAGAAACGGTCTGCGGCTCTGCCAGATTCCAAAACGCCGGTGGAATGTCGGCGGCATCGTACTCACTCAACAGAACACTGCCCATGGGGCCCTGCGCCAACAAGGTCTCGCTCGACAAGCGGCGCGCAAGTTCCTCGGCACCAAAGCGGTTGTAATAACTCGTATCCATATATATCCCGCTATTCCTCGACGCTGATTCCCTGCTTTTCGAGATAGGCGAGCCAGCGGTTCATCGTGTCCTCGGAAAGCGCATGCTCCATCATGCAGGCCTCGGAATCGGCTCGCTCAAATTCGACACCGAGCTCCTGAACCAAAAACGTGCGGATGAGGCGATGACGGTACCAGATAGCCGCACCAACCTCGCGGCCGCGATCGGTCAGGACTACCTTGCCGTAGTGCGATTGCTCGACAAGTTCGGATGCCTTGAGCGCCGAAACCGCTTTATTGACCGATGCCTTGGAGACGCCAAGGCGCTGCGCGATGTCGACCGATCGCACGCCGTTGGTTTCCCCCTCTTCGCTTTCAATGCGAACCATGCACTCCAAGTAGTCTTCGTTCGCCACCGTCAGATGCAGTTCGCGCGAGCTATTTGTCGTATCCATGATCTTCCGTCCCTTCTGCATTCAATGGCTGATTCTACCCCATCCAAGCGTCGCGGTATGCCGTGGCATACCGTGCTAGAGTTCTTGTTGCACACGACGACCAAGATTGGAGCGGTCTTTATGGAAAACACCACCACGAACCCCGATGTCCTCGAGCGCTTTTTGCGCTACGTCCAGATCAACACGCAGTCCGAGGATGCAAACTGCGACCAGGTACCCTCGAGCGCCGTTCAGTTTGACCTTGCCAACGTGCTGGCTAAAGAGCTGCGCGAGCTTGGTGCGGAAGATGCCCACGTGACCGAGCACGCCTATGTCTGCGCGCATATCCCCGCAAGTGCGGGCGCTGAGGACAAGCCCGCCCTGGGCCTGATCGCCCATCTCGACACCACCGAAGTTGCACCGGGTGCCGGCGTGAAACCGCACATCGTACACTACGAAGGCGGCGACCTGGTCTGCGGCACGGTTGACGGTAAGCCCGTTGCCATGAGTACCGCCAAGCTTCCCGCCCTGAACGACCTCGCGGGTGAGGACCTGGTCTGCAGCGATGGCACCACGCTGCTGGGCGCGGACGACAAGGCAGGCGTCGCCGAGATCATGTCACTTGTCGCGCGCATCGCTCAGGACCCCTCTCTGCCCCATCCCGCACTCGGCATTTGCTTCTGCCCTGACGAGGAGATCGGCCACGGAGCCGAGCTGTTGGATATCGATACCTTTGGCTGCAAGTACGCCTACACGGTCGACGGCGGCCCCATCGGCGAGCTGGAGTGGGAGTGCTTTAACGCCGCCGAGGCGACCGTCCGCTTTGAGGGCCAGTCCATCCACCCGGGCGACGCCAAGGGCCGTATGATCAACGCAGGCAATCTGTTCTGCGACTTCAACGCGTTGCTCCCCTACGTGCAGCGCCCGGAGTATACGGAAGGCTACGAGGGCTTTTATCACCTTGAGGGCGTATCTGCGACCGTCGATCACGCCACAGCGCGTTATATCGTCCGCGACCATGACGCCGCCAAGTTCCAGCAGAAACTCGACCTTATTGATGCCGCCGCCTCGATGCTCAACCAGCGTCTGGGTGAGGAGCGCGTGACGGTCGAGATTAAGCAGCAGTATCGAAATATGGCCGAGATCGTTCGTGACTATCCCGAGCTTATTGATGTTGTCAAGGAAGCCTACCTTGCCTGCGGCGTTGAGCCCCAAGTGCTGCCGATTCGCGGCGGCACCGACGGCGCCCAGCTGTCGTTCCGCGGTCTGCCCTGCCCCAACCTTTCCACCGGCGGCTATTGCTACCACGGCGTCAACGAGTTCGTCCCGGTTAGTTCGCTCGTCAAGATGACCGACGTGCTCCAGGAGCTCGTCACCCGCTTTGCATAAGGAACTCGAACAATCTAGGTAAGCAAAACCGCCCCGTCCTCAAAACCGAGAACGGGGCGGTTTTTGGTGCAAGGGGAGTAGTCAGCACCGCAGGTTGAGCCAACGTCAGCGAGCGACGTCCAAGGCGAACAAGTTGGCATGAAAAAGGCAGGGCATTGACCTTCTGGTCATGCCCTGCCTTTTGAATGACAAATTGTCGCCTTGGGCGGCGCGCAGCGTCGAGCCGTTACGGCGTTTGGTAAAACGCCGTAACTTAGTAGTTGGCTTCGTAGCCGTTGCCGTCACCGGTGGGCTCTTCGTAGTAGTCCGAATCGCTTGAATCGCTTGAGTCATCGGAATCGTCAGAGCTGACCGATGAGGTTGCGGTACCGTTTGCGTAGTCGTCAGACGTGTTGTTGTTCAGGTCGCCGATCGTAGAGCTGGAACCGTCGGAAAGACCCATGGTGTTGGGACCCTTGGGATCCTTGCCGGCATCGACGCGCTCCATCATTTCCTTGAGCTCGTCCTCGTAGACAAAGACGTAGCTCACTCCGTCGATCATGGTGCTGTCGTCGGCGTACGAGGGCAGGTTGGCCGAGTAGATACCGTCGACATCCATACCGCGCATGGCATTGACCGTAGCCACGATATCCTGAACGCTCATATCGGTTACGAGCATATCGGACAGCGAATTAACCAGGCCAAAGATCTTCGTGGCATCGAAGTTATTGAGAATCTGGTTGGCAAGGGCGCCAAGCACCTGACGCTGGTGGCGCATGCGCGTGTAATCGCCGTCGGCATAGGTGTAGCGGCAGCGGGCATAGGTAAGGGCGGTGGCACCGTCCATATGCTGCTGGCCAGCGGTAATCTTAATATCCAGGTGCTCGGGGTCGTCAACATCATCGGTTGCGTTAATGTCGATACCGCCAACCGAATCAATCAGCGCCTGCATACCGTCGAAGCTGACCTCGGCATAGTGGGAAATCTGAACACCGCACAGCTCGTTGACCGCCTCGACCATGGCCTCGGCGCCGCCAACGGTATGGCAGGCGTTGATCTTCATGGTCTCGCCCTTGTACTCGACCTTGGTGTCGCGCGGAACGGAAATGAGCGTCGCCTGCTTTTGCGTGGGGTCGATGCGTGCCAGGATAATCGAGTCGGCACGATACGTATCCTCGCCCGGACGGCCGTCGGTGCCAAGAAGCAGCACGTAGAACGGATCCTTTGCCTCATCGGTGTCAACCAGAACCCGACGCAGATTGTCGGTAATGACATTAGAATCGCCGAGCTTGCCCATAATGGTGGCAAACCACAGGCCGGCAGCGGTAGTGGCACTCAGCAGCACGCCAAGCACGACAATGAGCGCGACGTGACGAATCGTGTGGCTACGACGACGTTGACGAGCGCGCTCGGAATAGCGAGCCACGTTATCGCGACTGTAGATCTTGGCCTGCGCACCAGTTGAGGGTCTTCGGGCGGTGGTATCCGCGAGGGGCTTTTTATTAAACATAGGCAACCTGTATTAGTAGATGACGGGATCGGGGACGGTAGCATGCTCGACATGCGCGCCGAGCGCCTGCAGCTTTTCGACAAACTGCTCGTAGCCGCGCTTGATGTGATGGATGGCCGAAACCTCGGTCGTCCCGTCGGCGATCAAGCCCGCTACGACGAGGGCCGCTCCGCCACGCAGATCGGGCGAGGTAACCTGTGCACCCGAGAAGCCCTTGACGCCATGAATCATGGCATGATGGCTCTCGATACGAATGTCGGCACCCATGCGCACCAGCTCAGAGGCAAACATAAAGCGATTCTCGAAGATGTTCTCGGTAATAACGGAACTGCCGTCGGCGAGAGCGGAGAGCACCATAATCTGCGCCTGCATGTCCGTCGGGAAGCCGGGGAACGGAAGCGTCTGGATGTCGACCGGCTTGATACGCTCGGCACGGTTTACATGGACGCCATCCTCGACGCGCTCGCAGTCGATACCCATGAGCTCCATCTTCTTGAGCACCATGCCCAAGTGAATGGGGCAAAAGCCCGTGACATCGACACCGCGATCGTCGGCCATCAACGCACCGGCAACGATAAAGGTACCGGCCTCGATGCGGTCGCCCACCACGCGATGGGTAACGGGATGGAGCTCTTCCACGCCTTCGATAGTCACGACGGGCGTACCCGCGCCGACAATCTTGGCGCCCATCTCGTTGAGCATGTTGGCGAGATCGACGATCTCGGGCTCGCGGGCGGCATTGTCGATAACCGTGGTACCCTGCGCGCGCACGGATGCCATAATGAGGTTCTCGGTCGCACCGACGCTGGCGAACTCGAGCGTGACGGTGGTACCGCGCAGACCTTGGGGCGCATTAGCGTTGATGTAGCCGTGGGCGGTATCGAACTCTACGCCCAGGGCCTCGAGACCCAGAATGTGCATATCGATCTTGCGAGCACCCAGGTTGCAGCCGCCCGGCATGGCGATCTTGGCGCGATGGAAACGGCCCAGCAGGGGTCCCATCACGGCGGTGGAAGCACGCATCTTGGCAACGAGCTCGTAGGGGGCCTCCCAAGAATCGACCTGAGAGGTATCAATCTCGAGCGTGTGCTCGTCAAGGACATCGATTGTGGCGCCCATACCCTTGAGCACCTTGCCCATCACGTGGACATCGGAAATATCGGGCACGTTCTGCAGCGTCGTCTTGCCCGGCGCCAGAAGCGTTGCCGCCATGAGTTTGAGCGCGGAGTTCTTGGCGCCCGAAACGGGCACAGAGCCTCCGATGGCGTGGCCACCCTCAACGCGGATAATATCCAAGGTCTACCCTTTCAAAAAGCATGCCCGGGATGGCTGGGCCATCCCGGGCATGATGTGTTCGCAAATGGTCGAACGCTAAATCGTTTGACTATTGGGCAAGCTTGAGCTTACACCATGCGATTTCATTATAGAGGTAGGCGCGGCGTGCATCATCCTCCGACAAATTACCCAGCTTCTCTTCAAAACCTTGAATATCAGCTTTAAGCTTGTCGGCATCGACGGTCGCCAAATCGCAAGCGCGCTCGGCGAGAACGGTCACGACATCGTCCGCAACCTGGGCATAGCCGCCGGCCACGGCAAACGTGTGGTCGACAGTGCCCATGGCCTTATCGGAAACGCGAACGTAACCGCGGTCGATCGTGCAGATCTCGCTGGAGTGAGCAGGCAGAACGCCAAACTCGCCATCCGTGGACGGAATCGACACAAACGCAGCGTCGCCCTCATAGGCGCAGCTCACGGGGCACACGATGCGGATACGCATAACCTACTTCTCCCCCATCTTGCGGGCGCGCTCGCGCACGTCCTCAATCGTGGAAGCATAGCGGAAAGCCTGCTCGGGCAGGTCATCGGCCTTGCCGTCGACAATCTCGGCGAAGGAGCGGACGGTATCCTCGACGCGGACGTAGACACCGGGGTTGCCGGTGAACTTCTCGGCGACGTGGAAGGACTGCGAGAGGAACTGCTGGATCTTACGGGCACGGTTGACCGTAAGGCGCTGCTCCTCGGACAGCTCGTCCATACCCAGGATGGCGATGATGTCCTGAAGGTCGGAGTACTCCTGCAGGAGCTCCTGGACCTTGACGGCGACACGGTAGTGCTCCTCGCCGACGATCGAGGGATCGAGAGCGTCGGAGGAAGACGCGAGCGGGTCGATAGCCGGGAACAGGCCGAGCGACGAAATACTACGCGAAAGAACCGTGGTGGCATCGAGGTGCGTAAACGTCGTGGCAGGCGCCGGGTCGGTCAGGTCGTCTGCGGGGACGTAGACAGCCTGGACGGAGGTAATGGAGCCCGTCTTGGTCGAGGTAATGCGCTCCTGGAGGTCGCCCATCTCGGTTGCCAGCGTGGGCTGGTAACCAACGGCGGACGGCATACGGCCCAGCAGTGCGGAAACCTCGGAACCTGCCTGGGAGAAGCGGAAGATGTTGTCAATGAACAGCAGGACGTCCTGGCCACGATCACGGAAATACTCAGCGGTGGTAAGGCCGGCCAGACCGATGCGCAGACGCGCTCCGGGCGGCTCGTTCATCTGACCATAGACCAAGCAGGTCTTGTCGATAACGCCAGACTCGCTCATCTCGAGGAACAGGTCGGTGCCCTCGCGGGTACGCTCGCCGACGCCGGTGAACACCGAGGTGCCGCCGTGCTCCTGGGCGAGGTTGTTGATGAGCTCCTGAATCAGAACGGTCTTGCCGACGCCGGCGCCGCCGAACAGGCCTGTCTTGCCGCCACGGATGTAGGGCTCGAGCAGGTCGACGGCCTTGATGCCGGTCTCGAAGATCTCGGTCTTGGTGGTGAGCTCGTCGAAACGGGGCGCTGCATGGTGGATGGGGTAGAACTCCTCCACCTCGGGCATGGGCTTGCCGTCGACGGGCTTGCCCATGACATTCCAAATGCGGCCGAGCGTCTTGGGGCCGACCGGCATCTTCATGGGCTCACCGGTATCGGTGGCGATGAGGCCGCGCTGCAGGCCGTCGGTCGAGGACATGGCGACCGTGCGGACGACGCCGCCCGGAAGCTGGCTCTCGACCTCGAGGATCGTGCTCAGATGACCGATCGGGGTCTCGGCCTCGACCGTGAGCGCGTTGTAGATCGGGGGCACCGCGCCGTCAAACTTGACGTCGACGACAGGGCCGATGATACGAACGATGCGACCATCACCGGCAGTCGTCTTCTTGGTGGCTTCCTCGACCGCAAGCTTTACGGTGTTATTAGCCATTACTGTTCCTCCAATGCTGAGGCTCCGCCGACGATCTCGTTAATCTCGGTCGTGATCGAAGCCTGACGCACGCGACTATACGTGCGGGTAAGGGTCGAGATGATCGCGGTGGCGTTTTCCGTCGCGGAGTGCATGGCCTTGCGGCGTGCACCCTGCTCGGCAGCCGCCGAATCGATCAGGGCCTGGTAGATGACCGTCAGGATATACGACGGTACAAGCTTGCCGAGAACATGCTCGGGAGAGGGCACGAACTCGAACGTGGACGAGATGCGCTTAGGGGCGTCGGTCTCGTTCTTACGCGGACCGTGGGCCATAGCGATCATCTCGGGATCGAGCGGCAGCAAGTGCTCGACGCGAAGCTCCTGATCCACGCGGTTCTTGGCGTGGTGGTAGACAAGCTCGACACGGTCAAGCTCACCGGCACGATACGCATCGCAGATATGAGAGGAAATCATGCGAGCCTGATTGAAATCGGGCTCGGAGGAATTGCCCTCAAAGTGCATGATGACGTTCGCGCGGTCGCGGAAATACGTGGCCGGCTTGCGTCCGCACGCAATGATCTCGCACTCGATGCTATTGTTCGCCCAAGAAGCGGCGAGCTTTTCGGCCGTGCGCTCCACCGTCGTATTGAAACCGCCGGCAAGGCCGCGGTCCGAAGCAATGACGACAATCAGGCCGCGCTTTACCGTCTCATGCCTCTGCAGCATGGGGTCGGTACCCGAGCAGGAGGCGTCGCCGGCAACCGTCAACATGACGTCGGTCAGCGCCTCCTTATAGGGCTCGGCCTGCTTGGAGCGATCGAGGGCACGACGAATCTTGGCCGTAGAGACCATTTCCATCGTGCGCGTGATCTGCTTGGTCGTGGTAACCGAGGAGATTCGCTTCTTAATGTCGCGAAGGTTGGCCATAGGGCTTAGTTCTCCTCTGATCCAGTCGTATCGGCATGGTGCTTTGCCATGAACTGCTGCTTAAAGTCGCCGATGACGCGCAGGAGCTCAGCCTTGGTGTCATCGTCGATCTTCTTGGCGCGAACCTTGTCGAGCAACGAGCCAAAACCGTTGTCCATGTACTCGATGAGCTCGGCACGGAAGGGAAGCACGTCGGCGATCTCGAGATCGTCGAGGAAGCCCTCGTTGCCGGCAAACAGCGTAACGATCTGCTCGGAAACCTCAAACGGCTTGTAGCGCGGCTGCTTAAGGAGCTCGGTCATGCGAGCGCCGTGGGTAAGCTGCTTCTGCGTAGCCTCGTCAAGGTCGGAGCCGAACTGCGTAAAGCCGGCGAGCTCCTGATATGAAGCGAGGTCCAGGCGAAGGTTGCCGGCAACCTGCTTCATGGCCTTGGTCTGAGCGTCACCACCGACGCGGGACACGGAGATACCCACGTCGACTGCCGGGCGCTGGCCCTGGAAGAAGAGCTCGGACTGCAGGTAAATCTGACCATCGGTAATGGAAATGACGTTTGTCGGAATGTAGGCCGAAACGTCGCCATCCTGGGTCTCGATAATCGGCAGGGCCGTCATGGAGCCGTAACCGTTCTTCTTGGACATCTTGACGGCACGCTCGAGCAGACGAGAGTGCAGGTAGAAGATGTCGCCAGGATAGGCCTCGCGTCCGGGCGGACGATGCAGCGTCAGCGACATCTGACGGTAAGCCACGGCCTGCTTGGACAGGTCATCGTAGATGACAAGCACGTGACCGCCGGGGTTGGTCTCGCTGGCGGGCTTACCGTCCTCGCCGTTGTACATGAAGAACTCGCCGATAGCGGCACCGGCCATAGGCGCGATGTACTGCATAGGGGCAGAATCAGCAGCGGTTGCCGAAACGATGATGGTGTAGTCGAGCGCACCGTGCTGAGCGAGGGTCTCGCGGATGTTAGCAACCGTGGAGGCCTTCTGGCCGATGGCGACATAGATGCAGACCATGCCCTTGCCGCGCTGATTGAGGATAGCGTCGATGGCAATGGCGGTCTTACCGGTCTTACGGTCGCCGATGATAAGCTCGCGCTGGCCGCGGCCGATAGGCACCATGGAGTCGATAGCCAATAGGCCGGTCTGGACCGGCTCGCACACCGGGGTACGGTCGATGACGCCGGGGGCCTTGAACTCGATGGGACGACGGTGCGTGGCGACAATGTCACCCAAACCGTCGATGGGCTGGCCGAGCGGATTGACGACGCGGCCGAGCATTGCACGGCTCACGGGAATATCCATAATGCGGCCAGTGGTGCGGCACTCGTCGCCTTCCTTGATGGAGTCGACGGCACCAAACAGAACGGCGCCGACCTCGTCACGGTCAAGGTTCTGGGCGAGGCCGAATACGGTCTCACCGGTATCGGAGCTCTTGAACTCCAGAAGCTCGCCTGCCATGGCACTCTTGAGGCCGGAGACGCGCGCGATGCCGTCGCCTACCTCGTCGACCGTTGAAACCTCATGCGTATCGACCGTCGCGGAGAGGCTCGTGAGCTGCTCCTGCAGTTTCTTGGCGATATCCTGGGCATTGAGGGTTTCGGACATTAGGCTTCACCTCCGTACGAATTAGCAGAGTTTGCGAGGGTCTCCTGCGCGATGCGCAGCTGCGTCTTGACGGAGATGTCACGACGCTCGCCGCGGGCCTCGAGCACCAGGCCGCCCACGATAGACGGGTCGACCTGCTCGATAAGGAATACCTTGCGGCCGAAGTCCTGCTCGCATTTCTTAGTGATGGTTTGACGCAGCTCGTCGTCGAGCGGGATCGCCGTGGTGACGGTCACGCCCACTACATCCTCGTCTTCCTCGGCAACATACTTAAAGGCAGCTGCCACCTTGGGAAGAAGGTCGAGCTGGTCGCGCTTGGACATGGTGTCGAGCACGGCGATGATCTCGGGGCTGGCAGAAGCCAAGCGCTCGACCATCTCGAGGTCCTCGAACACATGGTTCTCGGCCTTGGCGGCTTCCAAAAGGGAACGCGCGTAGGTCTCGAGCACCTTGTCCTGATAGCGGCTAGTCGGCATTCAGGCTACCTGCTTCCTGGATGTAGCGCTCGATGAGCTTCTTCTGCTCGGCATCGTCCTCGAGTGCCTCGCCCACGATCTTGGTGGCGACGGCAACGGACAGGTCGGCGATGGAGCTCGCGGCACCGGCGTAGATGGACTTGCGCTCGTCCTCGACGGTCGTATGGGCCTTGGCGATGATCTCCTCGGCCTCCTTGTGAGCAGCCTCGATGATACGGGCGCGCTCGGACTCGGCGTCCTTACGGGCCTCGAGAACGATGTCGGCAGCCTGACGACGGGCGTCGGTGACGATCGAGTCGGACTCAGCGCGCTTGGCGATAGCCTCCTGCTTGGTCTTCTCGGCCTCGTCGAGGCTCTCCTCGATCTTCTTGCCGCGCTCCTCCATGGTTTTCATGATGCCCGGCAGGGCGACCTTGGCCAGCACGATCCAGATGATCAGGAAGGCGATAAGTGCCGGGATGAACTCCGCCATCTTAGGGATGAGGATGTCCGCACCGGCAGCGCCGTCCTCGGCGAACGCGGAAACCGGCATGAGCAGCGCGGCCGCGGACGCGGAGAGTGCGATCGCGCTCTTCTGGGATGAAAGATTCATACTTGACGCTCCGTGCTATTTAACGATCAGCGCGACAACGAAGCCGATCAGAGCCAGAGCCTCGCCGAAGGCGGAGCCCATGATGAAGACGGTGAACACGCGGCCCTGGACCTCAGGCTGACGGGCCATAGCACCCGTAGCACCCAGAGCAGACAGGCCGATAGCAAGACCAGCGCCGATAACACCGAGACCGTAACCGATAACTCCCACGATTCCTCCTTTGTCGTGCGTGTCTTATTTCACGCAGGATAACCTTATTTATAACTGCCGGGCTCCATGGGTACGGGCACCAGCGGTTTAACGAATTGCCTTACCTTTAAGGCGCGAACGGAAGACTACTCCTCCTCCGCAACCTCCTCTGCCTCGGAGACATACACGGCGGTAAGGACCGTGAAGACATAAGCCTGGATGGCGCCGACTACAAGCTCGATCGCATAGATCAGGATGAGGATGGCAAGCCAGGCCAGCGAAGGCAGGGCGCCGACGGCGTGAGCCGCGGAAACCTGCTGAAGCAGCGGCTGCATGAACATGCTCGCCATGATGGCGAACGAGCCCATGACCACGTGTCCTGCGAACATGTTGCAGAACAGACGGACGGCAAGCGTGATGAGGCGCAGGAAGGTCGAGAAAAGCTCGACGACCCACACAAGCACGTTCATCGGGAAGCTCACGCCCTGCGGGGCGAGGCTCTTGATGTAGCCGATCACGCCGTGAGCCTTGCATCCGTA
Source organism: Collinsella sp. (assembly GCA_019414645.1). GTDB lineage: Bacteria > Actinomycetota > Coriobacteriia > Coriobacteriales > Coriobacteriaceae > Collinsella. Next base: position 13,419 of record DXLP01000009.1, read on the forward strand.
GTAGATGAAGTACACGAAGGCGAAGATGGCGAGCGCGGCGGTGGAGCCGATTGCGCCGGTGCCGGGCTTCATTCCCGGAATCAGGCCAATCATGTTATTGATCAGGATGAACAGGAAAAGCGAGCACAGGAACGGGAAGTGCTTCTTCCAGTTCTCACCCACGACGCCCTTGCCGATATCGTTCTCGACGTACTCGATGATGTACTCGAAACCGTTGACGAAGAAGCCCTTGGGAACCAGGGTCTGCTTCTTCTTGAACACGGCCAGGACGATCAGGAGCACGATCGTGGAGACGATCAGCCAAAACGAGTACTGCGTGATGCCGCAGCTCAGATCGCCCACGACAGGGGTGGAGCTGAACTCGCTGACCAGATGATTAATCTCATCAGGCAGCTTTTCAAAAATTTCCACGACTTACCTTTCGACCTCATGAGGATCTCGCAGCACCTTGGCGACGCGAACCGCGCAGGCGGCCATAAAGGCCACGAAGCCGATCGCCTCGCCCAGGAGGAACATGCGAAACGCCTCTCCGAACAACGCAAACACAACCAAGGTAAAGACGAGCAGGGCGATTGCCGAGACCGCCAGGCTCACCATACCCTTGAGCATGTCCGCATTCTGTTTATCGTCAAGAACCGGCTTGAGCGTAAAAACAAAGGGAAGAAAGGCGACCGCGCCCGCGATGGCGCCTGCAACGATAGCGAGCAGATCGGCTATCTGAAACACTGGCGTCCTCACTTTCTTTTTTTAACGCTTCCCAGAACAGTTCCCGCCAAACATTGGTGACTATTGTACGAGCCAATCGCTAAAGTACAACCGAAAAAGCATCGGTTAATACGCACCTGTTCGTTTTCTTAAGACCTTCTTTATGCCGCAGGTAGGTAATACGTTTTTCTCGAACCCCTCTGGGCTAAACGTCCGTTAACAGGAGTGCGCGCGGTCGCCTTTTGTTCGACCGCGCGCACCGTTTCTTCGTATTTGCAGCCGCGGCCGTCTTAGCCCAGCGACTAGAGCGTGCCGAAGATGCGGTCGCCGGCGTCGCCGAGGCCGGGAACGATGTAGGCGGCCTCGTTGAGATGGTCGTCGATAGCGCAGGTATAGATATGCACGTCGGGATCCTTCTCGGTCAGTGACTTGAGGCCCTCGGGGGCCGCGACGATGCACAGCATGCGAATGTCCTTGACGCCGCGCTCGCGCAGATAGCTGATGGCCATCTCGGCCGAGCCGCCCGTGGCGAGCATAGGGTCGACGACCAGACAGATACGCTGGTCGATATCCTTGGGCATCTTGCAGTAATACTCGTGAGGTTCATGGGTAACCTCGTCGCGCTCCATGCCGATGTGGCCCACGCGAGCGGAGGGCACCAGGTCGAGGATACCGTCGACCATGCCAAGGCCCGCACGCAGGATGGGCACGATGGCGAGTTTCTTGCCGGCAAGCTGTTTGAACGTGGCAGTAGTGATGGGGGTCTCGACCTCGACGTCTTCCATAGGCAGGTCGCGCATGGCCTCGTAGCCGTCAAAAAGCGCGAGTTCGCGCACGAGCTGACGGAACTGGTTGGTGCCGGTGTTTTTGTCGCGCAGGATCGACAGCTTGTGCTGGACGAGCGGATGATCGACAAGCGTCACACGGGACGCATCGTAGGTGACGGTCATGGGTTGATTGCCCCTTTCGTTGCAGCCGCAAAACGGCCTTGCTGACAAGGCGCGCAGCAATGTTGCCGCCGCACGCCATGCATAAGTTTAGCGGTTTGTTGTATCGAGCAGCCCATCGCAGCCCTACTGTGCGGTACTGAGCGAGCGCTTGACTGCATCACGCCAGCCCGCAAGGTTTTGCTCGCGACGCTCGGCGGACATATGGGGAAGGAAGGTCCTAACGATCTGGGCATTTTGCTCCAGCTCTTCAAGGTCTTCCCAATAGCCGACGGCAAGACCCGCCAAGTACGCGGCACCGATTGCCGTGGTCTCCACCGTCTCGCATTGCAGCACGGGGATATCCAGCAGGTCGGCCTGGAATTGCATGATGAACTCGTTGCGCGAGGCACCGCCATCGACAGACAGGCGCTCAATCGAAAGCCCCACGTCCTGCTCCATGGCGCGCAGCACGTCGTAGCTCTGATATGCCATGGATTCGCAGGCGGCACGTACGATGGTCGCACGGCTCGAGGCGCCGGTCAGACCGCACACGATACCGCGGGCATGCGGGTCCCACCAGGGAGCACCCAAACCTGCAAAGGCGGGAACGAAGTAGCAGCCCTCGTTGTCGCTAATCGAAGCGGCGAGTTGTGCCGACTCGCTCACACTCGAGATGATGCCCATGTTGTTGCGAAGCCAGTTCATCGTTGAACCGGCGGCAAAAATAGAGCCCTCGAGCGCATAGCTGACTTTGCCGTCCGCAGCGATACCGATGGTGGAGACCAGGCCATTCTTGGATTCGACGATCTCGTCACCGGTGTTCATGAGCATAAAGCAGCCCGTGCCATAGGTGTTTTTGGTCTGGCCGGGATAGAAGCAGCAGTGGCCGAACAGCGACGCCTGCTGGTCACCCGCCACGCCCATGATGGGCGGCATGTTGGTCATGATGTCGCTCGCGACGCGGCCGTAGTCGCCCGAGCTCCAGCGAACCTCGGGCATCATGGAACGTGGAACGTCAAAGAGCGCCAGCAGGTCGTCGTCCCAATCGAGCGTATGGATATTAAAGAGTGCCGTGCGGCTGGCATTGGTGTAGTCGGTGGCAAAGACCTGGCCGCCGGTGAGGTTGTAGATGAGCCAGGTGTCGATGGTGCCAAACATGAGGTCGCCCGCCGCCGCGCTCTCGCGTGCGCCGTCGACGTTGTCGAGAATCCACTGCACCTTGGAGGCCGAGAAATACGGGTCAAGCGTGAGTCCCGTGCGGGAGCGCACCAGCTCCTCGCAACCCTGTTCAACCAACGCGTCGATCGCCGGCGCGGTACGACGGCACTGCCATACGATGGCGTTATAGATGGGCTGGCCGCTCACGCGGTCCCAGACCACCGTGGTCTCGCGCTGGTTGGAGATGCCGATGGCGGCGATGCGATCGGAATGGATGCCGCTCTTAAACTGAACCTCCATCATGACGGCAATCTGGCTGGCAAGGACCGTCATGGGGTCTTGCTCTACCCAACCGGGACGCGGAAAACTCGTTTTGACGCTGCGACGTGCCTGCGCGACGATGCATCCATACTCGTCGACGATGGTCGCAAGTACCGAGGTGGTGCCGCAGTCGAGCGCCATGATGTAGGAACCGCCAAAGTTAAACGAGGCATCTTCCATGCCCAGGCTGCCCAGATTCAACGACATCGCTTACACCTTTCTATTGCATCGGGTCGGACAGGACCCGTTCGATCTCTGATGCGGGAAGTGCGCCTTGGCGCAGGATCTGGAGCCCGCCGCGCTGGAACGACACGATGGTCGAGGCGTCGCGACACGGGGTCTCGCCGGCGTCGACGGCAACATCGACCCCCTCCAGGATGCGACCTTCGACGGCGGCAAAGCTTGCCGGCGAGGGCGCGCCGTGTGTGTTGGCGCTCGTGCAGGCAAGGGGACTGCCGCAGGCGCGGATGAGCGCTTGGACCACGGGAGAGGCCGAAGCGCGCAGGGCCACGGTGTCGTCGGCAGCACGCATAAAGGTCGGCACGCAGGGAGCCGCCTTGACCACGATAGTCAGGGCTCCCGGCCAGCATCGTCGCGCAAGTACGCGGGCATCTTCCGGGATATCCACGCCATAGCGGTCGAGCGCCTCGACGCCATCGACCAGCCAGGCGACCGTTTGGGTGAGTTCACGTTGCTTGAGAGTGAAGATGCGTCGATAGCCGGTGCCGAGCGCAGGGACTGCGGCACCGTTGACGGCAGCCTGCGGATCGCGCGGCCACGATGGGAATTCGCTTGTATCTTGGGGCACGGCGTCCGAGAAGGCGTTGACTGCCACGGCGACACCGTAGACGGTCTCGGTCGGAATCAAGGCCAGGCCGCCGCGGCCGAGCACCTCGGCTGTGCGCTCGACGGCAAGCCGATGCGGCTCGCGCGTTCCCTCGTATACCCGATAGACCGTCTGCATGTGTATGCCAGCCCCTTACGCTCTGGTGAAAGTTTGTTTACTGAGGGGCATTCTCGCACGAAACGTTCAACCTATTTGGCCAGAGTGCATGTTGGTTTGGTGAGCGGCTCTAGTAGTCGGTGAAAGTGAGGGGGTTAATTGAAGATTTTTAGCGCGCAAGCGTAACGGTACGATCGGGAAACTCGATGCTTGCAACCAGTTTTCCGCCGAGGCTCTCTGCGTACCTGCTCAGCGTGTCGAGCCTCATCGAACCCAACTCCCCACGCTCGAGCTCGGATACACGTTTTTGAGAAACGCCCATCGACTGGGCGACCGACGCCTGTGTTAGATCTTTTAACCTGCGAATCTGAGCAAGCTTATAGGCTTCGATACGATCGCGAGTCCTCTCCTGCTCGGCGGTAATGGAGTCGCGTGTTATCCCGCGAGATTCCATATACTCATGCAGTTCCATCTCGATCGAGCCTCCTTACGTGGCGACGGTATATTTGCTCGGCCCTTGGAATGTTGATCGCATACCAACCGTTCCATTTTGCCCTTGACGATCCCGCTCGCGACTTATCACCCGCCAATAGCAATACCGCCTGGCGCTTGGGGTCAAAGGCGAAGAGGATGCGAATCACCTGCCCACCACACGACGTCACTCTCAGCTCCTTTAAATGATGAAGCTTCGAGCCCTTTACGCGGTCAACCAGCGGACGACCAAGGCTGGGACCTTCCTTCTCGAGCACCAAAAGGTCTGCATAAATCTGCTTCAGCGTAGCTTCATCCTGCTCATCAAGCCAAGGTTCAATGTAATCAAGCACGATACGGTACCGATGCAGCTGATTTGACATACCTTTCTCCTTCTATAGTAGAAGTTTTACGGTATATTGCAAGGACAAACTTGCGCAAATGTCTATTAATTCAGCTTAAATACGCTGTTTGGGCTCGGTGACGATGGCTCGGACGATGCGGGGGCGATCGGTGAGGTCATGGACGATACGCACGTCCGAAAGGCCTGCCTGGCGACAGAGCTCGGCCGCGGCATCGAGGGCACCCTCGTAGAGCTCGCAGGCAAACAGGCCGCCGGCGCGCAGCATGTAAGGCGCCGCATTGAGCAGGCGGCGGAAAATATCGAGGCCGTCGGCGCCGCCCTCGAGCGCCAGGTCGGGCTCAAAGTCCTTGACCTCGTGCGGCAGCGAGCGCATGACGTCGGTCGGGATGTAAGGCGGGTTGGAGACGAGCACATCAAAGGTGCCCCACTCTTCGCGGGGAATGGAACTCACCAGGTTGGTGAGGCTAAAGGCAACCTCATCTGCCGTGAGGCCGAGGGCGTCGCGGTTTTTGGTGGCCAGATCGATGGCGCGCGGCTCGATATCGGTGGCGGTGCAGGTAACGTGGCCGCGGCGCTCCCAGGCAAGGGAGAGCGAAATGCAGCCCGTGCCGCAGCCGACCTCGAGAACGCGGGCAGTGCAGGGCTCGGTTGGGGCAGATACGTTAGCCTCGGCGGCATCTTGCGCGGGAGTCGCCTGTTGGTCGTTGTCCTCAATGGCGATGCCGTATTCGTCGAGCTCGGGCTCGGGGGTTTCCATGGCCTCTGCTTCTGCCGCTTCGGCTTCTGCTGCCTGCGCGGCGGCTTCCTCGGCCTCGCGGTCGGCCAGTTCCTCGGCATAGGCGCGGCTACCGAGCACGTCGCTACCCAGCGCAGCCTCATCGGCGGCCGTCAGGTTGGCGGCACGGCGCTCGGCGGCCGCGCGTTCGTCAGCCAGCGCCGCCTCGGCTTTGCGGGCCTGCTCGACCTCATCGTTCCAAGGCAGCTCAACACGCTGACGGGCAGCAGCCTCGGGGCTCAGCACCTCGGCATCCAGATAATTGAGGACTTCCTCGACGAGCATCTCGGTCTCGGGGCGCGGAATGAGCACACCGGGGGCGCACGCGACGTCGATCATGCGAAACTGCGTGCTGCCGGTGATGTACTGCAGCGGCTCGCCCTTCGCGCGACGGACGACCGCCGCGTGCATGGTCTCGAGCTGCGATGCGTCGAGCGTCTCGTCCATGCGCATATACAAGTCGATACGCGCCAGGCCCGTGGCCGCGCACAGCAGCCACTCGGCAGAAAGACGGGGATGCTCCTCACCGCGCTCGGCCAGGTACTCCTTGGTCCACTCGAGACAACGCTTGATGGTCCAGATCTCGTTTGCCATGGGGTCCTCCCCTCTTAAGCGCCGGGCGGCGCGCGAATGTCGGAGCAGATTGTACGCGAGGGTGGCACGCGGCAAGGGACGATTGGAAGCGATTATCGAGAATCAGCCCAGAATTTTGCACCGAGCTCGCTCAAAGTGTTCATTCGCCGACGTCCAGATTTGCATTCGTCAAGCTTTTGGCAAGGTTGCCCAAAAACTGACCAATATCTAACCAAGAACATACCAAATCACTTGACGCGCGACTCATCAAAAAATGCACTGCGACTTCTTGGACGATTTTTTGAGCAATATTTTCAATAGCAGATGAATGCTATTAATTACTTTGAGCAGGTAGACAGCTTAATTTCTAACAAAACAGATTAAATAAACTCGAAAAGTAATTTACCCAACCTAGTCATTTAAGAACGTCCCCAATGACTACCTCTAAGGCGCCGCAGGTTGAGCATACCGCATCCGGAGCAAGGCAACGCCGCATGTAGAGGACGGACAGCGAGCGGGTCGCATTTGAGACAAGGTGACGTGAAACGAAAGGGCGCTGACCTTCTGGTCGCGCCCTTGAAGTTGAACGTCAGATTGTCCAAATGCGGCCCGCGCAGCGTCGGCTGGTCCGCCGTTCGGTAGAACGGCGGAACCTACACAGCCTGTGCCAGCTTCTCGGCTCGCTCGGCGGCGGCGAGCGCCTCGATGACGGTGCCGAGCTGATCGCCCAGAAGGACGCCGTTGTAGGTGGAGTTGAAACCGATGCGGTGATCGGTCACGCGGTCCTGGGGCTGGTTGTAGGTACGGATCTTCTCGGAACGGTTGCCGTGGCCGATCTGGCTCTGGCGCTCAGCACCAAGCTCTGCCTGCTGCTTCTCGAGCTCCATCTCGTACAGACGAGCACGCAGCATCTGCATGCAGACCTCGCGGTTCTGAATCTGGGAGCGCTGCTCCTGCGACTGCACCACGGTGTTGGTGGGCAAGTGGGTGATGCGCACGGCGGAGTAGGTAGTGTTAACGCACTGACCGCCAGGGCCGGAGGCGCAGTAGGTGTCGATGCGCAGGTCGGACTGGTTGATCTGGACGTCAATTTCCTCGGCCTCGGGAAGTACGGCGACGGTAGCCGTGGAGGTCTGAATGCGGCCCTGGGACTCGGTCTTGGGAACGCGCTGGACGCGATGCACGCCGGACTCGAACTTCATGACGGAGTAGACGCGGTCGCCCTCGACCTTGAACTCGATGGACTTAAAGCCGCCGGCCTCGCTGGGGCTGGAATCGAGCACGGTGGTCTTCCAGCCGCGCGATTCGCAGAAGCGCTGGTACATCTTGTACAAGTCGCCGGCGAAGATGGCTGCCTCGTCGCCACCGGCGGCGGAGCGAATCTCGACGATGGTGTTCTTGTCGTCGTTGGGGTCGCTCGGGATGAGCATGTACTTGATGTCTTCCTCGAGCTGGGGAAGCTTTTCCTCGTTCTCGGAGATGTCCATCTGGAGCATCTCCTTCTCGTCCGCATCGCTGGTGTCGCGGAGCATCTCCTTGGCGGCCTCGATGTCATCGAGCGCGCCGATGTACTCGCGCGAGGCAGCGATGAGGTCGGACTGGTGTGCGTACTCCTTGTTGAGACGCGTGAACTCCTTGATGTCGGAGGCGACGGCCGGGTCGGAAAGCTTCTTCTCGAGCTCCTCGTAGGCCTTAATGATCTTTTCGAGCTTGTCGCGCATGGCGGGACTCCTTTATGTGCGTGAAGGCGAAAATCGGCAGAGTTGATGGGGCGCGCGGCGCCACTGCGGGGGTAAGCCCAGCTAGAACATGTCGATCTTCAGATACATGCGCATCCCTTCGCGTATGAGGTACATAGTTGCGGTCTAACCCATACATGATAGCGTGCGCAGGCATACCTGCATATAACCCGCACGGAATGCGACAAAGGGTCAGTCTCTTTCCTTGAATACAACTTCATCCGAACGCCTCCCGCATTCATCCGCACATATACGGATAAATTTGGGAATCCGATACCCTGAGGGCCGGATCGGCCGGCCCCGGGAGATCGGAGGACGCCATGTCCGGAAAGGGCGGGAAGGGCGCCGCGAGGGCGGTCCCGAGGACCCACGGCAGGCTCACCGGGTACGAGCGGGACACGGTCCAGAGGATGCTGAAGCGCAGGGTTCGCTCGGCCACTTTCTCGAGAGGTTCAAGGGCGTATCGACCCGCAGGCTCCACAGCTGCCTGATGTGGTTCAGATGGCTGCGCGAGGCCGCACGCGTCGGGGACAGGACGTCGCTCATGCGCGAGCAGCTCGACGACGGGCGCTACGAAAAGATCCGGAAGAAGATGATGGAGCCGGAGTACGAGTTCCATCTGGAGCCGGACGTGCAAACGGCGGGTTAACATAGCCTTTCACCAAAAAGGGCGAGCGGCCGCGCCCTGCGACCACCCGCCCTCAATCAAAGCCCTTCTCGGCCGCCGTAGCTACCGGTTCCGGCGCCGCAGGATAACGCCTGCGGCGATCAGCACCACCGCGCCGCCCGCGATGCCACCCAGGGCCATCGGCGACAAGCTGGTATCGCCCGTATACGGCAGACCCGGCTTCTCCTCCTTCGGCACCGGTGACTTGCTCGGCGGATTGGTGGGCGGCTCCGTCGGCGGGGTGGTCGGCGGCGTGTACGTGTTCTTGAACACCGGCGCCACGGCGCCGTCATAGGTTACCGTCGCCACCAGATGGCCCGCACCGTCGTCCGTCACCGTCACCGTTACCCGGTGCTCGGCCGCGTCGTACGTCACGTTCTTCTGACCGTCGTCCACCTCGGAGATGCTGTAGGCGTACGTTCCGGGCTTGTCGTACGAGATCGCCTCGAAGCCCACCGTGCCGTCCGCCGCGTTCTTTGCGGTCTGCAGCACCTTGCCGTCGGCATCCTTCAGCTGGAAGGAGAACTGCCCTTCCTTCAGGTCCTCGCCGCTCAGCACCTTGGAGGCCCCCAGCTTCACCTCAGTCGCGGCCGGCGCGTAACTGTTGCTGAACGCCACCGCATCCGCAGCCTTGCCGCCCTTGCTGTAGGCAACCTGCGCCTCCAGCGCGTGCGTCTCCGCATTCTCCGTCACCGTCACCGTCGCGGTAAAGACCGTCGTGTCGTAGGTGACGCCGTTCGCCGTCGCCCCTGCCCGCTCGGACACGGTGTAGACGTACGTCCCCACCTTGTCCAGCTGCAGCGGCGCGAAGCCGAACGTGCCGTCGGCGCCGTTCTGCACCGTCTGCACCACGTTACCGTCGGCGTCCTTCAGGTCGAAGAAGAACTCACCCTCGGCCAGGTCGCGGCCGGTCAGGGCCTTCGTTCCGGTAATCGTCGCCGTCGTTGCCGTCGGCGTGTAGGTGTTGGTGAAGGTCAGATCCGCGGCCGTCTTGTTCGCCGTCGCGGTCAGCTGGCCGCTGCCGTCGTCGGTCGCACTCACCGTCACATCCAACACCGCATCGCTGTAAGTGATGGTGCCATCTTGGCCCGCAACCTCCTTCACCTGGTACGCATGCGAACCAGTCGCGGTGTACGAGATGGCCTTGAAGGTAAACGCGTTACCCACGTTCGTGGTCCGGTCGATCTCCTGCCCGGTGGCCACGTCAATCAGCGCGAACGTGAACTCGCCATCGGCGGGCGTCCGCATGGTGGCCGAATCGGTATTCTCAAGCACCTTGGTGCCGGAGATCTGGTAGGAGGTCGCGCCCGGCTGGTAGCTGTTCGCAAACGTCATGGTGTTGGGGGTGACGCCGTTCTCGGTGCCCTCGCTCGGCTTCACCGTGGAGTTCTCTACCACCAGCTTGCCGTCGTTGTTGTCCTTCACCACGTAGGTCAGGGTGTACGTCTTGCCGGTGTAGGTCACGCCCGGCACGCCCGGCGCGTCCCCCGTCGGCTGCACCTCGCGGACCGTGTAGGTAAAGGTGCCCGCATGGTCGAAGGTCAGCTTGTCGAAGGCAACCTTGCCGTGCGCATCGTTCTTCTGGGTCTGGATCACCGAGCCGTCAGACCCCACCAGCTCGAAGGCGAAGTCTCCCGCCTTTAGCTGATAGCTGCCGTCGTGCACGTCAACGCTCTTGGTGAGGGCGATCGCGCCGGAGTCCGTCGCCTGTGCCTCATAGGTGTTGGTGAAGCTGGGCTTCGTGACATTCGTGCCGTCGTAGGCGACGCTCGCCTGCAGCGTGCCGGCATTGTCCGCAACCGTCACCACGGCATGGTGCACCGCGGCGTCGTAGGTCACGTAGGCCAGATCACCCTTCCGCTCCACGATGGTGTACTCGTGCGTGCCCGGCTTCGCGTAGGAGAAGGCGTCGAAGTTAACACTTCCGTCCGCGCCGTTGGTCGCGGTCCGGACGGGCTTGGCCCCGGCAAGCTGCTCAGCCGTCAGGTTGCCCTCGTACACATCGAAGGTGAACTCGCCGCACTTGGGGACGATCGGCGTGTTGTCGTCCTTCTTCACATAGCTCTTCTGCGCACCGAGGGCCAGGCCGGTCGCGGCCGGCTGGTAGGTGTTGGTGAAGGTATCCGAGCCGGATGCGCTCGTCACGATCGCCTTCGCATTCAGTGCTCCGTTCCCGCCGTCCGCGACCGTCACCGTATAGGTGAGGGGATGGCTGTCATAGACCATGCCCGGCTCCGCGCCCGGCTGCTCCACGATGGTGTAGGTGAAGTCCTTGCTCGCGGCGCCGTCCAAGTCGGAGAGCTGGAACTCGCGCGTGAAGCTGACCTTGCCGTTTGCATCGTTCTTCGCGGTGTCGAGCACGTTGCCGGCAGCGTCCTTCAGGTCGAAGGTGAACTCGCCGTCCGCGGGCTTCGTCGTGTGGTCGAAGCCGTCCGCAACCTTGATGGTCTTGGTCGCCGTCAGGGTTACGGAACCCTTTGCGTCGTAGGTGTTGTTGAAGGTGGGAGCCGTAGCGGCACCGTCATAGGTGACGGTCACCTTCGTCTTGTTGTTGTCGCCCTGGTTCTGCTCTACCTTGACGTGGACCTTGACTTCCTTGGCGTCGTAGGCCACGCCGTCGACGGTCTGGCCGGCTTTCTCCTCCTTGAGCGTGTAGTCGTACTCGCCCAGGTTCAGGTTCTTGACGGCCAGCTCGACCTTGCCGCCCCGGTCGTTGGTGCCCTTGGCGACCTCGTTGCCGGCCTGGTCGTACAGGCCGAAGGTGAACGCGTCGGCCGTCAGGTCCTTGCCCGTGAGGATCTTCGTCGCCTCGACGGTAACGTCCGTCGTCGGCTTCGAGTTGGTGAAGGTCGGAACGTCGGCCTCGCCGTCGTAGGTGGCGGTCGCCTTTAGCTCGCCCTTCTCATCGGAGACCTTGATGTGGACCTTCACGTCCTTCGTGTCGTACACGACGGTCGGGTCGTTGCCGGCAACCTCCTTGATGGTGTAGTCGTGATCGCCCGGCGTGTCGTAGCTGATTGCCTGGAAGGCGACCTTGCCGTCCTTGTCATTCTGGACGGTCTGGATCACGTTGCCATCCTTGTCGAGCAGCTGAAACGTGAAGTCGCCCCCTGCGAGCTCGCCACCCGTGAAGCGCTTCGTCGCCTTGAGCGTTACCGAGGTCTCCTTCGGGTGGTACGTGTTCGTGAAGGTCTTGTCTCCACTCGTTACCTGCGGTGTGGCCGTCAGCGAGCCGGTGCCATCGTCCGCGACCGTCACCTTGTAGATGAGCGCATGGGTGTCGTAGACCATGCCCGGCTCCGTGCCCGGCTTCTCCGCGATGGTGTAGGTGAAGTCCTTGCTCGCAGCGCCGCCCAGGTTGGAGAGCGTGAACTTGCGCGTGAACTTCACCGTGCCATCGGCCTTGTTCGTCGTGGTGCCGAGCACCTTGCCGTCGGCGTCCTTCAGCTCGAACGTGTATTCGCCGCCCTTCAGCTTGGTGTCGTGCGTGAAGCCCGGCGCGACCGCAACGATCTTGGTCGCCGTCAGCTCCACGGATCCCTTTGCGGTGTAGGTGTTCGTGAAGGTGGGGGCGACCGTCTTGCCGTCATCGTAGGTGACGCTCGCCTCCAACTGGCCGGCGGTGTCCACGACCTTCACCACGGCGTGGTGAACCGCATCGTCGTAGACCACGTGGGACAGGTCGCCCTTCTGCTCCACGATAGTGTATTTGTACTCGCCGGCCTTGGTGTAGTTGATGGCCGGGAAGGTAACGGTGCCGTCCTCGCCGTTCTTAGCGGTCTGGATGGGCTGCTTGCCCTTCAGCTGCTCAGCCGTCAGATCACCCTCGTACAGGTCGAAGGTGAACTCGCCGCCCTTGAGCGTGGCCTGCGTGTTGTCGGACTTCACGTACGATTTCTTCGCCGTGAGTGTAGCCAAGGTCTCGGCAGGCTGATACTTGTTAGTGAAGGTCGGGGCATCATTCTTGTCGTCATAGGTGACAGTCGCCTTTGCCTTGTCACCGTCCGCCTTCACCGAGACGTGGACCTTCACCGCCGTGAAATCGTAGGTGATGGTCGAATCGCTGTCAGCGACCTCCTTGAGCGTGTAGTCGTACTCGCCTATGGTCAGACCGGTGAGGATGAGCTTAATCTTGCCGTCCTTGTCGTTCTGGACAGTCTGGATGGGATCAACCGTAGTCGTGTCGCCTTGATATAGGCCGAAAGTGAACGCACCAGCCGTCAGGTCCTTGCCCTTGAGGATCTTCGTCGCCTCGATAGTGGCGTCGGCCGTCGGCTTCGAGTTGGTGAAGGTCGGCACGGCCTTCTCGCCGTCGTAGGTGGCGGCCGCGCTCAGCGTGCCGTTCTTGTTATCGGTGACGCTAACGTGCACTTTCACCGTCTTGCCATCGTAAACGATAGTCGGGTCGGCGCCTTCGACCTCCTTGATGGTGTAGTCGTGCTCACCGGCCTCGGTGTAATAAATGGCCGGGAAGGTGATGTTGCCATTGGCATCGTTCTTTTCTTCGGCGACAACCTTATTGCCCTCCTTCACCTGGAATGAGAACTGCTGGTTCTCAAGGGTGCCGCCTGTAAAGTGCTTCTTCGCCGCCAGGGTTACGGAACCCTTTGCGTCGTAGGTGTTGTTGAAGGTGGCGAGGTTCACCTTGCCGTTCTTGACCTCAAGCGTCTCGCTCTTGTCATCGCCGCCCTTCTCTACCGTCACGCCTGTGACAGTCAGCTTGGCATTCTTGTCCTCAACCTTCACCGTGACGGTGTAGGTGGAATCGTCCATCGTCCAGCCGGCGTTCTGCACGCCGTCCGCCGCGGGATCATCATCAGCGTTGTGCACCTCGGTGAGCGTGAACGTGTACTCGCCCGCCTTGTTGAACGCCATATTCGAGAAGTCGACCGTCTGGCCCTTGTCCTTGATGATCTTGCCACTCGTGACCTTTGACTCAGCATGCTCATTGCTCGCCAGAGCATCCGAGACTGTGAGGGCACCGTCATCGATCTGCTTCTGCGTCTCCGGCGTGGCGGTCAGCGTGAACGAGAACGCCTTCTCCGTGCTCTCAACACCGGAGATCTTCTTCGTCACCTGCGGGGCCAGCTTATCGCTGGCAGTCGTCTTGTAGCTGTTCTTGAACGGGATGGTTGCCGTGTTGCCCTCGAGCGTTCCGTTGGGCGCAAACTCACGATAATCGACCTTCTCGCCATCACTGTTCAGAACTGTCGTCTCGATTTTCAGCGTACCGTCGCCGTTGTCGAACACCGCGATCTCGATGGTGTAGGCCGCCTTGTCGTAGGTGTAGCCGGCGGGAACGGACTTCGGCACGTTCTCTTCCACCCTGTATTGGTAGACGTTGGCGCCGTATTCATTGTTCACGTCGTCATGTGTGAACTGCAAGCCCTTCGGCAGCAGGCTCACGGTCTTGGTGTCCCCAAGCTTCATCTCGGGAATCTTGACTGTCTTCGTCCCACCCGTGATGCCGAGCTTCTTCGCCGCGGCGTCGGCGGAGGTCAGGATGAACTTCGTGCCATCCAGACCCTCGGCCTGATAGTCCTCGGGCGTCACCGTAAAGCTGAATGTGCTGCTCACATCACCGGTGCCGGTGAATTTCTTCTCAATCTGCAGACCGGCCTTCGCACCGTACTCAACCGTCTCGACCTTGTACTCGTTCTTAAACGGGACGATAGGCGTAGCGGGCTTCGCATCGCGACTCGAGACCGTCTGCACGTAGTTGGTCGTGGTATCGAGGCCCTTAATCGCCTCGGCCGTCAGCGCATCAACGTTGTCGTTCTCGCCAACGAGCGCCGTCACGTCCGGGCCCTTCACGATGGTCGTCTCGGTGTAGAGCTGGCCTTTGTTGTCCGGATTCGGCTTCACCGCAATGAGCACGTAGGCGTCACCGGGGTACTCGGTGTCATACGTGTATCCACCAGCGTTGGCGCCATGCGCCTCAGACACCTTGTACACATACACCTTGTTGTAGCTCAGCTGCGTGAAGTTCATCTTCAGCTTGCCGGACATCGTGGCGGTCTGCGTATCGTCACCGTCATCCTTGCCCACGGTGTTCTTGAACGACTTATCGGTATCAGCCGGCTCCGGGGCCGTCGTACCGTTATACGTCATCGCCTCGATGGTGAACGGGAACATGCCATTCTTCAGCGGGGCACCAACCAGAGTCTTGGTCACATCGATGCCCGCATAGGTACCGGAGGCCGTATAGGTGTTGGTAAACGCGGCAGCGCCCGTCACCTGTCGGTCGACATCCGTCATCGCCTGCTTGTTGTCGTACGCAACCGTCGCGGTCAGCTTACCGGTATGCGTGCCGTTCTCGATATCGGTCACTGTGTAGGTCACCGTGGACGTATGGCCGTCATAGCTGATGCCGGTCTTGTCCACGTTCTCCGACGCCTTCTCGTTCACCTTGAATTTGTACGTGCCAGGCTTGGTAAACACCAGGTCGCCCACACCAAAGGCTGCGGTACGGGTCACGGAAGAACCATCGCCGGAGATCGAAATCTTAGCAGCAATATCCCCAACGTCCTCGCCCGTGCCCGTCTTTTGGATAACGACCTTGTTTTTAACCGCTTTCGTCGTGGCGTCATCCGCCGGCGTCAGTGTGAAATCAAACGTATCGCTCGTCTCCCACGCGCGCCCGGTGAACGTCTTCTGCACCCTGATTGGCGCCGACGTCGCCTGGGTCACCGTGTAGGTGTTCTTGAACGGAATGTATCCGTTGGCGTCCGTCAGCTGCGTGCCGTCGGCCTTCCAATACGTGACCGTGGAGGACAGGCACCTACCCGTCCCAGACTCGTTATCAACCTGCTGGTTCTTCACCAGCACGTAGTACACCGCGTCATCGTAGCCCATGCCACTGGACGTCGATGTATCGGAATCCTTGACCTCGGTCACCCTGTACACGTAAGTGAGGTTCTCGCTGCCCATCGTATAGGTGATCTGCGGGAACGCGGCGATACCGCCGTCATCGTTCTTCGCCGTGGTCGTGGTGGACGTGCACCCCATAGGCATGGGGACCTTGCTGGCATCGACGCTGTAGGCAAGATCGCCGAACTTAAGGGTGCCACTCGGCACGGCATCATTCTTCATCCCGCCGAGTGCCTCGAGCTGGAACGTGAACTTATCCTTCACAAGCGGATTTGCACCGGACTGGTCGACATACGTCTTCTGCACGTGGAAGGAGATGGTCTTCTCATCGGTGTTATAGGTGTTCGTTATCTTGGCGATTTTGTCAGCAACCTCGATCGGGCTGTCCTCATGGCTCACGCCGTCGTCGGTGTAGGTCTGCTCCATCTTGACTGCCGGCTGCGACAGCGTGCCGTCGCCGCTATCCTTCACCGTCACCGTGACGCGGTAGGAAGCGCTTGAATACCCGAACCCGGGCAGCCAGCTAGCGTCGTTTTGAGACGGCGTGGCCTCGGCGATGAGATAGGTGTAGGTGCCGGGCTTGGTGTACTCAATCTCGCCGAAGTCGAACTTGTCCCCGTTCTCAACAGTCTTCACAACCTGCTTCATACCACTCACGGGTGCATTCTCGGCACCGTCGGGCATCGGCGTGCCCTTGTCCGCGCGCAGGTAAATCTTGAAGCTATCGCCATCTTTCCAGTCACGGCCCTGGAGCACCTTCTGCGCCCAGAACGCATTGGTGAGCGTCACCGGCGACTTTACGCTGTAGGTGTTTGTGAACACCAGCTTGTTGGCTTCGGCCAACGTGCCGTCGGCATTCTGTTTCGCGATCGTGCCGGAGATGCTGTCGCCCTCGCCGCCCAGGGCGTTGCCGCCCTGCTCGCGCTTGGTCAGCGTGAAGCCGGCCGGCATCTTGCCCGCGCGGGTCAGCTCCTGAACCGTATACTTGTCACCCTCGGCGAGACCGTACACGCGGATCGTCTGGCCGGCCGTGATGGTCTGCTCGCGTCCGTTCGTCAGGTCGAACATATCGCCGACCTGCTTCTCATCGGCCGCGCCCGCCTTCTCGAAGACTGCAGCCTTATACGTCTTCCCCTTGGGCACGGTGAACTTGAAGGTGAACTCCGCATCCTTATTGCCCGTCAGTCCATCGGGCACGTCAACCTTCTTCGTCACCTCGAGGCTCGCCTCGCGCTTGTTAGCCACGCGCACGCAGGTGGCGCCCGTAAACAGGGCATTCAGGTTGTTCATGTCGCGCAGATCGGCACGGGCACCTTTCGACTTGGTCCCCTTGGGCTGCTCGTCCTGGGTGATACCCATACGTATCCAGCCCGTCTCGGTCTCCAGGCGGTAGGGTTTGCCCTCCTCGGTGGGCCCATACTGGTAGACACGTCCGTTGGCACCGTACTTGAGGTGCACCGTGTCGCCGGCACCGGCGAGATCGACATTGCTCCACGACAGATTACCGTCAGTATCGGTCACACCATTCGAGGTCTGCCGCACACCCTTGATCCACGTGAGCGTGTTGTCGATGTCGCCCTCTGCGCCAAACTGGCCCAGGCTCTTCATCAGCGCGCCCGGGCCCACAAACGTCGAAACGCCGTCATCGCGCGTACCGGCATCGGCATGGACGCCGTAATCGTCCACAATCACTTTGGTGAGCGTGTCGTTGAGCAGGAAACCGCTCGGCGCTGAGATTTCCTTCAGGTAGTAGGTGCGTTTCGTAAGCGGCTTGTGCTCCTTGCTCGTATTCGGGAATATGCCCGCACCTTCGAGCGGGACCGGGTTGCCGACCGACCCCGTCGTCAGGGTGTCGTAGGGGGTCTGCTCGCCCTTGAGCACGACCTTGCCGTTTGCGTCTGTTGTCACCTGATCGGCCGTGTACAGGCCGAACTTCGCCCCCTCAACGGGCTTACCCGCGGTATCGGTCTTCTGCACGAACAGGCGGTTCTGGATGTTCGTGACGAGCAGGCGCGTGGCGAACTGTCGCTGGAAATTCTTCTCGCCGCTGGGGAGGTCATCGCTGAACACGTGGACCGTGTTGTCCGTATTCGCGTTGGCGATGGAACTCGCCGTTGTGTGGTAGATGGCCACCGTGTACTCGGCATCCTTGCGGGCATCACCGCTCAGCAGGTAGTAGTACTTGGAGATGTCACCGGGCAGATTTTGAATCTCTACCTGGTACTGGCCGCTCGTGTTGAGCGTGAAGGCGTGCAGGTCCTTCTTCGCCGCCTCGATAGCGCCGGCCTTGCTCGGCTTCTCGGCGAGGGTGTACCCCATTCCCGTCGATGGGTCGCCCGACACGGCGTACCAATTGTTCTGATTTTTGATATCTGCGTTTGCGCTTTTATCGCGCTTGAGCACCACAGCGAACAGTATGCCAGACTTCAGGTTGACGGTCTCGTCGGACTTCGTCAGGTCATCATTCGCCTTGTACACGTTCACCGGTGCGGTGATGGTCTCCTTCGCGCCGGCAAACGCACCAGTCTTCCACACGACGCTGTCCGCATCCATACCGCCGCGGTTGATGATGACGCCGCCCGCGCCGTTCTCAGCGCTCGCGGGCACGTACTCGAGCTGCATGCTGCCACCTGTCGCCGTGAGACTCGAGCGGTATCCCTCCGGCACGCGCGTCTCCTTCAGGAGGTAGTACTTGTTACCGTGATTCTTGTTGTAGAGATCGTCGAAGTTGATGACGCCGTTGTCATCGTCGTTCGTGAGCGTTAGGTGGCCGGCCTCGTCCGTGGTGCCGGAGCCGAGGAGCGCGTTCTTGTCATTGGTCGTATCTGTAAAGTTCTCGTCTGTTTTGTACAGCGCGAACTCGGCGCTCTGTACGAACTTGCCGTCCTGGTCGAACTTTATGATGTCGGACTCGGGCACCGTCACGAGGTTGAACTTGAGCTCCATGTTGGAGTCGGTGGCGCCGCGCTCCAGGTAGAAGAACTTGAGGGTGTGGTTGGTGTCGTCGGCGAAGGTGTTGCCTTCCCAGCTCGTGTCGCCGGCCTTGCCCGCCTTCTGGTACTTGCTCTTCAGCGTGCCGTTGTAATTGTCGTTTACCTTAATGTCGCCCGTATGAAAGTTGATGCTCAGACTCGCGCGGTTGTGAATACCGCCGATATCACCCACGAGGACATCATCGATGAACACCCAGACGTCATCATCGCCGGCGAACTCGAAGGTCATGTCATTATTATTGTTCGTCAGGCCGCCCTTGGGCTGCACGAATCGCGTGAACATTGAGAGACCGAAGTGGTGGTTGACGGGTTTGCCGCCGTTGTAGTGCGAATCACCGGTGTTGTCTGCCTTGATGCCGGTTTGGACGAGCTGGCCGTTTTCCTCTTTGAACACCTTGTCTGCCGCGTCGAACGGGAAGAACTGACCCTGGTGGGACGAATCGCCCACTTTGTCAATGCCCCAGGTGCCATAGATGTCGAAGGCATTCTTGTCAGCGTTGTAGGCTGCGTAGTTTTCGGAGCTGTCATAGACGTAGTAGCCGCCCTGAACCTTGAGGAGGCCCGTCACGCCAAAATGGGACGTCTTGCCGGTCTGGGCAGAGGAATCGAACAGGTAGCGGAGGGACTCGTCGCCCAAGGCTTCGGAAAGCTTCGGGTAGCCGTCTGAAAGCGTGTTGTTGACGATGCCGGGCCGCGGGCTCGTGCCGCCCGTCCATTGGTTGAGCGGCCCATCACCCTTGCCGTCGTTAAACTGGAACTTGTGGCCTGCGTTGACGCCGCCGCTGCCGGAAACCGACAGATGGTCATCGGGATTCACCCAGTAATCAAACAGGTTGATCGTCGTCCCCGAGGGCGAGGTCGTCGGAACCGTGTGGTCGGAGATCGCCGCCTCGGCACGAAGCGGCAGGAAGAAACTCGCCGTCAGCGCGACGGCGAGGGCCAGAACAATCGCATATGGCGAAACCGGGCGCAGCCCACGACGGCGGCCATAAGACATGACGGACCACCGCTCGCGCGGCCGATGTTCACCAGGAAGTTCCCTGCTTAGACACCCCCCCGGTAGCATTATTCACGAGTCGAGACGTCGTCTCTCTGAGCTCCTGCATAATTTCCTCCCCAGTCACACGGCGACCTGCCCGGGTGCTCCCCGGGGGCCGAGGCAGTCTGGCACATGCCCGCAGTCGTTCAAGGAATACCAACCCCAGCATATGTCTCTTAAGATATCTTAGTCTTATTCTATGACAGTTTTTGTCTCATTATCGATGAAATCGGCTCAGTCCCTTTGTCGCATGCTAGAGCGTGTGGAGCAGGGCGATGAGGAAGCGGATGCCTTGGAGGTAGGCGCGACGGGTGATGCGCTCGTTGGTGCCGTGGACGCCGCGGTCGCATTCGTCATCGTCGACCACAAAGGCGGAGAAGCGGATGCACTCGTGGCAAATGCGCTGGTAGTTGGCGGCATCGGTTGCACCAATCACGGTCGAGGGCACGATGCTCATCGGCTCTTGGCCCACCGCAGACGATCCGTTTTCCTCCGTCGGCTTGGGATCACGGAAATAGCGGGCGGCGATGGCGCGGACGGCCTCGAGCCCCGGACCGCCCACGCGCGGGGACGGCGAGGGCTCGGAGCTGCCGGGGCCCAGCTCGACCTCGACTCGGCCGGCGAGCCCAGCGGTGGCAACGGCCTCGCGGCAGCAGGCCACGACATCGGCCACGCTCGTACCCTCGAGCATGCGGAAGTTGATATTGACCCACATATCTTGCGGCATTACGTTGGCACCGGTACTGCCGCCCTCGATTTGCGTGGGCGCACAGGTGGTGGTCACAAGCGGGTACAGCTTTTTGCTGGCAAGGCAGTCGCGCACGATGGCATCCTTGCTGGCAGCAATCTCGTCTGCGGTATAAAGCCCCAGCTCGACGAGCTGCGCGGCAAGCAGATCGGTCACACGCGCCGGCCACTCGATATCGCAAATCGCGGCAATAGCGCGGCTGAGCACTTCGAGCGACGTGCCACCGTAAGGGTTGGAAGAATGCCCGCCCTCACTCTTCGTCTTGAGCACGATATCGGCATAGCCCTTCTCGGCAAGGTCGGCGTGCATGAGCCAGTCCTCGCCCGCGCTGTACTCGGCAGCCGAAACGATGCGGTAGTCGCCCTCGTCGATCAGGTACTCAAGCTCAATGCCGCGCTCCTCGAGCGCGCGGCCGATGGCGCCTGCGCCGTACTGCGTAGTCTCCTCGTCCTGGCCAAAGGCCAGGAGCAGCGTGCGCTCGTGCTGCCAACCGTGTGCCAGCGCATACTCAACCGCCTCGAGAATGCCTGCGACCTGGTCTTTCATATCGATAGCGCCGCGACCCCAAATGTAGGTGTCGTCTACATGCCCGCTAAAGGGGGCGTACGTCCAGTCGTCCTCGGTACCCGGCACCACGGGGACCACGTCCATGTGACCCATGAGCACAACGGGCTTGAGTGCGGGGGCGGAGCCGGAAAGCGTCACCAGCAACGAATGATCGATGAGCTCGACCTTACCCGCTGTAAATACGTGCGGCCAGGCCTGCTGCATATAGGCGCGCAGGTCGTCGAACGGCTGCCAGTCCACTGCCTCGGTATCCATGCTCGAAATGGTCGGAAACGACAGCACGCGGCCCAGGCGCTCGCACGCGCCGACCTCGTCGATATCGGCAAAATCATCCTCGTGCGCAAAGAAGCGCCAAACCTCGGCCATGCCTTCCTCCAAAAACAACGTGGCAAAGAGGCGGTCCCTTTGCCACGTTCGCTTGCATTATTTGTCGTTGAGATAACGCGAGAGGAACTCGCGGGTGCGCTGGTGCTTAGGATTGCCGAAGAGCTCGGCCGGCGCGGCGTCCTCGAGGACCACGCCCTTGTCCATAAAGACCACGCGGTCGGACACCGTGCGGGCAAAGGCCATCTCGTGCGTGACGACGACCATGGTCATGCCGTCGGCAGCGAGCTTGCGCATGACCTCGAGCACCTCTCCCACGATCTCGGGGTCGAGTGCGGAGGTCGGCTCGTCGAACAGCATGATCTGCGGATTCATGCATAGGGCACGAGCGATGGCAACGCGCTGCTTTTGGCCGCCGGACAGGCGACCCACGGCGGCGTGCGCGAACTTCTCGAGCCCCACGCTCGTCAGATGCTCCATCGCGACCTTCTCGGCCTCGGCCTTGCTCATCTTTTTGAGCGTGACGGGCGCGAGCGTGCAGTTGTCGAGCACATCCATGTTGTTGAACAGGTTAAAGCCCTGGAACACCATGCCGATGTCCTCGCGCAGCTTGTTGATGTTGCAGCGCTCGGCCGTGAGGTCCTGGCCGTGGAACCAGATGTGGCCCGCGTCCGGGGTCTCGAGCAGGTTGAGGCAGCGCAGGAAGGTCGACTTGCCCGAACCCGAGGCGCCGATGATGGTGACGACCTCGCCGGGATTGACGGACAGGTCGATGCCCTTGAGTACCTCGAGCGAGCCGAAGCTCTTGCGCAGGCCCTCGACGCGGATGAGCGGCTCATTGGTCTGTGCGGCGGCCGCAACGCCGGTAATGGCGGTATCTGCCATGATGATTCTCCTCGTCTTGAGCCTAGTTGGAGCTGGGCAGCGTGACCGGAGCCTCGGCGCCGAGCTTTTTGCCAAAGGCCTCGAGCAGGCGGCTCGCCACGAGCGTCAGGATCAGGTAGACCACGAGCGCCACGCAGTAGACCTCCATCTGGCGGTAGTACACGCCGGCGACGGTGGTGGTGGCGTACATGAGGTCAAACACGCCGATGACCGAGAGCACCGACGAATCCTTGATGTTGATGATGAGCTCGTTGGTGAGCGCCGGGATCGCGTTTTTAATGCCCTGGGGGAACACGACTTTACGCATAGCTTGCCACTGCGACAGGCCCAGCGAGCGCGCCGCCTCGGCCTGGCCGGGATCGATGGACTCGATGCCGCCGCGCAGGACCTCCATCATGTAGGCGGTGGAGTTGAGCGAGATGGTAACGAGGCCGGCGGTGAAGGTGCTCCAAATCTGGTTGGCCTGGGCGGTCTCGAAGCCCATGCCGCGCAAAACGGTGAAGCCCGCGTAATAGATGAGCAGGCCCTGGACCATCATGGGCGTGCCGCGCACGATGGTGGAGTAGATGGTCGCAAAGCCGCGGCCGATACTCTTAAAGAAGCGCACCAGGTCGTTATCCACGCGGTCGAAGGTCTGAATACGCAGGAACACAAAGAGCAGCGCCAGGAAGAATGCGATGACGGTGCCGAAGGTGGCAAGCGCGATGGTGATCTCGATACCGCGAATGAAGAAGTCACCGCTCTTGTAGGTCATGTAGACCAGGCTCGACAAAAAGTCGCTGGGGTTGGAATCCGAGACAATGCTCACCTGCACCAGGTCGATAAACGACATGACGCAGCGGTCCACGAAAAAGATCGCCGCGATGGCGACCACGACGTAGCTGCCCAGGCGTGCGCCACGACGGCAGCGCTCGGATGCGAACGGCGACTTTTCGCGATAGTCGTTCCAGTGCATGAGCTTGGTGACCAGCGCCGCCGCCGACACGACGAGCCAGGCCCAAAGGATTGCCCAGAGGCAGTCTTGGAACACGCCCGTAGGCGCCAAGAAACTCATCGGCGTGGGGTTGCGCTGGCTAAACGCCAGGCCGAGCGCCGCGATGACGCTCGTGCCCAGGTATACATAACGGTGGTCTGCCTTGATAAAGGAGGCCAGGCGATTGATGGTTTTCATGCTGCCTCCCTATGCCGGCTGACGGTCGAGGCACGCGTCCCACATTTGGTCGCGCTCCTCTTGGCTAATGCCCTTGAGTGTCTTGTCGATGAGCTTAAGCAGTTTGTCCGAGCCCTTGCGGCAGCCGACGTTTGCCGTGACCTCCTGCTTAAAGCCCTCGCCCTCGGCAAATTGAATGGGGACGATGCCCGGGTTTTGGGCCATATAGCCCTTCTCGTTCTCGGTGTTGTAGGTCACGGCGTCGCACGTGCCCTGCAGCAGATTCGAGAACACCGTGGGGACGGAGTCGACCGGGTTCTTGTGCACAACGCCCGGAATCTCGTCGATGACGGTGTCGAGCATGGTGTCCTTTTGGCCGAGTACCGTGGCACCGCTAAAGACGCTGAGTTTGGTGGCGTTTTGGTAGGGGGAACCCTCTTTTACGAACAGGCCAAAGTAGCCAATAAAGTACGGGTCGGAGAAGCCGACCGACTCCTCGCGCTCGGGCGTGGCGCTCATGCCGGCGATGATGAGGTCGATCTGGCCGTTGTTGAGCGAATCGATAAGGCCCGAGAAGCTCTGCTTGACGGCAACGGGCTCGCCACCGAGGGCCTTGCAGACGATCTTGGCGATCTGCACGTCGTAGCCATCGGCATAGGCGCCCTGCACGTTGTCGATGGGGATAGTGTACTCACTGGCTTCGGAAACCTGCCAGTTGTACGGGGCGTAGGCCGCCTCCATGCCAATGCGGATCTTGTCCTTGCCGATCACGGAATCGGACAGGTCGTCGCGACCGCCGCCCGTCGTGGGCTGAACCACCTTGAGCGTGGACGGACGCTGACAGCCGGCGAGCGCGCCGGCGACGACGGAAGCGCTCGCAGCGAGAGCGCTACCCAAGAAGATGCGACGGCTGCACACCGGCTGTGGATGCGCGTCGCGCTGATGGGGAGAATGCATAATCTGCCTTCCCTGTTGAATCGTATGCTGACGACTTAACAGGATATACGCCAGCGACCAGCAGTGCAGCACAAGCTCGAAAAATTAATAGACACATGGTAGTCATTGGGGACGTCGATGTTTTGGCAATGCCGGCGAGCGACGTCCAGAGCGAACAAGTGGCATGAAAAAGACAAGGCATGACCAGAAGGTCTATGCCTTGCCTTTTGAATGACAAATTATCGCTCTGGACGGCACGCAGCATCGACCGAGCGGCGGAACCTCTAGAGCAAGGTGACGCTAAAGCTGCGTTTATCGGTAGCGCCGGGGGCCAAGGTGATGGTGTTGACCTTGTGCTCAAAGACGTCGTCCTCGGTGGACATGGTGGTGTGACCGGTCCAAGGCTCGAGCGCCACAAACGGGGCGTCGTTGGCGGCAGACCACACGCCGATGTACTTAAAGCCCTCAAAGTCGATCTTGACGCCGTGGCCCGACTTGCGGCCGCGCAGCGTGAGCGTGGAGCCCGGGGTATCGGTGAACATGATGGCGTCGTTATCGAAGCTGCGGTGCGTGATGGGCAGCACGTCCGAGTTATCGGGAGCCTTGTAGCTACCCTCGAACGTCATGAGGCCATCGGGCGTGATGATGGGGGCCTCGTTGGTCCAAGCCTCGGTAAATGCCAGCTCGTAATCCTCGAACGCCTCGTCCTCGGCACCGGGAGCAGGTACGTTAAATGCGGGGTGGCCGCCCACCGAGAACGGCAGGTCCACGTCGCCGGTATTGGTGACGGCAAAGGTCTGGGTAAGTGTGGCGTCACCAGTCAGGGCATAGGTCATGTTGAGCTTAAAGTGGAACGGAAAGGCCTTGAGCGACTCGAGCGTGTCGGTGATCTCGTACGTTACCGAGGAGCCGTCCTCCGAAACCTCGACCAGCTTGTGCTCGACGATGCGCGCGAGGCCGTGGCGCGGCATCTCGCAGGTGCCAGCCGCAGACGTCGCCGTGTTGTTGCGCAGCGAGCCCACAATGGGGAACAGGATGGGCGCATGCTTGCCCCAAAAGGCGGGGTCGCCCTGCCACAGATACTCGTTGCCGTTGAGGGCAAGGCTCGTGAGCTGGGCGCCCATGGAATCGATGGCCGCGGTGAGGCTGCCGAGCTTGATGGTAGTGACGGTAGACATGCTACTTCCTCCAAAAGTAAACAATAGTGTCGAGGGCTATTGTCCCACTCTTGGCGGCGGGGTTGAGCGACAGGCGCAGTTATTGAGCAATAGCGTAAAGGTCAAACCCGCCCTGCGGAGTGCTATCGACCGTATCGGGCGCCTGCGAGTTAAAGCTCACGGGAACCATGCGCTTTGAGGCGCGGAAGCGCGTGCCGTCGGTGGCGACGGGCGGTTCGTCGACGGTGAGCTCGTAGTCGCCGGGCTTGAGCTCGATGCCGTCACCAGCGGAATTGACGTATTGATACTCGTCAATCGTCTGCCCTTTGAGCGTACGCCCCACGATGTGGATGAGCATTTGGCTGTCGCCACGCGCGGTGTCCCACATCGCGCCGTCCTTGACCTCGACCGACACATGTACCGAGCGCGTGCGGCTGAGCGATTGCTCGACAGACATCTCGACCTTGGCGGCGTCTTGACGCTGCTGCTCGACATGGCTCCAAACGCTACCGATTGCCGAGCAGGCGATAACGCCGGCCATGAAGGCGATGAGGATGGGGCCGAGCGGAGAACGGCGGCCCGCGTCTTCCTCACGAGCCAGGTCGGGGCGATGTGTGGGCGCAGGCGCCTGGGCGCCTTGCGCGGGCACGTCGAGAATGCTGAAGGATGCCGTGCTGTCGGGGTCGATGGTGTGACGCGGCTGCGGGATCTTTGCCGGCGAGATGGACATGTCCGCCGGCTCACCGAGTGTGGCCGTGGCATCGGCCTTAGCCTCATCGGCCTCGGCTTGGGCCCAAGCCTGCTCAAAGGTCAGGGGCTCGGCGGCATCGGAGGCGGCATCAGGCTCGACAGCGGCATCGTTGCCGGTCTCGTCCTCGTCGCTCGACACGTCACGCGACGCGGGCTCGTCCCACTCCTCGTCCGGAGCCTCGCCCTCGCTATACCACCATTCAAAGTTATCGATATCCATACGGGGCGCCCCTTAGGCCTCGCAAATAAACACTTGTTAGCCTTATACCCGCAGATGGCGCTGGAGCTCGCACGGAATGCGATAAAGGGACTGCTCCTTTGTCGCATCGAAGTTGCGGTGGAATAGTTCCTGTTTGCACGCCCACTCGAGCTATTTAGGGACTATTTCACCGCAAGTTATTTGAGGGCGACGGGGATTTGGATACAGCAGAAGTCCTCTTGGTGAGACTCGTCGTAGCTCGTGGTGTCCAGGTAGCAAAAATCGAAAGCATTGCCGATGGGCTGGAGCGCGTGCCTGTCCATGCAGGCCACGATGGCGCGGATACCCTCGGGCTCGTACGGCATGCCCCAGCGACTCATGCACAGGTACGTGCCCTCGGGCAGCACCTCGACGCCAATCTCCGCCAGCTCGGCAGGATCGCTCGGCAGTATTTCCTCGGCACCACGCGGCAACACGGCAAAGGAACCGGCACCGGCGATGGGGTCGTCGGAATGCAGCGCCTCGCAACGCAGCATGGCGCCCCAACCGCGCATGGGGCGTGTGCCCGTGAGCGCACGCATGCGCAGAATCGCCCGCATGAGCGTGGGGTGCAGCATCGAGCGGCCACGCTCGATATCGCTCGGGAACTCCTCAAAGACCACGTAGCGGCGCTCGAATTGCTTGAGCTCCGGTTTGCCCTCGCGCTCGCGCCAATAGACCGCCTCGTCGTAAAAACTCAGCCGCTCCTGCACGCTCGCGCGCTCGGCTTTGAGCCCGGCAATCTGCTCGTCGAGCGCCTGCACCCGCGAGCGCAGGTGATCGGTCATCTCTCCAATGTCGAACGTCGAGGTCAGGCGATCGATCTCATCGAGTTCCAGTCCCAAGTCGCGCAGCATGCAGATCAGACGCATGAGCGGGATCTGCGTGGGCGAATAGAAACGGTAGCCTTTTTCGTTAACCACGGCGGGTTTAAACAGACCGATCTTGTCGTAGTAGATGAGCGTTTGGCGCGAAACGTTAAACAAGCTCGCCATCTCGCTAATCGCATACATACCCGTCTGCATAGGTCCTCCCGACACACCCTTTGACACGAAAAGCCCGCCGCCCACAGGGGCAGCGGGCTCAAACACTACTCGTATCCTACCCTAAAGATGCCTATGACCAGCGCTTATAGTTGGCGCACGACACGCCGACGGCCTCGAGTGCCTTGGCGGCGATGTGATGCACCGCCTCATCGAGCGTGGCGGGGCCGTTGTAAAACGTGAGCATGGGCGGCATGAGCATGACACCCGGCACGCGCGCCAGGCGTGCCATGTTGTCGACATGGATCGCACTGAAGGGCGTCTCGCGCACCATAAGCACCAGGCGGCGCTGCTCTTTCATCTGCACATCGGCCGCACGCAGCAACAGGTTTTCGCTGTAGCCGCTCGCGATGCCGGCGAGCGTCTTCATGGAGCAGGGAGCCACGATCATGCCGTCGACCGGATAGGTGCCGCTTGCGATGGCAGCGCCAATGTTCTTGTTGTCGTAGACCACATCGGCATAGCACGCAAACTCGTCGAGCGTCATGCCGAGCTCCTGCTCGATGGTGATCTCTCCCCCGCGCGTGACGACAAGCGCCGACTCAGCGCCGGCCTGGCGCAGGCATTTGAGGCATTCAAGGCCCAGTGCCGCACCGCTGGCGCCAGACACGCCAACGACAATGCGACGGGGACGAACAGAAGACTCAGGCATGACAACTCCTTAACTACTTGGTAGGGCTACTTACTAGAAGGCGAGCTCGGCGGCCCACTTGTCCTTGTCGATCTCCATGAACTGCGAGCGGATGAAGTTCTTCTTGAGGTTAAACGGAACCGTGCAGTCGAAGATGGCCTTGCAGGCGATACCGTGCTCGCGGATCGAAGGATCGAACGCGGGGTCGTTGGACGGATCGAGCACGTGGCAGTGGCAACCGGGGATGGTGATGAGGTCCACGTCGGCCTGGAAGCGCGTGGTCATGGCCCACATCACGTCGCTCATATCGAAGATGTCGACATCCTCGTCGACAAGGATGACGTGCTTGAGCTCGGAGAACGCCGAGAAGGCGAGCATGGCGGCGTTGCGCTGACGGCCCTCGTCATTTTTGCTCGACTTCTTGAACTGCATGATGGCAACGAACTTGCCGCCACCGCAGGGAGCGGCGTGAACGTTGAGCAGGCGGCCCGGGATAGCGGTCTCGACCATCTTGTAGATGGAGGCCTCGGTGGGGATACCGGCCATGGACACGTGCTCGTGCGAAGGGCCGATGCAGCTCTCCATAATGGGGTTGACGCGCGTGGTGACGGCGGTGATCTTGATCACCGGGCAGACCTTGGCGCCACCGGTGTAGCCGGGGAACTCGGGCATGGCGTAGCCGTGGCCGTTGACATCCTCGTTGATGGTCTCGTCGTGCATGAGGTAGCCCTCGAGCACGTACTCGGCATTGGCAATGCACTTCTGCGGAACGGTGACGCAGTCGGCAAGCTCGACGGCGCGGCCGCGCAGGGCGCCGGCGATCTGCAGCTCGTTGAAGCCGAGCGGCGTGGTGGGAGCCTCGAAGCCGCAGCACATGTACACGGCGGGGTCCAGGCCGATGGAGATGGAGATGGGCATATCCTCGCCGCGCTGGCAGTACTCGTCAAAGAACGCACCCAGGTGACGGCTGCCCGGGGTGATCCACATGGCGAGCTTGTCCTTGTCGACGCAGGAGAAGCGGTGGATGGTTACGTCGGACTGGGTGCCATCGGGGCTCGTGCCATAGGCGAGGCCCATGGTGATGTAGGGGCCGCCGTCAACGGGCGTGTTGGTGGGAGCGGGAACGATCTTGCGCAGGTCAAAGCCCTCGTCGGTCGCCTTGTACACGACCTCCTGGCAGTCGACGTGCTTGCCCTCGGCGATCTGCTCGGGGGCGATCAGGTTCTCGAAGCGCTTGCCGATCTCGAGGCCCAGGTGCTCCTCGTCCAGGTCGAGCAGGGCGGCAACGCGCTTGCGGCTGGCAAGCATACCGATGCAGACCTTGGCGTCGTCAAAGCCCTTGACGTTGTTGAAGACCATCGCCGGACCCTCTTTGGTCGGGCGCATGACGGTGCCGCCAGCACCGACGTGACGGTAGACGCCCGAGACCTCGGCATCGGGATCGACCTGGGTGTCGGTCTCGAGCAGCTGGCCCGGCATCTCACGCAAAAAGTCGAGCGCGGAACGCAGGTCGTGGATCTGGGAAGCATCGGTAGTGGACATGGCGTACTCCTTTCGGGAGAGTGTCCGGCGACGGGGTGCCGCCGGACGGGGTAACGTAATGGGGCCGCGGCGCTCACAAATGGAGCGCTCGACCACTCGAAGTTCAAGCGCTTGGCTGCTTACAGCCGGGGCGCTCGACCGCTTACATCAGGCCAAAGAGGTGGAACCAGGCGGCCTCGACCAGCACGACGACAAAGACGACCGCGGTGAGGGGGATGCCCATGCGCATAGCCTCTTTGGAGGTGTAGCCGCCGGCGTCCTTGCCTTCGCCGATAAGGATCGGCAGGTTATGGAACGGCAGGATGTAGTGGATGTTGATGGACGTGAAGACGATGAGCGCCACGGCGAGTGGGCTCACGCTGGAGCCGGCGGCAAAGCTGATAAATGCCGGCACGCACACGCCGAGCACGGCCATGACCGAGCCCATGAACATGTGGATGATCATGGAAAGCGCGGCGACGAGCAGGGCGAACAGGAAGATGTTCTCAGGCACGGAGCTGGGGAGCACGACGTCGGCGATCCAGGCGTTCATGCCGGTGGCACCGCCCACGGAGCCCACGGCCATGGCGGCCGTCAGGAACATGAGGGACTTGATGTCGACAGCGTTCCAGCTGGCGGGAGTGAGAACTTCGCCGATGATGGGCATGGCGAGAGCAACGCCAATGGCCAGGGTGACCCAGCCGATATAGTCGCCCGAGACGGTGAGCCACAGCGCGATGGCGATGACAAGCCACACGATGGTGCGGATCTCCTTGACGGAGAGCTTGCCGAGCGCGGCCTGCTTGGCCACGATCTGCTCGCGATCGTAGACGAGCTCCTTGCTGGGCTTAAAGAGGAAAAGGCCCAGGAACAGGGTGCACAGCAGCGCAACCAGCATAGGCACGCTCATGTACAGGAACCAGTCGACGAAGGACGGGCTCATGCCGCCGGCCTCGGCACTGTACTGCGCAACGAGCGGGTTAAGCGTGGAGTCGCCCGTCAGGAAGAACATGGAACCCGGGGCGGCAGCGGCAAACACGAGGAAGCCGAGCTTGCCCTTGTCGTCGTCACCGTAGCCGGCGGACTCGGCGATGACCGAGACGACGGCGAGGATGAGGAAGGCGCGGGGGAACGGATGCGGGATCAGCAGCGACAGCACAAAGGTGAGCGCGAAGATCGAGATGATGAGCGACTTGGCGTCGCGCACGAACTTGAGCATGAACGCGTAGGCGATGCGCTCGCCCAGGCCCGACTCCTTGACCGCGCTGGCGATGAGGTAGGCGCCGATGACGAGCCACATGGTGGCCTTGGTCCACGAGCTAAACGTGGAGGCGACCGTCGCCGAGATGCTCGCGGCGCCCGTGTCGTCCACGCACACCTTGAACAGGACGAGCAGTGCGCAGTAGAGCAGGCCCACAAAGCCCGGCTGTGCCACGCCGCATGCCCAGAACACCACCGTGGCGAGCGTCAGTGCCAGACAGGTCTGACCGCCGACCGTGAGCTCGACCGTCGAGCTCAGCTCCGCCAAAGGAAGAAACTTCACCAGCAAAAAGACAACGATACCCAGCACAAAGCCAATTTCGCGCTTGGTGATCTTAAACGCCTTCTTTTCCGCTTCCATCTCCCCACCTTTCTTGTTGGGGGCGCTCCGAATTCGCAGCCATGTTGCCGCTTAAAAAGGGGCGCCCGTTATCGGACACCCCTTACGTTGCGCTGTGTTGCGGCAATACAGTCAAGCGGATTTTTTGGATGAGAAGCGATTCCCTAGACAAAAACCGTCACAACATTCGACGCTTTTCCTCGTTTTCGAGATTTTCGCCGAATGTTGTGACGGTTTGGATGTGGCAAAGGGACTGTCTTTTTTACATAGCGAGGGCCGTGCGGATGAATGGGTCGCCGAGGGCCTCGCGGAGCCAGGGGGCCAGCTGCTCGGGGTGACCCTGCAGGTAGCCTTTGAGCTCGGACGGAGCCACGCGACGCACTTCCGAGATCTCCTCTTGGTTGATATGCAGCTCGCCCGGCTCAACATGGGCAAGGTAGACCTCGCACCATTCGCACTCGCAGCGACCGTCGCCGTGGTCCTCGCGGTACACCACGTGTCCGAGGTGCTTGAGCTGATCGGGCTCGCGCGTAATGCCGAGCTCTTCGTTGATGCGGCGCGCCGTGGCGGCCGCGACGTCTTCCCCGGGGAGCGGATGGCCGGCGCAGCTATCGGCCAGCACCCCGCCCCACAGGCGCTTGAGCGGACTGCGGCGACAGAGCAGCAGGCGCGCGTCTTCGCCCCGGCCCTCGACCAAAAGCGTCAGAAATGCCTGATGCAGGATGCCCTCACCAGCATGGGCCTCGATGCGGTCGACGGGGCCAAGCGCCTCGCCGGTCGCAGCATCGACCGCCACGACCTCGGCGCCCGCACCGCCCTCATCCCAGCCGGCGCGCAGAATGCGGGCTGCGGCTTCCTCGAGCGCGGCGATGAGCTCCTTGGTGGTGTCGAGCACGCGCTGCAGGTCGTCACCGCTCGCTTGTTCAACATGAAAACCCGTGCTTGCAACTACCGGCACGCCAAAGCGCGTGGCCAGCGCCGCCGCGATATCGTGCGCCGGGATCTCGTCTCGATGGCACGGAACGGCCAGGATGCTCACCGTTGCCGTACGGCCGGGCTCGGGGCGCGGAATGGCCTGCGCCGTGGCGCCCAGGTGCGCAAACTCCGGCGAGCAGGCGTACACCGCCATGCCTCGCGGCGTCACCGTCAGCTGGGCCTCGAGCGCAAACTTGCCCTCGCCCACTGCAACCTTTGTCGTGTGCATACCCATGGGATCTCCTGCCGCCCGCGATGTACCTGAGACCATCTTCGCCTGTATTGCGACTATACAGGCAAGCCCTCCATGTGACAAAGGGACTGCCCCTTTGTCACATTCTGTTAGAGTTGCAGGGATTGAATCCCGCTTATTCATGCGACATTGGAGTGACAACCTTGACCGCCGCAACCACGCCTAAAAGTAAGCCAACCGCCGCCGCGCTCTCCCCCGCGCGCACCAAGCTCTGCCTGGCGCTGCTCGTGCTGTTGGGATTCTCGCTCGGCTGCTCCGAGTTCGTGGTCATCGGCATCGAAAGCGACTTGGCAACGGAACTCGGCATATCACTTGCCACTGCGGGCCAGCTCATCAGCGTGTTTGCGCTCGTCTACGCTATCGCCACGCCGGTGCTTGCGCTCAGCACGGGGCGTTTTCGCCGCTACCAGCTGCTCGTGTGCTATAGCGTCGTCTTTGTGCTCGGCAACCTGGTCATGGCGTTGGCTCCCAACTTCCAGGTGCTGTTTATCTCACGCATTGTCCTGGGCTCTGTCTCGGGTGCGCTGCTCGCCGTGGGCGTGACGTACATCCCTGAGCTGCTATCCCCGCAGCAAACCTCACTTGCCATCTCGGTCGTGTACGGCGCGTTTTCCGTGGCGATGGTCTTTGTGACCTCGATTGGCAAGTTTGTGGCCGACACACTCGATTGGCACGTGGCCATGTACGGCACGCTGACCTTTGCCGTTTTGATCTGTAGCGCGCTCGTGGCGTTTATGCCTCGCGCCGGGCAGACCGATGAGCCCGCCACCTTCCGCGAGCAGGCGGGGCTACTACGCGAGCCGAGTATCATCACCGGCATGCTCATCTTCTTGTTTGGCGTGGGCTCGGTCTACGTATTCTACGGCTACGTGACGCCTTATCTGGAGCAGATGCTGGGCATGGATACCGTTCAGGCGAGCACCACACTTATGGCCTATGGCGTGTTCTGCCTGATCTCGAACATCCTGGGCGGATGGATCGATGCGCGTTTTGGCATGAAGGCGCTGCTGGTTACGTTTGTGCTGCAGGCGGCGGCACTGCTCGGGCTGTTTGCCGTGGGCGCCGCCATGCCGCTCGCGCTGGTCTTTGTCTTTAGCCTGGCGATGCTCATGTACCTGTTCTCGGTCTCATGCATCACGCACTTTATGGACGTGGCTCGCAGCCGCCATCCCAAGTCGATGGTACTCGCAAGTTCGGTTGAGCCCATGGCGTTTAACGTCGGCATCTCGTTTGGCACCGCAGTGGGCGGCGCCGTGGTAAGCAGCATTGGCATTGCGTACGTGGGTGCAGTGGGCGCCGCGTTCTCGCTTGTGGCCTGGGCGCTCACGCTGGTGACGATTAAGTTGGCTCGCTGGGAGCGCCGTCGTCAATCTGCACAGCCCCGGATGCAGGCATAGGGGCGAACATAGCCCAAGGTGGCGAGCAACCGGTGAAAACCGTCCCATACGAGTAGTGTTTATCCGCCTGCAAGCTCCAGCAGTGCAATTTCGTGTACTTCAGATACACACTTTTCTACTATTTCGTGTATTCCAAGTACATGAAATCGTACTAAACTATGTATCTGAAGTACACGAAATTGGAAAGGCGGCCCCATGCGCAGATCAATCGAATCCGTTATCGAATCATGGGCGACAAAGGACGCGTCGCGCCCCCTCCTCATCCGTGGTGCGCGACGCGTAGGCAAAACGTACGTTGCCGAGGAAATCGGCAGACGAATCGCCGGCGATGCGTTTGTCAAACTCGACTTTCAGACCGATCTTGAGCTGATCGCTCCGCTGTTCGACTGTCCCACCGACGACGTTAACGCCATCGTGGCGCGAATCTCAGACTATAAACGCACCCCCATTCGCAAAGAAACCGCCTTCATCCTGTTTGACGAGGTGCAGCTCTGCGAACGGGCGCTCAACTCGCTTCGCTTTTTTTCGGGTTCGGGCTGGCGCATATGCGCGACCGGCAGTCAGCTCGGCGTCGCCACGCGCAAGCGCAAGTTGCCTTTTCCCAGCGGCGTTCGTCAAGAGACCATGCATCCTATGTCGTTCGAGGAGTTTCTCTGGGCGCTCGACGAGGAGCAGATGGCCAATGCCATTCGTACCCACGCCGGCACGCTCGATACCTACGCCGCGCACCAAGCCGCGCTCAGCCTGTTTCATCGATACCAGATCGTGGGCGGCATGCCCGCCGCCGTCAACGCATATCGCAAGACGTTATCCATCGAGGATGCGCGCGTCGAGCAGCGCGAAATCGACGAGACCTATACCGCCGATATGACCGACCCCGAAAACGGGATCAGCGGCGTGGCGGCGCGCAAGGTCTGGCGCTCCATTCCGTCCCAGCTGCTGAGATCGTCCACAAAAAAATTCAAGTACTCCGAGGTCGAACGCGGAGGCCGTCGCGCCAAGCTTATCGAGCCGCTCGACTGGCTCGAAGGCGCCGGCATCATATCGGTCAACAACCTGACCGAAGGCATCGAGCCTCCCCTCGTTCCCTTCGACGACGAAGATGGAAGTTTCTTTAAGGTCTATCTTCTCGATACCGGCCTCATGTTCTACAAACTCGGCATCAACCCGCGGCTCTGGCTCGACCTCAAAGAGGATTCCGCCATAGCGCTATCTTCCGACTTCCGAGGCGCCCTGGCGGAAAACTCGGTCATGCAAGCATTTTCGGGCAATAGCTTGCAGACGTATTACTGGGTGCCGCCGTCGTCTTGGAAGACGACCGGCGAGCTCGATTTTTTACTTCAGACCGACCGTATGGAAATTGTGCCCGTCGAAGTAAAGTCCGCACGTAACGTGCGCGCGAGAACCCTCGGGTCGTTTATGGACAAAGCCCGATCGCCATATGCCTACATTTTGTCCGAGAACAATTTTTCCCGCAGCGAAACCGATGACGGGCGCGAGCTGCGCCACCTCCCCTTGTACGCAGCGGGCTTTATTGGAGCAAACTGCCTCAAGAGCAGTCTGTAAGCCCTGCGCGACCGCCTAGAAAGGAAGCCGCTCATGCAACGCATTCTTTTTATCTGCTATGGAAATATCTGTCGCTCGACGATGGCTGAGTCCGTGTTTACCGAGCTGGTGCGGCGCGCCGGGCGCGCGGGCGAGTTTGTCATTGACTCCGCTGCGACCTCAACTGAGGAGATCGGCAACCCGCCGCATCATGGCACGGTCGCCAAGCTGCGCGAAGTCGGGATTCCCGTCGTTGCGCACCGTGCCCGCCAGGTGCGTCGCGCGGAGTATGGCGACTGGGATCACATTGTCTATATGGATGCTGAGAACGCGCGGGGCCTGCGTCGCATCTTTGGCGACGCAGGCCCCGACGGAAAGATTACGCGCTTGCTCGATTGGACCGAGTGTCCCGGCGACGTGGCCGACCCCTGGTACACCGGCAATTTCGATGCCACCTACCGCGATGTGCTCGCCGGTTGCACCGCTATGCTCGAGCAGCTGTAGGTTCGTGGGCGCACGAACCGCGCCCACGGCATAAATCGAGCGTAGATTTTCTCCCACTTTGAGCGTTCAAGTGCGCTCTATACGGGAGAAAATCAACGCTCATGAATGTGACAAAGGGACCGCCCCTTTGTCACATCCGGGACCGGCCCTAGACCGGCTTGACCTCCAGCTTAATCCCCTTGGCACAGAAGTCGCCCAAAACATCCGAAAGGGCCCAGGTCGCATATAGCGGCAAATAGAGAACCGCTCCGTTGCGCTCAACGTTGCCTTTCGAGAAAACAATCCCGAGCCTTACGCCATATTCAGCCGTATCAAGCACATGACCGAGCGCAGCGTGCGCGTGGTAATAGGAGCCCGATTTAACCTCGATCGGAACAGCCGTCCCATCCGGTCCATCGACCACAAAGTCCACTTCACCGCGCTTTTTTGTCTGATAGTAGTAAAGCTGGCGATTTTGGGCAGCCAGCTGCTGGGCCACCACGTTTTCGTAAATGCCGCCCAGATTGGGCTCCTTGCTATCAAGATACGCCGCTTGGGCGACTCCAACGGGGTAGCGCGCCATCAACATGCCCGTATCCGATTGGTATAGCTTGAACTGCGATGGCCGTGCCGTCTTGAGCAGGGGCGACTTTGGCTCGGTTACGATATCGGCTTTGAGAGCAACGCCGGCATCGACAAGCCAGACAAAATCTCGCTGGTACTTCTCATAATGCGCCTTGGGGTCAATGGAATTGAGCACGAAACGCTTGTGTTCGCCCTCAAGCATAATGGGGAGCTGATCGTAGATGCTCTGCACCTGAAGGGCACGCCCGCTTGCATACTTGGAAATATCCCGTCGGTACTGTTCGTTGAGCTCGGACTGTAGCTGACGAACAGAGGCAAGGTCGCCCTGCGTGTCAAGGAAACGCTGCACGACCTCCGGCATTCCGCCGACAACGGTATAGGTCCTGAAGTTTGCCATCATCGCGTCATGAATGTAATCAGGAATGGGCCTCTCGCTGATACACGCGTCACGTATCGTTTGGCGAGCCCCCTCGCTCACCCCGATTGCCCAGCAAAACTCCTCAAAATCGAGCGGGAACATCCTAAGCTCGTGAACATACCCCACGGGATAGGACCTGACGCCCTTGAACTGAGTCCCGAGCATTGACCCCGAAAACGCCCAGCGGCACCTCCCGTCCTCAACAAGGAACTTTGCCATCGTCATGATGTCGGGGGCCTCTTGGACCTCATCGATAAACACGAGCGTTTTGCCTGGTGCAATCGACTTTCCCGAAAGAAGCGTCACCCTGCTGATGAAATCATCGGCATCCCGCGCCTCGAGAAGAGCATCTTTTGCCTGGCGATTTTCCATGAGGTTAAACTCGATGTAGGTTGCATGGTTGGCTTTGCCAAATGCGCGAATCGAATAGCTTTTGCCAATCTGGCGAGAACCCGTAATGAATAAGGCCTTTTGCTCGGCAGACTTCAGCCAACGCTCCAGCTCTGCCGCTATTTTCCTGCGCAGCATAGGCTCTCCCCTCAGCGTCATCGAATGAAATGCAAAGTTTTATACGCTTGATTATCGATGAAACGCAGAATTTATAGAACTTAAAATCAAATGAAATGCAGAGATTTGAGATTATAAGCAAAAGAAGGGGCGCCACCGGCGAATGTGTCAAAGGGGCTGCCCCTTTGTCACATTGCGCTCGACTACTCGTCAACGATCTCGGCAAGCCAGACGTTCAGCGTATCGACCTCGGGGCAGCAGAACTTTGCCGTACCAGGCTCGTTGCCAGGCACGGTTCCGCCATAGCGCAGGATATCGATATAGAGAAAGCCCACATGGCAAGCCATGGCGCACATCTTGCCGCGATCGCGGTCGAAGTCAAAAACGTCGCCCGGCTTGTGACCATGGTGGCAACGGCACGTTCCCAGCTGGTCCACGCAGCTCACGCGGATACGCGGACGCTTGCCACGCGGCGCGCCGAGCGGCTTGCTCTCGCCTGCAGGCTTGATGCCGCCCTCGCCAGCGTTACTCATGGTCGATCACGTCCAAGCAGGCCTCGATGGGAAGGCCGGCCGACTTGTCCTCTTGGTCGGCATTGCGCTCGATAAGCTCAGCCACCACACGCATGGCATCGGACGTCGCGCGCTGCAGACTCCAACCTGCCATAACGCGGCCGACGAGCACCGCCGAGAACGTGTCGCCCGTGCCCGGGAAATACACCGGAATGAGCTCAAAGGGAATCGTGAAGTACTCCCCCGCTACATGGTCGTAACCGATAACCGCGTTCGTGCCATTGACCACGGCGCTCGTAATGACCACCGACTTGGCACCCAGGGCACGCACGGCGTCCACAAGAACGCGGCCCTCATCGGGCGTGATTTGCTCGGCAATAGGCGTATCGGTGAGCAGACAGGCCTCGGTGTAGTTAGGCACCGCGTAGTCGGCGCACTCGAGCAGGTGCCTCATGAGACCGATCGTGGACTCGGGCACGCCGGCGTAGAGCTTGCCGTTGTCGCCCATGATGGGGTCGACGAACACCTTGGTGCCCTTTTGCGCGCGACGGTGGCAGAAGTCCGAAATAATGCGCGTCTCTTCCTCGGTCACGATAAAGCCAGTCGAGATGGCGTCGAACTCAAAGCCGAGCTCCTCCCAGATAGCGAGGCTCCGGCGGACATACTCCGTGGTGTCGTGGATGTAGAACTTGGGGTAGTTGAGCGTATCGGAAACGAGGGCCGTCGGCAGGTTGTGAATGCGATAGCCCATGTGCGACAGCACCGGCAGCATTGCAGAAAGCGCGACCTTGCCGTAACCGCACATATCGTTGATCAGCAGCAGCTGGGTATTCTTCATGAGGGTCTCCCTTGTTTCGGGCGCGGCGCGGCAGCGCCACAGTGCGACTAAGTGTAGCGCAGGGGACGTTGCGAGCGGAGGCGAGCGGTGCGAAGTGCAAATTGTTGCGGAAAGGTTTCGGAAATGGGAGGCAAATCGCGGCGGTAGCGGCACAGTAGCTGCCATCTATTTACTACCATTCCAAAACTATGCCGGATTACTACGATAAACCGCCAGTCTCCAACCACAACGAATTGCACTCCAGCAAAAACCGCAGGTAGACAGCTTGTGATTTTCCGAAAAACAATGCCGAGGTCTGAGATTTCGAATTCATCGTAGTAATCCGGCATAGTTTTGGGCAAAGCAACTTCGGAAGGGTGTCACCGCAGCCCAAAATGATCCCTTTTCCTCCGTCCCCAAGGGATCAACATGCACCGAAGCGGACCGTGGCGGAATCACAGGTTGAGGACGGACAGCGAAAGCGTTCCTAAGCGAGCAAGGTGGCGTGAAAGAGGAGGGCATAGGCCTTGTGGCCATGCCCGACGATTGAACGCCAGATTGCCGCTTAGGAACGCTTGCAGCGTCGAGCGGTTACGGCGTTTGGCAAAACGCCGTAACTTAATAAGTTTGGTACCTTGACATTTATTTACCATGCTCCTAGATTAGTTAGGCACAAAACAATTCCACTACCTAACTAAAGAAAGGAGCGAAGCTTAGATATGTGTGTTGAACCACTCGTCCTTCCACATGAGCCCGGCGGTGACCCGTCGCAACCGGTAGACATACCCGAAGCGGTCAGCGCCGAAGACAAACTCGCCAAGCGCATCCTGAGCGGCCTGGGCTTTTGCGGCCATTACATGCACTTTCATGGCGGGGGCGTGTCCGGCAAGGCGCCCATCGTCTGCCTGCTCGCCAAGCAGCCCACCGGCGAGCTTTCCCAGCAAGAACTCGGCATGCACTTCGACCTCAAGCCGGGATCCCTTTCCGAGATCCTGTCCAAGCTCGAAATGGGCGGCATCATCGAACGCAGTCGCAATCCCAAAGACCGCCGGCAGCTCACCATACGCCTAACCGAAGCGGGGTGGGAAAAGGCCCGCGTTGAGCAGGCCGCCCGCATTCGCTTTAGAGAGCAGGCCTTTAGCGCCCTCACCCACGACGAGCGCGAGCAACTCGCCGAAATGCTCGAGAAAATCCGTGTAACCTGGGAGGAACTGGATGATTAAAACCCTCATGGGCAGCATCCGCGACTATATGAAAGTCACCGTTGCCACGCCGTTGCTCGTGCTTGGCGAGGTGCTCTGCGAGATGCTGATTCCATTTATCACCGCCAACCTGATCGACGCCATCAAAGACGGCGCCACCGTAGCCGAGATGCTTCCCACCGCAGGCCTTTTGGTGCTCATCGCGCTGACATCGCTTGCTTTTGGCGCCGCTGCCGGCGTCACCTGCAGCCATGCGAGCTGCGGCTTCGCCAAGAACCTGCGTCACGACCTGTTCTACAAGATCCAGACGTTCAGCTTTGCCAACATCGATGAGTTCTCGAGCTCCTCGCTCGTCACGCGCCTGACCACCGACATCAACAACGTGCAGCAGGCCTTTATGATGATCATCCGTATCGCCGTGCGCGCGCCGTTGGTATTGATCTTCGCCTTTACCATGGCATTTATCATGGGCGGCAGCGTCGCCATGGTCTACCTGATCATCATTCCGCTGCTGGGCTTTGGACTGTTCTTTATCATCTTTAAGGTGCGCCCCATCTTCTCGCGCGTGTTCCACAAGTACGACGCCCTTAACGAGTCCGTCGAGGAAAACGTCACCGGCATGCGCGTGGTCAAGAGCTACGTGCGCGAAGACTTTGAGAAGGAGAAGTTCGCGACCGCCGCACGCGACGTCCAGATGGACTTCACCCGCGCCGAGAAGCTGCTGGCCTTTAACAACCCCATGATGAACATCTGCGTCAACGGCGCATTTGTCGTCATCATCTACCTGGGCTCCAAGCTCATCATCACGAGCCAGGGCACGCTGTTCGACGTGGGCCAGCTCTCCTCGATCTTTACCTATGGCTTCCAGATCCTTATGAGCCTGATGCAGCTGTCGATGATCTTTGCCATGGTGACCATGGCCGACGAGTCGGCACACCGCATTACCGAGGTGCTGGCCGCCGAGCCCACGATCGCCAATCCCGCCGAGCCCGTACTCGAGGTTGCCGACGGCTCCATCGACTTTGACCACGTGAGCTTTAAGTATTCCGCGCACGCGAAGCGCCAGGCGCTCGACGATATTGACCTGCACATTAAGAGCGGCGAGACCATCGGCATCATCGGCGGCACCGGCTCGGCCAAGTCCACGCTCGTCAACCTCATCGCCCGCCTGTACGACGCCACCGAAGGCACTGTACGCGTGGGCGGCATGGACGTGCGCGACTACGACCTGGACGCCCTGCGCCACCAGGTGGCCATGGTGCTGCAGAAAAACGTGCTGTTTAGCGGCACCATCGCCGAGAATCTGCGCTGGGGCGACCCGAACGCCACCGACGAGGAAGTCCGCGAGGCGGCACATCTGGCCTGCGCCGACGAGTTTGTCGATGGCTTCCCCAAGGGCTATGACACCTGGATCGAACAGGGCGGCTCCAATGTTTCCGGCGGCCAGAAGCAGCGCCTGTGCATTGCGCGCGCCCTGCTGCGTCGCCCCAAGATCTTGATCCTGGACGACTCCACCAGCGCCGTCGACACCAAGACCGACGCCAAGATCCGCGCAGGGTTGGCAAGCTATCTGCCCAACACGACCAAGCTCATCATCGCCCAACGCATCAGCTCCGTGCAGGACGCAGACCGCATCATCGTCATGGAGGGCGGCCGCATCGCGCAGATCGGTAACCACGATGAGCTGCTCAAGACGAGCGAGATCTACCGCGAGACCTTCACCTCGCAAAACAAGATGTCTGCCGAGGGCGAAGGGGCCGTCGAGGCCGACACTGAGGCATCCGTAACGCAAGCTCAGACCCAGGAAGGAGGCGAGGCACATGAGTAAGGCAACGACCGCCGAGCGCGCGCTCAACCGCAAGGGCGGCACCATGTCGCGCCTCATCAAGACGCTCTTTGGCTTCTATCCCGTGCTTTTGCCCCTCGTCGTCGCCGGCGTGGTGCTCTGCGCCATCATCAACTCCATCGGCGCGACCTTCCTGCAGAGCGCCCTGCAAATTATTGGCGAATCGTGGCAGTCGGGCGATTGGGAAGCCGCGCAGCCCAAGATCGCACAGCTCGTGACCACCCTCGCCTGCATCTACGGCGTCGGCGTCCTGTCCTCGCTCTTCTGGAACCGCGCCATGGCTATCGTCACGCAGGGCTCGCTGGAGAAGCTGCGCGAGATGATGTTCAACCGCATGCAGGACCTGCCGATCCGCTACTTCGACACGCACCAGCGCGGCGATGTCATGAGCCACTACACCAACGACATCGACACGCTGCGTCAGATGATCAGCCAGTCGCTGCCCAACCTGCTCATGACGACCATCGTCATCGTCACGGTGTTCTTTATCATGCTGTACTACAGCGTGTGGATGTGCCTGGTCATTGTGGCAGGCGTCGCCTTTATGACCTTTATGACCAAGCTGCTCGGCTCCAACTCCGCGCGCTTCTTTATTGCGCAGCAGACCGAGCTCGGCGTGGTCGAGGGCCATATCGAGGAAGTCATGAATGGCCAGAAGGTCGTCAAGGCATTCTGCCACGAGTCTGCCGCCGAGGCCGATTTTGACGAGCGCAACGAAAAGCTCTTCGAGGTCTCGCAGAAGGCCAACATGTATGCCAACATCCTCATGCCCATCCTTATGAACCTGGGAAACCTGCTCTACGTGCTGGTCGCACTGGCGGGCGGCATTTTCCTGGCGCTGGGCGTGCCCAACCTGAGCATCTCGGGCATGGCACTGTCCATCACCGTCGTGGTGCCGTTTCTCAACATGACCAAGCAGTTCTGCGGACAGATCGGCCAGATCTCGCAGCAGATCAACGCCGTGGTCATGGGCCTCGCCGGCGCCGACCGTATCTTTGAGCTCATCGACGAGGAGCCCGAAGCCGACGAAGGCTATGTGACGCTCGTCAACGCTCAGGTGAACCCCGACACCTGGCAGCTCGAGGAGGCCGACCACCACACCGGCATGTGGGCGTGGAAACATCCGCACCGCGCAACCGGCGAGATCGAGTACGTGCCGCTGCGTGGCGACCTGGTCATGGACAACGTCGACTTTGGCTACACGCCCGACCACGAGGTGCTGCACGGCGTGTCTGTGTACGCCAAGCCGGGCCAGAAGGTCGCGTTTGTCGGCGCCACCGGTGCCGGCAAGACGACCATCACCAACCTCATCAACCGCTTCTATGACATCGCCGATGGCAAGATCCGCTACGACGGCATCAACGTCAACAAAATCCGCAAGGCCGATCTGCGCCGCTCGCTGGGCGTCGTGCTGCAGGACGTGAACCTGTTCACTGGCACCGTGATGGATAACATCCGCTACGGCAACCTGGACGCCACCGACGAGGAGTGCATCGCGGCGGCAAAGCTCGCCGGCGCGGACGACTTTATCACCCGCCTGCCCGACGGCTACGACACCATGCTCACCGGCAACGGCGCGCAGCTGTCGCAGGGCCAGCGCCAGCTGATCTCAATCGCACGCGCCGCCGTCGCCGATCCGCCGGCAATGATTCTGGACGAGGCCACATCGAGCATCGACACCCGCACCGAGGCTATCGTGCAAGCGGGTATGGACAAGCTCATGGAGGGCCGCACGACGTTTGTCATCGCACACCGCCTGTCCACCGTGCGCAACTCCGACGCGATCATCTGTCTGGACCACGGCCGCATTATCGAGCGCGGTAACCACGACGAGCTGATCGCCAAGCGCGGGTATTACTACCAGCTCTACACCGGAGCGTTTGAGCTGGAGTAGCTCAAAACAGCCCCAACGCTCCCAACGGAGTTCCCCGAGGGAGACGGGGTGTTTACTCCGTGCTCAAACATTCTCGCTTCGCTGCGAAACTGCGCGCGGAGCAAACACCCCGTCTCCCTCGGGGAACTCCTACGCGCAGCCTTTTCTCGCAGCCTAAAAAGAAGTGGTGAGGCCCTGGCCGTTTGGCCAGGGCCTCATTTTGTAAGGAGTCAAAAAAGTCCCGTTCCAGGTGAGCTACTTGAGGAGTTGGGCCATGGCGTTCACGAATTTTTGGACTTGGAGGGTGGGCTCGAGCGGGTAGTGCAGAAAGACCGGTACCTCGCGACCGCACAGGAACGGCACGCCCACAAAGGCCGGGTGCACCCCCGACCACGCTCCGCAGGTGAGCACCGCGTCACCCTTTTCCTCCGCCTCGTTAAAGAGCGCAAAGTCGAAGCTATCCACGTCGATCACGTCCACGCCGCCGTCGGCCAACAGGTCGATGCGCAGGCTGTCCATGGCGTCGTTGCCGTGGCGGAGCACGCGCAGGCGCATGCCCTCCAAGTCGGCGACCGTAATGCGTGTCTTGCGCGCCAGCGGGCTCGTGCGCGGCACGTCGATATAAAACGGCACGTTGACGATGCGGAGCTTTTGGCAGGTGTCGCCCCAGCGCGGGGTCGAAAAACTCGACTGCACCACATCGACCTCGCGGCCCAAGCTGCGCATGACGGATTCGCGCTCGTCGTAGAGGTCGCTTACCGGCGCGATCTCAAATCGCAACGATGGCTCCAGCTCGTGGATGCCCGTCCACATCGACAGCGTTTGGCGCCCCGGGCACATCATCGACACGCCCAGGCGCACGGCACCGCCATCGCCCGCCGCGCGTCGGGCACGGCGCAGCGCGTCCTCGGACTGCCGCATGATCGAGCGTGCGTCGTCCACCAGCAGAGCGCCCGCCGGCGTCACCTTGACGCCCGAGTGCGAGCGCTCGAACAACGTGACGCCAAACTCGGCCTCGAAGCCCGACACCTGCTTGACGAGCGCCGGAGTCGACACACGCAATTTTGCCGCCGCACGCGAGAAGCTTCCCAGCTCCGCGGCGGCCGATATGGCCTCGAGTCGTCGATCGTACACGTCAATCTCCCGTTTTCGCGCCCGTGACCGCATGGGGCCACAGGGGGTTGTTTTCGCAGGTCACGCGCTCAATTGAGAATAAACTGCATCGCACAGTGTAAACCTACGGTTAACGCTATTCTAACAAATATGCAATTCACCTGCGCAAATGCAAAGCATACGATAACCAGCGAAAACCACGTGGGTCGGTTAATGGGAGCGACCCACCGGGAGGCACAAGAAGGGAAGTTCCTATGAGCAACTGGCTTAAGCTCGAGGGCGATGTCTGCGCCGTGACTGGCGCACTCGGCGGTATGGGCGTCGAGATCTGCCGCGAGTT
Organism: Collinsella sp.; assembly: GCA_019414645.1. Classification (GTDB taxonomy): domain Bacteria; phylum Actinomycetota; class Coriobacteriia; order Coriobacteriales; family Coriobacteriaceae; genus Collinsella. The sequence goes on from DXLP01000009.1 coordinate 58,382, forward strand.
CGCCCGCAACGGCGCCAATGTCGTCCTGCTCGACCTGGACGAGGAAAAGGTCAAGGCCGCAGCCGCCGACCTCGCCGCCGAGTTTGGCATCCACGCCGAGGGCTACAAGATGAACGCCACCGACGAGGCCGAGGTTCAGGCCGCCGTCGATGCCACCATCGCCGACTTCGGCCACGTCGACGTTCTCGTCAACACCGCCGGTATCCTGCGCTTCGCAGCCATGGAAGACCTGCCGCTCTCCGACTGGAACGAGGTCATCAACGTCAACCTCACCGGTTACTTCATCACCTCGCAGCGCTTTGGCCGTGAGATGATCAAGGCCGGCCAGGGTCGCCTGGTGCACATCTCGACCGTTGCCAGCCACTCCCCCGAAACGTTCTCGGGCGTGTACAGCTCCACCAAGGCGGGCGTCAACATGATGTCCAAGATGCTGGCTGCCGAATGGGGCCCCTACGGCGTGCGCTCCAACTGCGTCGAGCCCTGCTTCGTCAAGACCCCGATGTCGGCCAACTTCTATGCCGACCCCGAGGTAGAGAAGAGCCGCAGCCGTCTGATCGCCACGCGTCGCATCGGCGAGGTCAGCGATATCGCCAACGCCGTCATGTTTCTGGCGTCCAAGCGCTCGGACTTTACCACCGGCGACGCCATCAAGGTCGACGGCGGCTTCTCCAACATGATGGGCGACCTCACCGCCAAGCCCGGCGGCCGTCGCGCATACGCCGACAACTACCTTAAGAACAAGGGTGTCGAGCTCTGGTCCGATGAGTCCGGCGTCGCCAAGCCGACTGACCAGTAAACCAACCTAACAGGGAGGCCCCGCGGACACGCCCGCCCCTCCCCCGTATCGATGAGAAAGAGTCCAATGGCTTCCACCAACTCCAACAAGGGTCGCGCCGTCGTGCTTTCCGCCGCGTGCGTCACCATGTTCTTCATCAGCTCCATCGCGCTGTATTCCGTCGTGAGCAAGAACCTGCTCGCCGTCTACCCCGAGTGGTCGAGCGCCCTTACCTGGGCGTTCCCGGTCTTCCAGACCATCATGGCCGTGACGGGCATCTTCGCCGGCCGCATCTCCGACAAGATCGGTCCGCGCAACGTCGTGATCGCTGCCGCCGTGTGCTACGGCCTGGGCTGGTTCATGTCCGGCACCGTCACCGAGCCGTGGCAGTTCTACCTGTGGTTCTCGCTCGTCGCCGCCATCGGCAACGGTCTGGGCTACAACCCGGCGCTCACCACCGGCCAAAAGTGGTTCATTGACAAGAAGGGGCTCGCCTCCGGCATCACCCTGGCCGCTTCGACCGCCGGCCCCGCCGTGCTGTCCCCGGTGCTCGCCTCGCTGCTCATCCCGAGCCTGGGCATCTTTGGCGCCCTCAAGGCACTCGGCGTCATCTTCTTTGTGACGATCGCCGCCTCCGCCCTGTTCCTGAAGGCCCCCGAGGCCGGTTGGCTGCCCGAGGGCTTCGAGGCCCCCAAGGGCGGCGCGCATGCCGGCACCTTCGGCGACCTCACCCCGGGCGAGATGGTCAAGGCCCCGCGCTTCTGGGTCCTCATCGTCACCTTCGCCTTTGCCGCCACCGCGGGCACCCTGCTCGTGGGCAAGGTTGCCTCCATCGCCGCCGTCCAGCTTTTCGCCGACCCCACGAGCGCCGCGGCCGTCGCCCTCGGCGGTGTAGTGGTCTCCGTCAACACCTGCGCCAACCTGGTTGGTCGTCTGTCCTTTGGCCAGATCATCGACAAGCTCGGCGCCTATAAGTCGCTGCTCATCAGCCTTGTCGTCACCATCGTCGCACTCGTCATCATGTCGATGAGCTTTACGCAGAGTATGTTCTTTGTGGCGCTCGCCCTGCTCGGCTTTAGCTTTGGCGCCCTGCTCGTCATCTACCCGCCGCTCACCGGTGGCGCCTTCGGCACCAGCAACATCGGCGTCAACTACGGCATCATGTTTTTGGGCTATGCCGCTTCCACCTGGATCAGCCAGCCCATCACCGCCGTGCTGTATCACGCCGAGGCCGGCAGCGCCGCCTACCAGCAGTCTTTCTACGGCGCCATTGTGATCGCCGCCATCGCCGTCGTGCTCACCGTCTACATGATGGTCTCCGACAGCAAGAAGAAGTCCGCTTAGTTTTACCGATGCGACAAAGGGACAGCCCCTCTGTCGCATTCCACCGGTCACCAGTATTAAGGAGTCGAAATGTCTGAGCTCAACCCCGTCCGCATTGCCGTTATCGGCGCCGGCGCCATGGGCCGCAACCACATCCGCTTTGTCACCGAGGAGCCCGAGGCCGAGCTCGTCGCCATCGCCGACGCCTTTGAGGGCGCCCGCGCCACGGCCGAGGCCGCCGGCGTGCCGTTCTTTACCGATCCCGCCCAGATGATGGACGAGGTCAAGCCCGAGGCCGTCATCATCGCCACCCCCAACGACCTGCACCTGGGCGTTGCCCGCGAGGCCGTGAAGCGCAACATCGTGCCGCTGGTCGAAAAGCCGATCTCCAACGACCTCGAGGATGCCCAGGCCTTTGCCGCCGAGGCCGAGACCGCCGGCGTGCCCGTACTCGTGGGTCAGCACCGTCGCCACAATCCCTTCGTCAACAAGGCCAAGGAGATCATCGAGTCCGGCGAGCTGGGCAAGCTCACCGTGTCGAGCTTCCACTACATGATCTATAAGAATGACGAGTACTTCGATGTCGAGTGGCGCCGCAAGAAGGGTGCCGGCCCGATCCTGGTCAACCTGGTGCACGACGTCGATCTGCTCCGCTACCTGCTGGGCGAGCCCGTTGCCGTCCAGGGCATGCAGTCCAGCGCCGCCCGCGGTTTTGAGACCGAGGACTCCGCCGTGGTCAACGTCCGTTTTGCCGATGGCGCGCTTGCGAGCATGACCATCTCCGACGCCACCGCCAGCCCCTGGAACTGGGAGGCCACCGCTCGCGAGGATCCGCAGTACCGCCCCTTCGACGCCGACGCCTACTTTATTGGCGGAACCTTGGGTGCCCTTTCGCTGCCCCGCCTGCACCAGTTCTCCTACGACGGAGCCTCCAACTGGCACAAGCCGCTGCAGATGGAGATTCCGGCCGTCGACCCGGCGCTGCCGCACAAGATGCAGCTCAAGCACTTTGTGAAGGTCGTTCGCCGCGAGGTCGAGCCCGTCGTGACCCCCGCCGACAACGTTAAGACGCTCACGCTGCTTAACGCCATCAAGGAGGCCGCCGAGACCGGCCAGCTTGTCGAGCTGTAATGCCTTAAGAGCGGCCGCGGCAGAAACCCCATGCCGAACCCCTCGGTCCGCCACAAATATGCCCCTCTTCTTTGCCCCGCGAGCAGCCTCCTGCCCGCGGGGCTTTTTGCTACCTTAACGACGATTTTTCTGGGGCGGGGGCTATTTTGCACCTCGGCTTGATTCGTTCGCCACCAAATGGGCCTATCTACTACGTTTAACCGATTACCCTCAACCATGCCGAATTTCGCGAAATTAAAACCGCAGGTAGACGGCTTGCGTATTCTCGGAAAACCGGGGGATGGTCGACCCATACGGTTCAAACGTAGTAGATAGGCCGTTTTCGTGACGCAGCCCCAAAACAGTCTTTTGGGACGGGTGGTATCCTTGGTAGCTCTGCGCTGCAAACGTACCTCAAACGCAAGGAGTCCCATGGATCTTATCGCCCAGCTCGCCGGCGAGCTCAACCTCAAGGCCGCCAACGTCGAGGCAGCCGTCAAGCTCATCGACGAGGGCAACACCATCCCCTTTATCTCGCGCTACCGCAAGGAAGCCACGGGCGGCATGGACGACGTCGCCCTGCGCGCACTCGACGAGCGCCTGTCCTACCTGCGCAATCTTGAGCAGCGCAAAGAGGACGTCATTCTGCTCATCGACGCCCAGGGCAAGCTCACGCCCGAACTCGAGCAGCAGATTCGCGAGGCCACGCAGCTGCAGCGTGTCGAGGACCTCTACAAGCCCTACCGCAAAAAGCGCATGACCCGCGCGCAGAAGGCCCGCGAGGCAGGCCTGGAGCCGCTCGCCAACATGATCATCATGCAGGCCTCGACCAAGGGCAGCGCGCTCGACGCCGCCGCGGCATACGTCAACGAGGGGGCCGGCTTCGACACGCCCGAGAAGGCGCTCGCCGGCGCCGCCGACATCGTGGCCGAGACGGTAGCCGAGGACCCCGAGAACGTCGCCGACCTGCGCGCCTTTACGCAAAACACCGCCGACATCGTCGTCGAGGCCACCGACCCCGCCGAGAAGACTCCCTACGAGCCCTACTACAACTTCGACGAGCCGCTGCGCCGTATACCCAACCACCGCGTGCTGGCTATCGACCGCGGTGAGCGCGAGGGCAAGCTCCGCGTGCGCGTGAACGTCGACGGCACTGCTGCCACGGCACGCCTCGGCAGCCGCTGGCCCCGTCGCCAGGGCGTGTTTGCGCCCGTCTTTGACGCCGCTATCGCCGACGGCTACAAGCGCCTCATGGCCCCCTCGCTGGAGCGCGAGGCCCGCGCCAAACTCACTGTCCGTGCACAGACCGAGGCCATCAACGTCTTTGCCAAGAATCTCGAGGGCCTGCTCTCGGCACGCCCCGTCCGTGGCGCCCGCGTGCTCGCGCTCGACCCGGGCTACCGCACCGGCTGCAAGGTCGCCGTCATGGACGAGACCGGCAAGCTACTCGACCACGGCGTGGTCTACCCCACCAAGCCGCGCCACGACGTCGCCGGCACCAAGCGCGAGCTCGCTCGCCTCGTCAAAAAGGACGGTGTCAACACCATCGTCATCGGCAACGGCACCGCTAGCCGCGAGACCGAGGAAGTAGTCTCGGAGTTCATTGCCGAGCAGGCGCCCAGCCTTCGCTACACCATCGTCAACGAAGCCGGCGCGTCGGTGTACTCCGCCTCCGAACTCGCAAGCCAGGAGTATCCCGACCTGGACGTCACCGTGCGCGGCGCCATGAGCCTGGGCCGCCGTCTGCAAGACCCGCTGGCAGAGCTCGTCAAGATTCCGCCCCAGTCCATCGGCGTTGGCCAGTACCAGCACGACCTTGACCAGGCAGAGCTTTCGCGCACCCTGGGCCACGTGGTGGAGGACGTCGTCAACCGCGTGGGCGTCGACGTAAACACCGCGAGCGCGAGCCTGCTGGGATACGTATCGGGCATCACGCCGAGCGTGGCCAAGAGCATCGTGGCCTACCGCGAGGAAAACGGCGCCTTTACCGATCGCCGCCAGCTCAAGAAGGTCCCCAAGCTGGGACCCAAGGCATATCTCAACGCCGCGGGCTTCCTGCGCATCAGCGGCGGCAGGAACCCGCTCGACGCGACAAGCGTCCACCCCGAGAGCTACGAGGTGGCCACGTCCGTCTTGGAGCGCGCAGGCGTTAAAGCCAGCGAGCTCAGCCGTGGCGGCATGCCCGACATTGAGCGCCGTCTGGGCAGCATCTCGGCGCTGGCAAGCGACCTGGACTGCGGCACCCTCACGCTCATCGACATCGTCAACGAGCTCAAGAAGCCCGGCCGCGACCCGCGCGACGACGCGCCCGAGGTGGTCTTTAGCCGCTCGGCACTTTCTATCGATGACCTGGAGCCCGGCATGGAACTCAAGGGCACGGTGCGCAACGTCGTAGACTTTGGCGCCTTCGTCGACGTCGGCGTGCACCAGGACGGCCTCGTGCACATCTCCAAGCTGGCTAACCGCTTCGTCAAGCACCCGAGCGACGTGGTACGCGTCGGCGACACGGTAAAGGTGTGGGTGGAAAAGGTCGATCGCGACCGCAAGAAGATCTCGCTCACCATGGTGCAGGGGAAGTAAACCACCTAAAGCAAGGGTCCCCCCTCTCGCGACGTGCAAAATCGCGAGTATTCTGCAATTTCCGCCGCCCCGAACGCCCCTCAG